>PMYB01000098.1 GCA_003170915.1 Bryobacterales bacterium | reverse complement strand
GTAGAAATAGCCGGAGGAGCAACAGTAAAGGGGTAAGCCGCACCGGCAAATCCCGTGAGATAGACGTTGCCCATCGAATCCACTGCCAGGCCTGCGTTGGTGGTGTTCCCGGTGCCTGAAACTGCCGTCGAGTAGATCAACTTTGAGCCAGCGGGATCGACCTTCGTTACGTATTGGTTCAATCCCTGAGAAGACGTCATGCAGACAACAGAAACGCCGCAGGTGAGGAAGGCCGGGAACGCGGTCTGATAAGCGCCCGGCGTGGTCGGATAGTCGAGCAGAATAGTAGTGCCCGCGACGTAGATGTTGCCCGATGAGCCGAGGGCAATGGCGCTGCCGCCGATTCCGGTCGCGGCGAAGACGGTTTTCGTGCCGGTAGGGTCGAGCTCGAGCAAGTAGGGACGATTCGCGCTGTTGGTTACGCTGTAAGCGCCGGGGGTCGAGGGAAACCCCGACGATACGCTGGTGCCGGTTACCAGGATCTGGCCTGCCGCGTTGACCGCAACGGCCAGTGCGGCGCTCGCAGCCGAGCCACCCAGGAGATCGGAGAACACGAGTTCGCCGTTAGCATCGAGTTTGGCCACAAAGGACCGCTTGCTGGACTGACCCGCGGGCGCCGTCCCCAGATTGCCGCCGCCAGTGACGGGAAAATCCGGAGATGCGGTCGAACCCGCGACATACGCATTGCCCGTGCCATCGACCGCAATGGCGTTGGCGTAGTCGCCGACCGAGCCGCCCAGATAGCGCACGTAGGGACATTGACTCGCTTGCGGGTTGAGCTTCACGACCAGCACGGTGGTCTGCGACGTCGCCGGATCGACGATGGCGTTTCCGGCCACGTAGATGTTTCCGGATGAATCCACGGCGATCGCCTTGGGAGTGAAGCTGTCGCGCAGATAGGTGGAATACGTCAGTACAGGGAACGCGGACGCCGCGAAAGCCAGTCCTGTAAAGAGAATGAGCGAGAGCGTACGCATGAGCATATGGTTCCTCCAGCGGACGCGGATGATTCTAGGGTATCATGCGATGCCACCATGCCGGGAATGCCTTCCGCCTGGGCTATCTGCGGCTCCAGCGGGAAGACTACCGGGGCGCCGCCGAGGCCTTCGAAGGCTGCTTGAAATATCGCCCGCAGTGGCCGGAAGCCTACGCCAACCTGACGCTGGCCTATAGCGGCATGGGCGACCGCGACCGCGCCGAGCGCCTCTACGAGAAGATGCTCGACAACGATCCGAAGAGCGTGGATGGCCTCCGCGGGCTGGCCGCGCTAGCCCTCCAGGCCTCCGATTTCGATACCGCGCTGGAGCATCACGTGCGCCTGATCGACCTGGGCGAGCGTTCCGCCGAGGTGTTCTACAACACCGGCCTGATGTACGAAAAGGCGGGCCAGCTCGACAAGGCCGTCCGCCTGTACCGGGACGCGCTGGCGCAGCAGCCCGATATGCCCGAGGCGCTGCTCAACCTGGGCCGCATTCTGGAATCCAACGGCAAATCCGACGAAGCGCGCGCCTGCTGGAGCAAAGCCCTGGAAGCGGAGCCGGCGTTGGCGCAAGGGTACTTCGGACCGTCGATGGATTAGGGGGGTGCGGCTCACTAAGGACCTGTCCAACCGTTCCCTGGCGGTTGCGGCTCAGAAGCCCTTTCCGAGCCGCGACGAACCGGGCACTACTCCGGCCGCGGCTGGCGCCCGCGCGCCAGTCGCTCGGCCAGGAAAACCTTGAGCAGAGACTGATACGCAACGTCGCGCCGATTCGCCAGTACTTTGAGATCCTCGATCATGGCGACCGGCAGGCGCAGTGATATCGTCCTTAGAGCCGGTTTGAGCTGAACGAGTTTCTTGCGCTTTCCCGCTTGCCAATCCACGTACTCCGTCGAATCCGCAGTGGCCCAGAATTCCCCTTCCTCGTTTTCGTTCTTGAATTCAGGAAGTTTCTTGGTCATATCTCTCATAGGTCTCCGTTTCATTTGGGAATTGGCGCCGGCCAGCATGAGGATTCAGGGGTGGCACGCGCACTCGTGCGAGCCGTGGCTTCACTCGTGGGGACGCGCGCTTTTCGGCGGCCAGGAAAGAGTGTCGGCATGAGTGCCGACACGGCAGCCTGAGAGGCTGCGCCACAAGATACCATACCACTCATGCTCCGCCTGATTCCGTTGCCCTTGGCCTTCGCCGCTCTCGGCCTGGCCCAGGATGCCCTGGCGCCGCATTCGGCCTTCGAGCCTGCCGCGGCCAAGGCGGCGGCCTCGCTGACGGCCAGCACCAAGGACGCTCCGCTCGATCTGCTTACCACCGGCGAGAAGTCGGATTGGAACGAGACGGCGCCGTACGCCGAGGCCGTCGAGCTGGCCCGGCGCTTCGAGCGCGCCTCGCGGTTCGTCAAGGTGCTGGATATCGGCACGACACCCGAGGGGCGCACCATGATCGCCATCGTGGTGTCGCGGGACCGCGCTTTCACACCCGCGGCGGCGGCCAAAACCAACAAGGCCATCGTCATGATCCAAAGCGGCATTCACGCCGGCGAAATCGAAGGCAAAGATACGGTGCTGATGCTGGTCCGCGACATGACGGCCGGCAAGCGCTACGTCGCGTGGCTCGACCATGCCATCTTCGTCGTCATTCCGGTGTTCAACGTGGATGGGCACGAGAACTTCAGTCCCTATCACCGGCCAAGCCAGAACGGGCCGAAGTCCACCGGGCTGCGGGCCAACGCGCAACGGCTCAATCTGAACCGCGATTACATCAAGGCGGACACGCCCGAGATGCGCGCGTGGCTGCGGCTGTTCAACGCGTGGACGCCCGATTTTCTCATCGATAACCACGTCACCGACGGATCGGATTTTCAATACGACGTGACGTGGGACATGGCGCGCAACCAGGATCTGGCGGAGCCGGCGGGCGCCTGGGTACGGGAGAAATTCATTCCCGAGCTCGACCGGCGCATGGCCGCGGACGGCCACCTGGTGGCGCCCTACGGCGGCTTGCGTTCGGCCGGAGCCCAGGGGGCACCCCGGCGCGAGTTCTTCATGGAAGTGTTCTCGCCGCGCTATTCGCATTTGTACGCCGCCGCGCAGAACCGCCCCTCCCTGCTGGTGGAGACGCATAGCTTGAAGGCGGCGAAAACGCGCGCCTGGGCGAACTACGACATCATGCGGCACTCCATCGACATCATTGCGGCCGATCCCCAAGCCTTGCGGCGCGCCGTGCGGGAGGCGGATCGCGAGCTGGCGTCGCGCGCGGGTGTGCGGACGGCATCGCCCGTCTACCTGGCCGGAAAGGTGAGCGACAAGAGCCGGCCGCTGGTATACCACGCGCTGAAATCCGGGCAGTTTCAGAGCGAGGTCACGGGCGCCGCCGTCACCCGGTATCTGGGGGAGCCGGACGATCTCGACACGCGCATTCACGACCAGATCGACACCACCGTCGAGGCGCGCATGCCGCTGGGCTACCTGCTTCCCGCGGCGTGGATGGATCTGGCTGGCCTGCTGGCGCTGCACGGAATCGAAATGGAGCGCACCGCGAAGCCCATCGAACAGGAGTTCGAAACCTACCGCTTCACGGGGACGAAGTTTGCAGGCGCTCCGTTCGAAGGCCGCGTGATGGTGGATTTCGAGGTGAAGCCGGTGCGGGAAAAGGTCGCATTTCCGGCGGGGTCGTACTGGATTCCCATGCGGCAGCGCCGCGCGCGCCTGATTCTGTCGATGCTGGAACCGCAAGCCCCCGATTCCCTCGCGCGCTGGGGATTGATGAACCAGGTGTTCGAGGGCGGCGGGGTGCCCTCTGGGCGCGGCGGCGTGGGCGAATACCTTTCGGAACCGATCGCGCGGCGCATGATGGCCGATTCGCCAGCGCTGCGGAAGCAATTCGAGGAGCGGCTGGCGTCGGACCCGAAGTTCGCGGCGGACCGGCAGGCACGCCTCGAATGGTGGCTTCAGCAATCCAAGTACGATGCCGGCGATGCCGGAAGATATCCCATCGTGCGCGTGTGGGAGAAGACGTGGTAGGCGCTACTGCTTCTTCTCGCCGGGGCGCATGAGGGTGGGGGCTGCCTTTTTCTGCTCCTCCTTCTTGTCCTCGTCGTCGGCGGCCTTCTGGTCGGCGGCCTTGGCGGCCTCGCGCTCGGTGGGCGTCATGGCCTCTTGCCGCGCCTTCCTTTCCTTCTGCTGGCGGGCTTCGACGTCCTTGACGCGCTTGCCCAGGTCCTCCTCGGCCGTTTCGAGGCTGTCGGCGGTGGTTTCGATGGCCTGCTTCAACACAAAATCGTAACGCTCCAGATCTTTCGGATGGCCGTCCTGGGCCTTCTGCAACACGGGAAGCGTTTCCTTCTCGACGGATGCCACGGCTCCCAGACCGAGCTTGATGTCCAGCCTGCGCCCGATGGCGTCGTCGGCCACGTCGTCGATGGCATCGACGATCTTCGAGTAATCGTCCAGCGCGTCGTGGATGAGGATCGAACGGCCGGTTTTTTCCTTGGCGAGCAGGCTCTTGACCATTTCGGCGCGCTGCCTGGCGAAACCGGCATAGAGCTTGAGCCGCTGGTTGGGCTCTTGCGCCTCCTTGATCTGGTCGGTCTCGTCGGCGGTGAGAAAATCGCGGTGCGCGAGACCCTGAGAGTATCCCGGCGCCGCCAGCAACAGACACCACAGCAGGGTCTTCACTTTCGTTTGCCCTCCATCAATCCCAGCAGCAGCTCGTCGTGCACCTGCTGGACCCGGGCCTTCACTTTGTCCAGCAGCGGCCGGTCCGCGTAATCCATGTCCCGCTGGAAACTGTCGAGTTTCTTCGACAGATCGCGCGTCGAGATCTCGGCCGGCTTGAACCATCGCGGACTGTTGCGCGGGTTCTTGCCGGTCTTCACGAGGGAATCGTACGCGAGGTCGACGGACTGCTGGATTTCGTCGACAGCGGCGGCGACCTTTTCGCTCTCGCCTTGCCCATACGCTTCCCGCGCGGCCTTCAACGCCACGGCGGCATTGTCCAGCGCTAGTTTGGAGCGCTTTCCCAGATTGGGTTCCGCGAGAGCCGGTTTCAGGTCCGCCCGCAAGCACCCCGCCCACGCGCAACCCAACATCAGCACCGCCGGCAGTAATCGCGTCCGCATCACCGCTTCTCCAGCTCCCTCTGCAAGATCCTGGCCCTCTGCCGCGCCTGGAACTCCTGGTCCGGATTCTTCCCCTGGCTCATCGAGAGGAACCGCTGGTAGGCCTCCAGGGCGGGCTTCACTTGATGAAGCTTGTCTAAGATGATCGCACGAAGGAACCAGTTTCCGGGAATGTCCTCGCCCAACGCCCGCGCCCGGTCAAAGGCCGCGAGCGATTGCGGATACTCTTCCATCATGTACAGCATGCCGCCCAGCTCGCTCCAAGTCTTGGCTTCGCCGGGCTTCAGCTTGGCAGCCTCGTAAAACTGGGTGGCCGCCGGCGGGAACTGCCTTTTGTCGCGGAGGGCGCGGGCGTACATCATGCGCACGTCGTAGTCGGAAGGCTCCGCCGCCACCGCCTTTTCGAGCAGTGGCAGCGCCTTGTCGAGCTGTTTGTCGAACAAATAGGCCACCGCCAGCGCCACGCGGTTTTCCTGGGTGGAATCCTTCGCGTAGGCCTCTTCGAGATGCGGGATGGCGCCGGCGTATTCCTTGGTTTCGAGCAGCAGCTCGCCCAGGCGGCCTTGGGCCGCGGCGTTCTCGGGAAACTCGCGGTAAATGGCGATGGCTTCGGCCGACTGCTTGTCTTTCTCGTAGAGAACGGCCAACTCGAGGAGCCCATCGCGGTAGTTGGGGTCGAGCTGGGCCGCCTGGCGGAAATGCGGCGCCGCCTCGGCCAGCTTTCCCTGCCGCGCCAGCGCGTGGGCCATCCCGAGCTGCGCTCCGGCCGACTTAGTATCCAGCTCCAGAGCCAGACGGTAATTCTCTTCGGCTTTCGCCGGGGCTCCGGTCTGAAGCTGCGCTTCGGCAAGGTAGTAGCGGGGGCGGAACTCCTTGCCCCTCTGCCCCGCCGCGTCCTCGAACAGCGGCAATGCCTCGGCGGGATTCTTCTGGCGGATCAGCAGAATCCCCGCGTTCAGCTCGGCTTCATACAGCCCGGGCTTGAGCTCGAGCGTCTTGCGGTATTCGGCGATGCCTTCGGCATCCTTGTGCAGGAAGCCGTAGGCCATGGCGAGATTAAAATGCGCGAAGTAATCCTTGGCGTCGGCTTCGATCGCTTTGGTAAAAGCCTGAACGGCGGCTTCGTACTTGCCTTCCTCGAGGGCCTTCATCCCCACCGAGCTGAAATCGGAGGCCTGGAAGAAGAAGAGCGCCGCCGCAATGGCCCACATATTCAAATTCTAAGCCTTTGGCAGGGCGGCAAGGCGAATCTGGCTCGGTGTATACTAAATGGGACCTGGGAGTCCAACAATGGAACTCCCGGTGTGGAGCGGTGTAGACCATATGATGCGATCTCTTCTCGTTCTTGCTCTGGCTCTGGCGATCCTTGCCGCACTTTCGGGTTGCTCCAAAGGGGAACCTCAAGGCGCGGCCACCAATGGAGAAAAGCTCTTTGCCTCGTTCAAGTGCGCCTCTTGCCACGGCGACAAGGGCCAGGGCGGATCGGCGCCGGCGCTGGCGGGAAGCTCCGGTCCAGTCTCTTCTCCAGACGCGATGGCGGCGGCTATGTGGAGCCACGCCACGAAAATGTGGCAAGCCGTGGATGCGGCGGGGATCGAAAGACCGCGGATCACCCCCGAGCAGGCGGCGGATTTGTACGCTTACCTTTCCGGCGTCTCCGGCCGGCAGAATCCCGTGGGCGCTGCCGCTCGCGGCCAGCAGGTGTTCGAAGCCAAGCTGTGCGCCTCCTGCCACGAGCAGGTGGATACCGGCGCGCCGAACCTGGCCGTCCAGGCGGGTCGGTTCTCGGCTTTCTCGATGGTCGCCGCACTGTGGCAGCACGGCTCCGGAATGCTCGCCCGCATGGTCGCGCAAAACAAAGAATGGCAGGTTCTCTCAGCCCAGGAGATGGCCGATATCATCGCTTACCTGAACACCAAGAAATAGGCGCGCGCCTGCGGCCGGAGCCCTTGACAGGGCGGCAATGCGGATCGCGCTATTGCTTCTTCTCGCCGCCCGGGACAGGCACTTCCGAGGAGGGGACCTCGGCGCCGAACGACAGCGGAATATCGATGTAGCCCGTGTGATCTCCGTCCTCGTCGGTGACGCGCAGCTTATAATGCGCCGGCGGGGCGTCGAACAGCAGATTGCCTTGCGCGGATTCCGCGGGCTTCACCTGGCGCAAATAACCGATCCACTGTGGCACGCCGTCTCCGTTCCGCAGCTCGGGGTAGCTGTTGCCCTTGTCGTCCTCAATGGTCACATTGGGCACAATCAGGTCGGCGCCGCCGCTATTCACCGCGGCCATGCGCACCAGGAAGAAGCGGTGCTGAGGAATCCGCGCAGTGGGACCGTCGCCAAACTGGGGCACCCACTGGGTTTCGTAGACCGTGTAGATGATGTGCCCCAATGAGACTTTTTCGCCCAGCGCATAGCTGCGGACCGGGTAGGAAGAGTCGCGGGAGCAGGCGTTCAGCAGGAGGGCGGCGGTAACAGCCGCCAGTATTGAAATTAAACGAAGATGCCGCATATTGCCAGAACCATTTTGCTCGCGCGGCTGGGGCACTGTCAACCTGCCGGCTATCGGCTATCAGCCCGCGTTGCGTGGAGCCGCCGGCTGAAAGCTGGTAGGGGCCGGGCATGCCCGGCCCCTACGGGCTTATTTCGCGTGCTCTTGCAGCAGGCGCTCGAACTTCCGGCGCTGGTCTTCGTTCAGCAGTTGCTCGACGCGCGCCTTGCTGTCGCTAAGCACGGTGCGGTAATACTGCCAAAAATCGTTCAGGATGGACTGTATCTGCTCGGTCTGCGCAGGCGTCAGGTCCAATTCCTTCTGCAGGCGATCGAAGTACAGGACCTTGCCGGCAGGGGTATCGAACGCCGGTTGATGGAGCCGGTTGTGAACGCCGAGATTCATGGCCAGCGCGCCCGCTGCCGCGCCGCACAAGAAAACCAAAGCCAGCGTCACCCCACAGGCAAGCTTGGGGTTCCACGATCTCCCGGTGGCCGCCCCCTCCAAAAGACTAATACTCATAAGCTGTCAGCGTGACCAGCATGTTGTCTTGAGCGGGAGCGGAATCAAACGCGGGAGACTCCTCCTGCGCCATCACGGCTTCCGGCGAAGGGCCACTGGGATACCTGGTCTCGCGCGATACCAGGTAGCTTCCCAGAATCGCCAGGGTGAGCAGAGACGCAAACACCAGGCGTCGGCCGAAGGCGAGATCCAGCGCGAAGAGACTGGCAAAGGAGGGGACGGCTTTCCGCTCGCCCACCTGCTCCATCACCCGGGCACAAAATCCCGGGGCGGGCTTCCAGACTTCTTCGGACCGCAAAGCGCCGAACCATTGCGAAACTTCCCGCATGGCGCGGATTTCTTTACGGCACATTTCACAGTTGCTCAGGTGCGCCTCGATATCCCGCTGAGCCGCCGGTTCCAGCGAACCGGACAAGTACTCCTCGAGGCTCTCGATCACTACCCCGTGCATACGTTTCTTCCCTTACAAGTGTAAATTACCACCCTCAAAACCTCCCCTTGCGAGTCTCTCGCCTCAACGGCATGCCCGCTTGCGGGGTACCTGCCGGCCGGGTATACCCGGCCCCTACCACTACCCGGCTACCAGGCCAGGAGCACGATCCAGCCGCTGCGCCGCCTTGACCAGTTTCTGCCGCGCGCGGAACAGCTTCACCTTGATGGTGTTCTCGTTCATACCAGTCTTTTCCGCCAACTCCTCCACCGAATACCCCTCAACCTCCTTCAACATCAACAAAAAACGTTCCTCTTCGGAAACGCGTGCCAGGAGTTTCAGGACATAATCGCGGCGGGCCAGGGTGGCGTCGATGGGCGCCTGGCGGCCGGTGAGGGGCTCGCTGTTGTCCACCCGCCGCACTTCGTCTTCGCTCAGATCGCTCTCGTAGACCAGCTTCCGCACCTTCCGCTTGCGCAGATAATCGAAGCACTCGTTCACCGTAATCTTATAAATCCAGGTGATCAGGGAACTGCGGAAGTCAAAGCTCTTGATGGAGACGTAAACCTTGGCAAATACCTGCTGGGCAATATCTTCCACGTCGTTACGCTGCCGCACGACGCCATGGATGATGGAAAACACTTTGGACTGATACCGCTCTACGATCTCGCGGAACGCAGTTTCCTCGCCAGCCTGGGCCCGTTGGACCAAGGCGCCCTCCGAGGTGTTCTGGTAGTCCACTCTGGATCTCGCCCGAACTTTGCTACCGAACGCGGGAAATGGTAGAGCGCCCGTCAGTGACCCCATACACTGCTTCCGACGCGCACCGCCAAGTTCGCGTTTCAGTCACCTGCCTACAAGTTCATTTTGCCAAATGGCGCGGCCCAAAAGTGCGTGCCTCTCCCGCGGCAGTTCGGCCACGGTTTTCCGCGACCCAAACCCTCTCCGAGACATCTAAACCAGTGAGGAATGGAGCGATGCGATCCTGTTTGTATAATGGGAGCTGGCAAAGCCCGTAATGAGGAGTCTAAACGCATGGTGCAATTAACCGAAAAAGCAGTTGGCAAAGTGAAGCAGATCATGTCCTCGCAGGAGCCGGCCCCAGCGGGATTGCGCATCGCGGTGGTGGGCGGCGGCTGTTCCGGATTCAGCTATTCGATGGCTTTCGAGAACCAGCCCAGCATGTTGGATAAGACCTACACCTACGATGGTTTGAAGATTTTCATCGACCAGGCCAGCATGCTCTATCTGGAGGGCGCCGAGGTGGATTATGTGGAGACGCTCGAGGGGGCGGGGTTCAAGTTCAACAACCCCCACGTCAAGTCCACCTGCGGCTGCGGCAGCTCGTTCCAGGCATAAAGCGATCAGCTTTCAGCTTTCAGCTACACCGGCGGCGGCTGATGGCTGAAAGCTGATGGCTGACAGGTTCTCTTAGCGGGCTTTGGGCGGCGCGGGAGGTTGTTGACCTCCAGGTCCACGCCCGGACCGGAGCGTTTCCGCCTGCAACTTCTTCCATTGGTCGGGAGTCAGAACCCGGCGAATTCCCAGCAGCATTCTGGCATTGGCCTTTTCCAACTCGGCGCGGGCTTGCGCCACCTTATCGATCTGCGCGACGATCCTGGCCTCATCCGGCTGATCCGCGGCCATCATCGGTTCGAGGGTGACTTCTTCCCTCTCGACCGACGCATTCAGATCGATGAGCTTCAAGCGGTGCTGCTGAAAGATGTCGTCCATCTTCTTCTGCTGGTCCGTGGTCACGGCCAGCTTCTCCACCATCTCGGGATTCTTCCACCAGCGGCCCATGCCCCGTTCCATGGGTCCCCGGCCGGGCTGTGGCGAAGGGGCGCCATTGCCGCGTCCCATGCCCATGCCGCGCCCCATGCCCATGCCGCCACCCATGCCCGGGCCCATCGCTTGTGGTTGCGGCGGCTGTTGCGGCTGCGGGGGCTGCTGCGCCAACGCCACGGCGCCGGCAAACAACATAATCAGTCCTAACTTGCTTCCGTATGTTCTCATCGAATCTCCTCGTTTCTGGTTGTGTCGCGGCGGTTTTCGTCGCGTCCCTCGGTGGAACTGAAGTCCCAGGACACCAGCTTCGCCAACGGCTCCATGGGCCGAGGAACCGCTCGCGACACCTCGGCATCCACCTGCTCCAGCAACAGCGCATCGGCCCGGGCGATTTCCGCCTGGCGCTGCCTATCCTGTACACTCCGATAAACCGGGACCGCCGCCAGAACCAACAGCGCCGCGGCGGCCAGCGCCCAGCGCATCGGCTGGATACTGGAACCCCACCGCCCCGGGGAAATGCTCCCGATGGCTGGCGGCTCGGCGCGCCTTTGCCGGCCGCTCCAGTGCCGCACCGAACCGCGAAACAGCTCGAGCGCGGCTTCCATACGAGCCAGCTCCGCGCCGCACTCGGAACATTGACCAACATGCTGCTCCTGTTGAGGCGTGCGCTCGCCGATCATCCACTG
>PMYB01000130.1 GCA_003170915.1 Bryobacterales bacterium | reverse complement strand
GTCTGCCGGTAACTCAGCCCGAGCACCTCCGCCGCGTTCACCAGATTCAATGCTTCCTTCTCCACTCGAGCCAATACTCCTGCCCGTCTCAGTTCCTTGCTGCTCATCGCTGTCCGCTCCAATCCGACCTCCTTTAGAGGTCTTCAGATTAGGGGACATTTCTAACGAGGGCAAAAAGGGGACATTATCACAGTGGCGCGACAGGCTATTCTCCACCCCAAAATCTCCAAAGTAGTGCTGATACTGTCGCTCCACGAACCCCGAACTGCGAAACGATCCCAGCCCCGCGGCCGCGCCTGCCGGATCGCGTTCCGCGCTCGGCGCCGCGTCCCAAAATCGGACACTTTGCCTGCGCTAGCACCTGTATTTTCAACGACTTGCCGATGGCCGCTCCCGTGCACACATTTCCCCGAGAACACATGAGACTCTGGCAAGACCTCCGCTATGGCGCGCGCACGCTGCGCAAAGCTCCCGGCTTCACCCTCACCGCCGTCGTCACCATGGCGCTGGGCGTCGGCGCCACCGCCGCCACTTTCAGCATCTGCGACGCTGTGGAAGCCGCTGCCGCTGCCTCACCTGGACCAACTGGTAATTGTGATGCAAAGAGTCCCGGACGACCCCAACGATTGGGTCAGCGATACCCCGGCCGACGCCGCGGACATCCGAAGCCAAAGCGCCTCCTTCGAAGACATGGCGTTTGGGGAGGGCGGGAGCGCCAACATCGTGGGAGCGGCGGGAGAACCCGAGCGCGTCAAGGGGTACCAGGTCTCCGCCAATTTCTTCGACGTGCTGGGCGTCCATCCCGCGCACGGCCGCTCGTTTCAACCCGGCGATGACCAGCCCGGCCGGCAGCACGAGGTGGTGATCGGCGACGGGCTTTGGAGGCGCCGCTTTGGCGCGGACCCCGAAATTCTCGGCAAACCCATCCGGCAGGATAGCTATGATTACACGGTGGTCGGGGTCATGCCCGAGAAATCCGAATTCCCCATCGCCGCCGAGCTATGGACACCGCTGGCTTTGGATCCCGACGAAGTCCACTCGCGCACCAAGCGGCAACTCGAAGCCATGGGCCGGCTGAAACCGGGCCGGACGGCGGGGCAGGCCGCGGCGGAGATCGACGCCATCGGCGCGCGCCTCGCCCGCCAGTACCCAAGAACCGCCGCTTTTGGGCGCTGCCGGTGCGCCAGTTTCTCATTGGCCCTTATACCGGGCAGTACGTCCTCATCCTCTTCGGCGCGGTGCTGTTCGTGCTGCTGATCGCTTGCGCCAACGTCGCCAACCTGCAATTCGCGCGCGCCACCGGCCGGACGCGCGAAGTGGCCTTGCGCACGGCACTGGGAGCCGGCCGCGAGCGGCTGGTGGCGCAACTCCTCACCGAAAGCGTTCTGCTTTCGCTCGTGGGCGCTGCCCTCGGCTTGTTGGTGGCAAGCTGGGGCCTCGACCTGAACCGGGCCGGCATGCCGCCCGAAGTGGAAAAACACGTCCTAGGATTCAAAGACATCTCGCTCGACGGCCGCGCACTGGCCTTCACGCTGGCGGCGGCAGAGATCGCGCTGGCCGTGGTGCTGCTGGTGGGGGCCGGCCTGATGGTCCGCGGCTTCCAAACGCTGGCCGCGAGCGGCGCCTGCCAGGCGGTGAGCGCGAATTATTTCGAGACCATGCACATTCCGCTCCTCGCCGGGCGTTTGTTGAACGCGGCCGACGGCGCTAATAGTCTCCGCGCGATGGTGATCAGCGAGCGCATGGCGCGGCGCTGGTGGCCGGGCGAGGCGCTGCCGGTCGGCAGGCGCATTCAGATCGGTGTTCCGGAGGAGGCCGGACGATGGCTCACCGTCGTGGGAGTGGTAGGCAACGCGCCGCAAAGCGTTTTCAACCGGGACCGGTCTCCATGGTCTACGTCCCTTACGTGCAGGCGCCCAGGACCGGCATGGATATCGGCGCGTCCGCGCCTTCGGCGACCCCATGCGCCTCGTGCCGGCGGTCACGGCGGCCATCCGCTCGGTGGATCCCGAGCAGCCCATCACCTTGGTGTCCACCCTGGAAGCGCTGCGGCGCGACGAAGCCTTCGGCATCGACTACGCGGCCGTGTGGATGGGCGTCTTCGGACTGCTGGCGCTGGCGCTTTCCTCCATCGGAGTGTATGGCGTGATGGCTTACCTGGTTTCCGAGCAGACCCACGAAATCGGCATCCGGATGGCCCTGGGAGCGCCGCGCGAAAACGTGCTCGGCATGGTATTCCTCCGCGCCATGCATATCGACCCCATCGTGGCTTTGCGCTATGAATAGAGTTTGATGAAATCCACCGACCCCCAAGCGCCCTCCATCCTGATCGCCGACGATCAGGCCGATGTTCTCGAAGCGCTCCGGTTCCTCATCAAGGGCGAAGGTTATCAATCGGAGGCCGTGACTTCGCCAGCAGCCGCTTTGCACGCCATCGAATCGCGCGATTTCGACGCCGTCCTGATGGACCTCAACTACACCCGCGACACCACCTCAGGCCAGGAAGGCCTCGACCTGCTCAACCGCATCCAGACCCTCGACGGCAACCTGCCGGTGATCGTGATGACCGCCTGGGGGTCGGTCGAGCTGGCGGTGGAGGCCATGCGGCGCGGGGCCCGCGATTTTATTCAGAAGCCCTGGGACAACGCGCGGCTCTCGGCCATTCTCAAGACCCAGATCGAGCTGGGGCGCGCGCTGAGGAAAGGGCAGCGGCTCGAGGCCGAAAACCGGGCCCTGCGCGCCGAGCGTTTCCCGCAGTTGATCGCGCACTCCGCGGCCATGCGGCCGGTGCTGGATGTGATTTCGCGCGTCGGCCCGTCGGATGCCAACGTGCTGATTACCGGCGAAAACGGCACCGGCAAGGGGCTGGTGGCGCAGACCCTGCACTCCGTTTCGCTGCGCTCCACGCGCCCGCTGGTGACCGTCAACACCGGCGGCCTGGCCGAAGGCGTTTTCGAAAGCGAGCTGTTCGGCCATGTCAAAGGCGCTTTCACCGACGCCAAGGTCGACCGCGTGGGGCGCTTCGAAATGGCCGACGGCGGCACCTTGTTTCTGGACGAGATCGCCAATATCTCGCAGGCCCTGCAAGCCAAGCTGCTGCGCACCATCGAGGCCGGCGAGTTCGAGCGCGTGGGCTCCTCGAAGACGCGCCGCGTGGACGTGCGCATTTTCTCGGCCACCAACGCCGACCTGCACGCGGCGGTGGCCGAGGGGCGGTTCCGCCAGGACTTGCTCTTCCGGCTGAACACCATCGAGCTCCGGCTGCCGCCCTTGCGCGACCGCCGCGAAGACATCTCCGTGCTGGCGTCGCACTTCCTGCGGCAACACGCGGAACACTACCGCAAGCCCCTCACGGGCTTCGACGAAAGCGCCATCAAGGCGCTGCTGGCGCACCCCTGGCCGGGCAACGTGCGCGAACTCGACCATGCCGTCGAGCGCGCCGTGCTGATGGCCCAGGGCGAGACCGTCCGCGCGGCCGACCTGGGGCTGCGCGCCGGCCGCGAAGGCCCGCCCCGCATCGAGGAGATGAGCCTCGAGGAGGTCGAGGCGCTGCTCATCAAGAAGGCCCTGGCGCGCTTTAATGGAAACGTGAGCCATGCCGCCAATGCCCTCGGGCTGAGCCGTAGCGCCCTCTACCGGCGTCTGCAACGATACGGTTTGTGACCCCCGGCAATCCCATGCCCCCTCACCGCAAATCCGCCAGGCTTAGCTATGAAGGACGCGTGGTGCTGCTGGCCCTGCTGGCGGGACTGCCGGGTTCGGCCTGCGCTCTGATCATTCTGTGGACCGGCGACTACGCCGCCCGCACGCAGTGGACCCTTACGCTCGCGATCGTATGCGCCTGGCTGGGCTTCGCCATGGCGGTGCGGGAGCGGGTGGTGTTTCCGCTGCAAACGCTCTCCAACCTGCTGGCCGCGCTGCGCGAAGGCGACTTTTCGGTGCGCGGCCGCTCGCCGCGTCCCGACGACGCCTTGGGCGAAGTGATGCGCGAGGTCAACACCCTGGGCAGCACCTTGCGCGAGCAGCGCCTGGGCGCCATGGAAGCCACCACCCTGCTGCGCACCGTCATGCGCGAAATCGACGTGGCCATCTTCGCCTTCGACGAGCGCCAGCGGCTGCGGCTAGTGAACCACGCGGGCGAGCGCCTGCTGGCCTCGACGGCCGAACGCCTGCTGGGCCAGACGGCGGCGGAATTGCATTTGGCCGCCTGCCTGGAAGGCCCGCAGCAGAGCACTTTGCAGGCCGCCTTTCCCGGTGGCGCGGGGCGCTGGGGGATGCGCCGCAGCAGAATCCGCGAGCGCGGGCTGCCGCTCGAGCTGGTGGTCATCTCCGACCTCACCCAGGCCTTGAGCGAGCAGGAGTTGCAAGCCTGGCAGCGCCTGGTGCGGGTGCTGGGCCACGAGCTGAACAACTCGCTGGCGCCCATTAAATCCATCGCCGGCAGCCTCGAGAGCATCCTGGCGCGGGACCGCCTGCCCGAGGACTGGCGCGAGGACATGCGGCGCGGGCTCAACGTCATCACCTCGCGGTCCGATAGTCTCACCCGCTTCATCGGCGCTTACGCGCGCCTGGCCAGGCTGCCGCGCCCGCAGTTGCAGCCGCTCAGCGTCGCCGATTGCGTGGGACGCGCGGTGAGCTCCGAAACGCGCCTGGCGGCGGAGGTGGAACCGGGGCCTCCGCTGACCGTCCGGGGCGATCCGGACCAACTCGAACAGGTGCTCATCAACCTGCTGCGCAATGCCACGGACGCGTCGCTGGCCACCAGCGGCACGGTGCGCATCGGTTGGCGCCGCGATGGGACCATGATGGAAATCTGGGTCAAGGACGAGGGCCCCGGACTGTCGGGCACCGCCAACCTGTTCGTGCCCTTCTTTACCACCAAGCCGGGAGGCTCGGGAATCGGACTGGTGCTCAGCCGGCAGATCGCCGAGAGCCATGGCGGAGCGCTGACGCTCGAGAACCGGACGGACGGGCCGGGGTGCGTGGCGCGCCTGCGCCTGCCGGCATGAGCGCGGGCTACTACCGCGGCACGAAATTCAGCGAGATCCGGGTTTCCGATTCCACGGGTTTGCCGTTCAGAATCGTCGGCTTGTAAACCCATTGCTTCACCGCCGCCACCGCGGCATTCCGCAATAACGGATGGCCCGCCAGCACTTTGACGTCCTTGACCTTCCCATCCGCGCCAACCGTGGCTAGGAGGATGACCTCACCCTGCGCGCGCGATTGCTTGGCCAGGGTGGGATACTCGGGGTCCTTGCGCGAAATCAGTTGGGCCTGCTGGACCTGTCCGCCGCTCGGGTTTGTCCTGGCTGTATTCGCCGCCTGGGCAGGAGCACTCTGCGGCACGGTCGCCGGCGGTGGTGGAGCGGAAATCAACTGTGGCGCCGACATGGCGCTCACACCGACTGGGACCGCCGGCGACACCGCCTCGCCTCCGCGGCCCACTTCCGGTGCGTCGGGCATATCCGTGGGACGCACCGGGCGCAGTCTCTGCGAAAGCGAGTCGGTGTTGAACGGTTTTGCGGGCGTGGTGGTGGGCCGCGCCTCGGCTTGGGCCGCCGGCTCCTGGCCGGACGCGGATTCGGGAGCGTCGGCCTCGCTCGAAGCGCCCGTGGGCTTCGTCGCGGCTGGCGCCGGCGCGCCCTTGGAACTCTCCGCCTGCTGCCCGGGTTCCGGCATGGGCGACGGCCGGGTCCGCAGTATCCGAACCGATTCGCTCGTGGTTTTCGTCTGGTCGGCTCCCGTCACCTCCATCCGGAAAACCACGTCGGAGCCGGAGGGTGAATACTCGATGCTGCCGCTGCGCAGCAGGGCCAGATCCATATCGACGTTCTCGTGCTGCGCGCCGTCGGAGATCGACAGCACCGCGTGCGTTGCGCTCTTGATGGCGCTGGACTCGCGGTTCCATGTCAGCATGAGTTCCCCGCCCGAGTGCTCCACCCGCAAGGCCAGCGGCGAAGAATCCTGCTGCGCGGAAACCGCGGGCCGGCTGTCCCGATGCAGGATGCCCGGGTAGATAAACAGCAGCACGATCGCCACAAACCCGGCCGCCGCCGCCACCGCCAGGCGCGCCACTTTTACGTCCCGGCGAACGGCCGGTGGACCGCCCGCCAGCGGCACTTCCACATCCGGGATTAGCATGCTCGGCAATGCATTCCAAGCGTTGTTCTCCGGGGCTGGGGCCGCGGCCACCGGCTCCGGGTTCTTCTCCGGCTCGATTTCGGGTGCGGGCACTTCTATAAAAGGAGGCGGAACCGGCATGGTGATTTCCCGCCGCGACGCGATCGGGACGATCTGCCCGCGCGCCGCCGGTTTCGGAGCAGCGGCCTCCGAAGGCGCCGGCTGGGCAGCCTCCGGGAGCGGCTGGCGGGCCTCTTCAACCGGCTTCGACGCCGTCAGTTCCGAAGTGCGGAAAGGAAACTCGAGATGGCTCGCCTCTCCCCGCACCGCGCCGTCTTCCCAGATGAAAATGCCCGCCGTGCTGGCCTTGGTGGCGAACGGCCGGATCAGCAGCGCCACTTGGCGCGGATCTGCGAAGCGCGTCTTGAAAAGGGCCAGGTCATCGGCGTCCAGCGCCAGCCCTTTTCGCGTGTGGCTGCGGAAGAAACCCGCCACCACCAGGCCGCCGGCCGCGCGCCGCTGCTCGATGGCGCGCTCTAACCGTCCCATGTCGGCATCCGATAGCCGGTACAGGGGGCCCCGGCTGTAGTCGCACGCGATCGGTTCGTAATCCTCTATCGAGACCACCGCCGGATCTCCCGGCGAGACGTACCCCAACAGCAACCCGCCGATTTCCGATCCGCGCGAATGCAGCGAGCGGAAACTCTCCGCCGCTTCGTGTTCCAGCCGGTCGATCACGGCGAAGGGGATTCGCACCGATAGCGGCTTTTGCGGAACTGCCCAAGTGTAAGAGGGCTCCGCGGAAGATTGCGGCTCGAAACGTTCAGCGCGCAAAGTGGACTCAGTCATGCGATGACCTCCATTGGTTCCAGCCTTTCCGGGCGGAGCCGATCCACGATAATATTACTAGATTTTTTTGGTTTGAGACTAGTTTTTTTTGCTAATTTACCAAAATTAGCATCTGGTCGTATCATTTATATGACCACTGATAACATTGGTTAATAGTTAGGTGTAACCTTCAATACTGTCCGGATATTCCCGCCATATATCCTAGTAATTTTTAAATCGTCTGCTTATAATTAAACGGAAAATGAGCGCGAGAACCTGCTTGTTATGCGGCAAGCCGCTAAGCCGGATTTGGGTCGGCGCCGGCGAAGATTTTTGTTCGCGCGAGCACGGCAACCAGTACCGCCTGAAACGCGGGATGGACCGCCTGACGGAAACCAACAAGATCTCGAGCCTCATGCGCCGGCGCGAAAACCCCAGGCTGATTACGGCCGCGAGCCTGCCGCTCGATTCCGCCTCCTCGCGCCGTGGTTTCCCGGAAGAGAAAATTCCAGCCGCTGGTGGAACGCGTTTCCCGTTCTTGCGCCCGCTTTCCGTGTCTTCGACGCCGCGCATCTCGCCGGTCTCCGACCGCTACCTCGAGCCGCGTCTTTCGCGCCTGGCCGGAGCTTCCCAGCCGCGGCAGCCGGATTCCTCGCTCCTTCGTTTCTCCGCGGGCAAAACCGCGCGCGTGGCGCCTATGCGAAGGACCGAATTGCCGGTGCGAATCCCGCGGGCTCGGGCCGCGCTGCTCCGTGATCGCATACTCGGGACCGCCGGCGAACACCGCGGCTTCGGCGCCCCCCGGCATACCGGCATTCGCGTGCATGCCGGGTTTGGCGGCATGGCCCCCGCCCGCATCGAACCGCCGGGCGCAGCCGGCTTCCTTAATAATCGGCGCCCGCGGGAGATCCAGGCGCCTCAAAGAACCGGCGGCGTGCAGGGGCTCTCTCGCGGCTTCGGATTTCGCCGGCCGGCACGCCGGGGCGCCGTTTGCGTCTGGCCGCTGAAGGCGCGCGGGCCGGTGGCGCCGCTGCTGTCGCCCGCGCGGCAGTTCCTGTACATCCGAAAGACGTCGAACGGACCCGCCGCGCCCCGAGCTATGAGTTGGCGCATCTCGACTCGCGAATCAGTGTGTCCGTCGTTCTTGGCGCGCGTGAACCCAACCGTAATCCAGTGGCCCGGCGCAACGCGGATCGCAAGGCGCAGTCCCCACAATGGACACGCGCCGGCTGTCCGCGAGGGGGGCCCGCTCTGGAACGTCTCCGGACTGGCCGGCTTTTCCAGTCCGAGGCGTTCCCTCGCCGCGCTCGTGCGGGGCATGCCCTCGCCTTGTGTGGTGGCCCTGCCGCTTGCGCCTGTCCGCGCCAATGGCGCGCCTCACGTCGCCCTGGCGCCCTTCAACCCGCAGAATTCACCGTTTGGCTACAAGGAGTATCAAGAGAAATGAGCACCACAGCAATCAGAAACGCTACCAAGATAACGAGTCTTCGGACAGCCCACTCGGAGAGCCCCGAAAGGAGCGGAGCCGGACCATCGTCCGCACCGGGTTATCTCGCCCGCGCGGTCGCGCTGCACCTCGCCGGCCAACGTGAGGAAGCCCTCAAGCAGTTGCAGCGCGCGGTGGCGGCTAACGAAAAATCGGCCGAGATCTACCGCGCCATGGGGCACATCCAGTTCGAGCTGGGCGACTTCCAAGAGTCCGCCAAAAGTTATCGCATGCTGGCGCAACTGAAACCCCAGTACGCCATGGGCTGGTTCAACCTGGCCGTCTCGCTGGAACGCAGCGACGATTGGGACGGCGCCTCGGAGGCCTTTCACAAGGCATGCACGCTCGATCCCAAGCAGCTCGAGGCCCAACTGGGCCTGGGGGTCTGCCAACTGCGGATGGAAGACCCCAAGTCGGCCCTGGGGTCTTTCGAGCATTGCCTGGAACTCTCCCCCGATCACGAGGACGCGCTCTTCGGCAAGGCCGTCGCCATGCAGTCGCTGGGCCATCCGGATGAAGCGTCGCAGCTCTACCAGCGCATTTTGAAACGCAATCCGGAGTCCGAGGAATCGCTCTCCAACCTCATCCTGATCGGCATGTCGAAGCAGAATTTCGACATGGTGCGCGAGCATTCCGAGCGCCTGCTCGAGCTACATCCGGAATCCACCGTAGCGCTCGAGGGCTTGGCCGCCTGGGCCAGCGCCGCCGGGGAGCACGGGCTCACCGCCAAGTTCTGCACCCTGCTGGTTTCCGCCGTGCCGGGACATTTCGAAGGCTGGTTCAACCTCGCGCTGGCGCACCAGAAATCCGACCGCTGGGAGCAGGCCGCCGAAGCCTACGACGAGGCGCTCAAGCTGCGCCCGCAGTCCTGCGAGGCCTATACCAACCTGGGAATCGTGCGCGAGCAGCTCGGCGACGAACCAGGCGCCCGCGCCGCCTACGACCGCGCTATAAAGGCCAACCCAGAGGCGCTGGCCCCGGTCTGGAACGTGGCGCTGCTGCTCGAGCACTCCGGCCTGACCGAGGAGGCCGAGCGCTGGTACAAGCAGGTGCTCGAAAAGGCCCCCAAAGAGGATGAGGCCCGCTTCCGCCTGGGCTATCTGCGGCTCCAGCGGGAAGACTACCGGGGCGCCGCCGAGGCCTTCGAAGGCTGCCTGAAGTATCGCCCGCAGTGGCCCGAAGCCTACGCCAACCTGGCGCTGGCCTACACCGGCATGGGCGACCGCGACCACGCCGAGCGCCTCTACGAGAAGATGCTCGACAACGATCCGAAGTCCATGGACGCCCTCCGCGGGCTGGCCGCGCTGGCCATCCAGGCCTCCGATTTCGATACCGCGCTGGAGCATCACGTGCGCCTGATCGACCTGGGCGAGCGCTCCGCCGAGGTGCTCTACAACACCGGCCTGATGTACGAAAAGGCGGGCCAGCTCGACAAGGCCGTCCGCCTCTACCGCGACGCGTTGGCGCAGCAGCCCGATATGCCCGAGGCGTTGCTCAACCTGGGCCGCATTCTGGAATCCAACGGCAAATCCGAGGAAGCGCGCACCTGCTGGAGCAAAGCCCTGGAAGTCGAGCCCGCGCTGGCGCAAGGCTACTTCGGGCCGTCGATGGATTAGGGGTCACCCGGCGCTATTGGCTTCGGTTGACGTACACGACTCCTCCGAATGCTTCGGCGTCCGAGCTATCCAACTGGCCGACGGTCCCGGGGTATGATACATCGTAAATCGTAAACCCCACCGCGCACAGAGACGAGGAACAGGAAAAGTAAGTATTCCCCAAGGGCGAAGGAACCCGAAGGTCCACGCGTAAAACGAATGGAGTCGCCTGAACGATGTTCGTCACCGACCATCCGTCGTTCGTGTAGAGCTGAAGCGGACCGCTTACAACCTGCGGGTCCGGCGTGAGGCCGTTGACGAACACCGAGACGGCCGACCCGAGCTGCGCCGGGTTGGTGGAAGAATTCAGGGAGCCGTCCGCGTTGAGAGCCACCGCGACGAATCCCGGCGAATTGCCGCTCGAAGGATAGGCTTGCGGGATATTCAAGAACAGGCTGGGACTGGCATAGGTCAATGGAAGCTGGCGCAGGGGCGCGGTTACGCCGTTGACCGTCAGCCGCATCACAGTGGAAGACTGGTTGTAGGGGACCAGCGGCACGGCGAAGTTGATCTGGGTCGAAGAGGCGTACAGCAGCGGGGCGGAATCGGAACCGACGCCGACGTTGACTCCGGCGAGCGTGATGGTTGAATTATCGGTGGCGCTTGCTGCCGTGGCGGGGCCCAATCCGCTTCCAAAGATGCTGAGGAGCTGATAGCGAGCCACCGGCCCAGCCGCCGCCAGGTCCGCCGCGTCGACGATGCAGCCGATCTGGGGCGTTCCCGCGGGCGGCTGCGGCTGTGAGAAGTCGACGGCGCCGAGGTAGGCGCCCGCCAGCCGCCCCGGCCCGAAGTTTGGAAGCGTGAGGGCATTGGGCGTGAAAAGGAAGTCGGGCAGATTTGTCGCTCCGGCAAGCCACAAGGTAGACCCGGAGAGCGCGACCGCGGAGGTGGTGAGCGTGGAGCCTCCGACGAACTGCGAGCCCAGCACATTGCCCGAGGTGGAATCGACCTGAGAAACGTAAGCGGAACTCCGGATAGTCAGATTGTTGGGCAAACACTGTGAGGGGACGCCCGCCAGTGCCGGAATGTTGGCTGGAACGATATACATCGCGAGCTGAGGCGAACCGACTCCCCCACCGACATACACGCCTCCGCTCGAGTCAACCTCCACGCCTCCGCCGCCGACCGGAACCGAAAAGAGGAGCGTCTGCCCAAGCGGGTCAAGCTTGGAGAGGAACGGCAATGCGGGCATGACGCCAATTGCGTCCGAAAATGTAGAAATAGCCGGAGGAGCAACAGTAAAGGGGTAAGCCGCACCGGCAAATCCCGTGAGATAGACGTTGCCCATCGAATCCACTGCCAGGCCTGCGTTGGTGGTGTTCCCGGTGCCTGAAACTGCCGTCGAGTAGATCAACTTTGAGCCAGCGGGATCGACCTTCGTTACGTATTGGTTCAATCCCTGAGAAG
>PMYB01000065.1 GCA_003170915.1 Bryobacterales bacterium | reverse complement strand
TATCAATTCGGATCATTCGGATTCATTCGGATTAACTCGCGCCGCAGCTCGAACGGCCGGAACCGCACCACCGTCGCGCGGCGCCATAGTGGGCCACCACGCCCCACGGCATGTCGTCCGAATCCAGCGTGGCCTCCTGCAGCATTTTGCGGCCACCCCGTTCGCCTTTTCATCGGCGGTTCCGTGGCGGGCACGATGGGGAGTGAAAAGTGTGGCACCGCCAGACCGCTGGCGCGGCCTCATCAGCCAATTCTTGACCTTCGGGCCGGGCTGAGTGCTTCCGATTTCGGCGGTTTCCTCTGAGCAGCAGTCGCCAAACGCCGGGCCTGATCCGTCACGCAGACCAAAAACATCGGTTGCCGTGCGTCCTTCAGCAAATCGATAATGCGCTCCGGTGCATCCTCCAGATAAATCGATTTCCCGTCGGTCAACAGGTGTATTTCCGAATCGGGCGCCAGTACCTCGCTCAGCCGCTTCCGCAGCTCCTTTTCTAGGAAGCGCAGCACGCGGCGAATGGTTTGCAGCGAAAAGCCTTTCCGCCGCAACTCGGCGATCACCGAAACCTCGATCACCTGGTTCGGCTGGTATAGGCGCTTGTGATTGTCCTGGCCGGGCGAGACGACTCTGCGTTCATCCCACCACTGCAACTGACGAAGGCTGACGCGGGCAATCCGCGCGACTGGCGCTACGCCGAACGAAATTCGCGAGTTGAAGAAGACAGCTAACGTTGACACGGGATTTCGTCACGCCACCAAAACAGGCATGAAACTGCGCGCCGATCCCTTCAACTACGGCACCTGGGTGATAGGGTTGCTCGATGCGCTCAATGTCGCGAGGGAGAAGTTGGAACCTGGCTTCAAGCGAATGTCTGGCGAGGAAGTCGGCAATGCAGTTGCCCGCGCGGTGCCCCATATTCCGTTCGAGTAGGCGACCTATGCAGTTCCAGCCAGCATTGTTCAGTCATGGGGGATGAATTACCCCTCCCTTACCACCGCTTCAGTCTCCTGCCGGCAAATCGCGAGCCGCACCTCGTTGATTTCGGACTGCGGTATCCTATGTACTGCTCTGGTCACCCGGTCAAGGTCCTCAGTATGGACGATTCTCAGCACGACCGCTCTTTGCTCCGTCGCGTGATTGCGCAAGGAGAGGGTGCCAAGGTGGAATTCAAGGAGAGCCTCGGATTCGACGCAACGACCGGAGCGAGTAACCCCAAGATCGTTCACGCGATCCTCAAGACCATCGCAGCGTTTCTCAATACAAATGGCGGCACCATTCTCATCGGTGTCACTGATACTGGACAGGTGAGAGGGGTCGAGCGGGATTATGCCCACCTCGGCAAGAAGAACGCCGACGGCTTCCAACTCAGACTTCGCGACCTTTTTCACAGCCATCTCACGCCTCCGCCACTATCGAGCATCAGGGTCACATTCGTGACCATGCCCGAGGGAACGGTCTGTAGAGTCGACGTCGGTCGCAGTGCACACGTAGTGCACGTGAACGAGAAAGAGGTATATGTCCGCGACGGCAACACCACGCGAAAACTCGACGGGCGCGAGCTGACCGACTGGGTATCCCAACGAACCCGCCGCCGGCGCGTACACGTCCTCGGCATTGCCATCGCCTTGATCGGAGGTCTCATCTTCAGCTACACCCTGCTCAAACCCGTCGCCGCGCTACCCACGAAACCGCCACGCCCTGGCGTCGATGAACCACTCCACCCTTGTGCTCTCCCCACGCCACCGCCCGAAACCCCACAAGCCAGACTCGCATACAACGAAGGATGCCAAAAGATTCGCCTCCTCGACTACCCAGCCGCACGTGCCCTCTTCGAGAAAGCATCCGCCATCGAGCCACAGAACCCTGCCATCCGCCTCGCCTTGGCCGACGCCTGGTCATGGCTCGGGTACGAGGAACGCGCCGACCAAGAATGCAAGAACGCCATAGAACTCTCCAACGACCTACCACCCGAACCAGCGCTCTGGGCCAGGGGGCGATGCTACGAGATCGACAATGACTACGACAGGGCCATCACGACGTACCGAGCCCTCTGGGCCCTCTCTCCGGAGAACCTCGAGTACGGGCTCCAACTCGTCAGCGCCCAAACCGACGCGGAGGACGGAGCGGGAGCGATGGCGACGATCAACAAGCTCAGGACGATGCCACTGCCGGCACGGAACGACCCAAGGATTGATCTGTCAGAGGCACAGGCAGCCGAACTCCTCGACGACAGCCCGCGACAACGAACAGCGGCCCAAGCCGCAATCAACAAGAGTCAATCAGGACAACAACGATTGCTCGCCGCTGAGGCCAAACGATGGCTCGGCATGGCGTACAAGGATCTTGGCGAATCAGCAAAGGCCAAGGCGGCATTCAGGGAAGCAAAAGATACCTTCAGCGCCCTGGGAGACCGCATGGGCGCGGCGCTCGTACAGCACGAACTTGCGGAGATGCTCGAAGAAGAAGGCGCCGTTGACGAAGCACTCCTTTTCTACCGAGAGACCGTGCGGTTCTACACGCAAATCGGCAACACGACCTATCTTGCCTCCGCGCTGAACGACATCGCCGACATCCTGACGAGGCGGGGCGACATTACAGGCGCCATCACCGCGTACGACCGGGCGCTCGCCGTAGCTGCCAGCGTTCGGGACAAGAGCGGCGAAAGAACCGCACTGGAGCGAAAGGCAGACCTCCTGGTCTGGCAGGGAGACCTTCATGGAGCAAAGAAGCTCTACCAAGGCGCCGTGGCCATTGCCCGCAACAACAACCAGAAGGCTGAAGAGGTTGACGCGATGGACAGTCTTGCCTCCCTACTAATCATGGAAGGCGAATTGGCCAGCGCTGCAAAGATCTGTCAAGAAGTCCGTGCCATCAACGAAGCCATCGGGAAAAGGAGCACACAAACAGCAAGTTGGCGCTCATCCTTCGACCTCTTATTCGCAACGGGTCACACCCCACAAGCAGAGACGCTCGCTCATGACGCCGTCCAAGAATCCGCCAAGGACCACTCCTTGTTACGCCAGACGACCGCGGAAGACCTCCTCGCGCGCTCTCTGTTCGCCCAAGGCAAAGCCACAAAAGCGCAGGATGCAATCTCGCACGCAGCCGTGCTCGCCCAGAGGAGCAAGGACCTTCATGCCCGCCTCACGGTGGCCATCACGAGCGCCCGCATACGTGCAGCGCAGGGAGACCCATCCAACGCGGAGAAGGAACTTGTTGGTGTCCTGGATGAGGCAAAACAGTTTGGGCTCTTCGACCTCCACCTTGACGCGACGATGGCCATCGCGGACCTCCAACTGCGACAAGGCCAGCAAGACCACGCACGAATCCTACTGACAACACTAGAAGCAGATGCAACAGCCCATGGATTCAACCTCATTGCCGCCCAGGCCGCCGACGCCAGAAGACACCAACCGCTGAACTCCACCCTACAAAAGAAGCTTCAAGATTGACGGCCAAGGTTCCTTTTCGGCAGCGGTTTCTGACGCGGACCTCAAAACCAAACCCGTCCGTGAACGACTGATGCAAAACGCAGGATTCCGAACCCGCCACGTCCAGCTTGGGAAGATGGCTTTCAAGGAAGGCCAGCGCCAGCAGCGGATGTCGGGATTTTTGGCGACAACTCCTTACCACCAATGATCGCGACCCTCCCTCCTCGGACCACGGCGTCGTCAGGCAGAAACTGAAAACGGAACGATATGCGGCCATATCGGTAGCCATGTGGACATTACCTCGGAGTGGCGGAGACATCAAGTAAAACTGAGACGGGGGAGAGTCAAGCTGCCCCGCTCGGCTTTGCTCGAATGCTTGCAGGGCTTGCTGATGCGTCTAACGTGGGGTTTTTGCAGGGGTGGCCGTGCGGGAGATCATCGACGGACCCTGAGCCGATGATGCTCTATAATGCGTCCTGGAGGTTTCACACCTTGAGTACATTCTCCCGCCGAGAACTGTTTCGTCACGGTAGCGCGGTCGCCGCCACTGCCTTGACCATCGTCGCGCCGCAGACGGTCCGTGGTTCCCAGGCCAATTCCAAGATCAGCGTCGGTCTGATCGGATCGGGCGGCCGCGGCACCTTTGATGCCACCATCGTCAACGCCGACCCGCGAGCGCGCATCACCACGCTCTGCGATCTCTTCGACGACCGCATCGAAGTGGCCACGCAGCGAATCAAAGCCGACAAGCCGGCTATTTACAAGGACTTCGAAAAGCTCCTGGCCTCCGATGTGGATGCCGTGGTGATTGCCACTCCGCCTTTCGAGCATCCTCGCATGCTGGAGGCGGCCATCCAGGCGCGTAAGCATGTGTACTGCGAGAAGCCCATGGGTGTGGACCTGGCGGGTGTGGAGCGAGTGATTGCGGCGGCACGAAAGGCCGATCCGAACAAGGATGTTGCCGTCGGCTTCCAGCAGCGTTACGGCCCGGTCTATCTCGAAGCCTTCAAACGCATCGGGGAGGGCCAGATCGGCGACCTTGTGAATGCGCGCGGTTTCTGGATCGGCGCCGATCCCTTCAAGCGCGTGCCGTATCCAGACCCCAAGATCGAGAAGATTCGCAACTGGTTCTGCTACAAAGACTATTCCGGCGACTTCATTGTGGAACAGGACTGCCACAATTTCGACGTGCTGCACTGGTTCCTCAACGCCCGGCCCATCCGCGTCAACGGGATGAGCGGCCGCAAGGTGCGGACCACCATGGAGATCTCCGACCACCTGAGCCTGAGCTACGAATTCCCCAACGGTATCCACGTCAATTACGAGGCCAACCAGATATCGACGGCGGGCTTCAGCAAGGTGGGCGAAGAGTTCACCGGAACCAAGGGAGTGATCGAGACCTCGCGCTCGCGCATGGTGCACCACAAGCCGCCGCGTGAAGTGGAGACGATGAATTCTACGCGCGACATCACGATTGACGGCATCGAGGCCTTCCTCGGCCGGATCGAGAGCGGCAAGGTGGAAAACGTCGCCGAGCGTTCGGCCATCAGCACGCTCTTCGCGATCCTGGGCCGGACGGCGATGTACCGCCAGGGTAGCGCGGAGTGGAAAGCGGAATTCGGAGACGTCTGACAGGGTCGAAAAAGCACCCTAAGCCGTTGAGAATAGGGAAGCCCGAAAAAGCGAAAATCTGGCGAAGCCTGGCGTTGCCGCCGCTCGATTTTTCATGAAGTTTCGCGGGCCGAAGGCCCACTCCAACAGAGGAGCCGACATGGCCCAATGCGGGATGATGAGATCGACTTCGACCGGCACGCCACGTACGAAGACATCGCGAGCAGACGTAGGCCCAAGAACCCCTACCTGGTGTTCTGTATGAGCCGCATTAGGTGGCCGCAGCGCTGGAAGTCAAGAACAGCGGGTCTTTCGGCGAAGCCACAATCCAAAAGGTCCGCAACGACTTCGGACGCCTCCGTGAGGCGGGTGTTGGGATCGAAAAGATGAAACATACGGCGGTAGTCCGACAAAAATCTGTCGCACTACCCAAACGGCTCCAATGGAGGCGGTTGGATGTACAATCGATGCTGGCCAAGATGGCAAAATAGAAATCCTGGCTTACTGTGTCCCGCTTGCTGGTAAGATCCCAAGAGGCCGGCGCGCAGCGCTTTGCGCCGCAGGCCGCCGCGGGACGTTGCGCCTCGCGGAGAGGAGGCCCGATGTCGAAACGTATATTCTGGTCGATTGGAACTGTTCCGACCATGGTGCTACTGTGCGGGTTGGCCATCCCGAATAACGCTATGGCGCAAGCGCAGGATGGCAAGCTCCGCGTGATCGCGTTCGGCGCTCACCCGGACGATTGCGACGGCAAGTTCGGCGGAACCGCCGCCAAGTTCGCCAAGGCCGGAGCTGCCGTGAAATTCGTTTCGGTAACCAACGGCGACGCCGGCCACCAGGAGATGGGCGGCGCGGCCCTGGCGCGCCGCAGGTTCGCGGAGACCCAGGAATCGGCCCGCCGCCTGGGCATCGCCGAGTACGAGGTGATGAACAACCACGATGGCGAGCTGATGCCCACGCTCGAAGTGCGCCGTCAGGTGATCCGTGCCATTCGCCAGTGGAACGCCGATATCGTAGTGGCGCCGCGCTCCAACGACTACCATCCCGATCATCGCTACACCGGCGTCCTGGTGCAGGACGCGGCTTACATGGTGGTGGTGCCCAACATCGTTCCCGAAGCGCCGGCGCTGCGCAGGAATCCCATCTTCCTTTACTACGACGATAACTTCCAGAAGCCCGCGCCCTTCCGGCCCGATATGGCCGTGAGCATCGACGATGTCTGGGAAACCAAGATCAACGCACTCGACGCTCAGGTCTCCCAAATGTACGAGTGGCTGCCGTGGGTAGATGGCAACCTCGACCGCGTCCCGAAGGACCCCGAAGCGCGCAAGAAATGGCTCATGCAGACGCGCGGCGGGCGGATTTCCGCCACTGTGCGGGCCGCGCTCGAAAAACGCTATGGCGCCGAACAGGGTCAGAAGATCCAGCATTGCGAGTGCTTCGAACTCTGCGAGTACGGCCGCCGAGTGGCCGTGGACGAACTGCAGAAGCTGTTCCCGAAATAGCGCACCTTGGAAGGAGACTCTACACATGGCCGGTAACGGTTCCACGCGCCGCGACTTCCTGACCCGGAAGGTCGCGGTTTCCGCTGCGGCGCTTTCCGCGGCCAGCGCGGGGGCGCAATCCAGACCCGTCACATCCGCGGGGCGCGTGCTGGGCGCCAACGACCGCATCAACCTCGCCTTCATCGGCAACGGCATGCAGTTCCAGACGCTGCTCCAGGTTTTCAAGAACCGCAAGCAGCAGAAGAACGACGTCGAGTTCATGGCCGTGTGCGACGTTTGGGAACCGCGCTTGGCTTACGCGCAGAAACAATCCGGCGCGGAGAACACCTATCGCGACTACCGCGAGATTCTGCGGCGCGGCGACATCGACGGCGTAGTCCTGGCCGTGCCCGACCACTGGCACTACCCCATGGCCCGCGAGGCGCTGCTGGCCGGCAAGGACGTCTACCTCGAAAAGCCCATGACCCATGCGCTGGCCGAGGCTGCCAAGCTCAACGACCTGGTCAACCAGACGCGGCGCATTCTGCAGGTGGGTGGTTCCGGGCCGGCCACGCGGCTGTACTGGAAGATCAACGAGTACATCAAGGCCGGCAAGATGGGGAAGATCGTCTGGGGCCTCATCAGCTACAACCGCAACACGCGCGAGGGCATGTGGGACTATCCCATTCCCGGAGTGGGAGATGACTCCTGGCCGGATGCGAAGGTGGGCCCCGACAATCTGGATTGGAACATGTGGCTGGGTCCGGCCCCCAAGCGGCGCTTCAGCAAAGAGCGCTACTTCCGCTGGCGGAAGTTCTGGGACTACTCCACGGGCAACGCCGGGGACCTGCTGTACCACCGGCTGGGAACCATGTCCACCATGATCGGTTTCGACTTTCCCACGCGCGCGGTGGGCATCGGCGGCATCTACGTGCAGAGAAACCGGGAGGTGCCGGACACCTACATGACCATGATCGAATACCCCGGCGACTACTGCGTCAACATGATCTCCTGCATGGCGAACGCCACGTCGGCGCCGCTCACCGTCTATGGCAACTGGGCGACGCTTGAAGTGCTGGAGGGCCAGGCCGCCATGAGTTCCATGGGGGACCAACGGCGCGCCGACCCGGCCCAAGCCGCGCAGCCCCGCGCTCGCACGGTGGCGGTAGTCAAGCCCGAACGCGAGTTCCTCGACGAGTTCAAGCAGGCCAACGGCGGCCAGATCGAAGTCTCCATCCTGCCGGAGAACGGTCCCACGCTAGGCGACAACTGGCTGGACTGCATGCGCACCCGCGAGTCGCCGGTGTATAACGTACTGCGAGGCTATCAGGTGATGGCCGGCATCGTGCTGGGCGTGGACTCCTACCGGTCCGGCCGGGTGGAGGCGTTCGACGCGGCGCGGCGCGCGGCTTTCACCAATCCGCCGCCGCACAAGGAGTTTCCGCCGAAGGAAACGTAGCGGAAAACCGTCCTCAACCCGCTCGTGCCAGCTTCGATTCGTCGCGGCCATCAGGCCGCCGTTGTTTGGCCGCCTGCTATAGAATCGGGACATGACGCCCCTGACCCGCCGCGGCTTCATCACGTCGGTTGCAGCCGCTCCGCTGGCTGTCGCCGCGGCGTCAACCCGCCTGCCAATTCGCAAGGCCGTGGAGTTCAGTATGCTGCCGGCCTCCCTCAGCGTCGCTGCGCGATTTCAACTCGCGCGCGACGCGGGCTTCGAAGAAATTGAATGCCCCACCATGCCCGACCAGTCCCAAGCCGGAGAAATGCTGGCCGCATCGAAAGCGAGCGGCCTCCGCATCCACTCGGTGATGAACTCGGAACACTGGCGCAGTCCCCTGTCCTCCCGCGACCCGGCGGTGGTCGAGAAGAGCATGGAGGGCATGCGCACCAGCCTCCGCAACGCCAAGCTCTGGGGCTCCGACACTGTGCTGCTGGTGCCCGCGGTGGTAAATCCGGAGACCACCTATGCCCAGGCCTGGGAGCGGAGCCAGCGCCAGATCCGCCTGCTGATCCCCATGGCGGCGGAACTGAAGGTCGTCATCGGCGTGGAGGAAGTCGGGAACAAGTTCCTGCTCAGCCCGCTGGAATTCGCCCGGTACGTGGATGAATTCGAGAGCCCGTGGCTTCGTGCCTACTTCGACGTCGGCAACATCATGAGCTACGCCTATCCGCAGGACTGGATCCGCACTCTCGGCAAGCGGATCGTGAAGGTGCACATCAAGGACTGGGCCAACCGGATCGACCCGACCATTAAAAAGCGCGTGCCGGAGTACGTGGCGCTGCTCGAAGGCGAGATCGATTGGAAGGCCGTACACCAGGCGCTCGCGGACATCGACTATCGCGGAACCGCGACCCTGGAACTCGCCGCCGGCGACGCCGAGTACATCAAGGATCTAAGCCGCCGTTTCGACCGCATCCTAGACGGCGTCTGACTAGGCTTCACACGAACTTGTACTCTCCCGGAACCGGCAGCGGCGCCGGTTCCATTTTGACCTCATATCCGAACTCCTTCGGCGTGAGGTCCTGCTTCGAGCTCATGATCTGGTCCCAGGTAATCGTCATGCCGGAATAGGCGGATTCGCGGGCCATGATGCAGGTGAGCGTGCTCTCGGCGATGCGGTTCGCCTGGTTGATATACGGCTTCCTGCCCTGGATGCTGTCTACGAAATCGATGTGCTCCTGGACCTGGGAGTTGATGCCTTTCGGCCCGAGATCGTTCCCGGCGCTACGGCCCTTCGAGCTGACGATCAGGTCGCTGACGTTGTTGTAGGCGCGTTGATACTGCCGGCAGTGGCTGCTCAGGCGCACGCCGTTGGGGTAGATGAAATCCGAAGTCATGTGGTCGTAGATGTTGCCATAGAGGGGCGCACGCGGGCGCCATGCCGCCCCGCCGGAGGCCGTCACGCTCACCGGATGCCCGTCCATTACCCAATTGATGAAGTCGATGTTGTGGAAGTGCTGTTCCACAATCTGGTCGCCGCAGAGCCAGACGAACGAGTACCAGTTACGGTGCTGCCACTCCATATCGCCCCACTTCGGGTCGCGCGCCTGCGCGTGAAACACCGGCGTGCTCAGGTAATGGGAATACAGGGCGAACACCTCGCCGATGGCGCCGTCGCGGATCTTCCGGACGGTCTCGACGTACGCCGTGTCTTCATGCCGCTGCGCGCCGGACATGACGGTCAGTCTCTTCTCAGCCGCCTGGCGTCCCGCGGCCATGAAGCGGCGCGCCCCGGTGGCGTCGGTAGCGATGGGCTTTTCGGCGAAGACATGCTTGCCGGCCTCCACCGCCGCCTCGAAATGGATAGGCCGGTAGCCGGGCGGCGTAGTCAGCATGACGAGATCCACCTCGGATTTCACCAACTTCAGGTAAGCGTCGAACCCTGTGAAGCGGGATTCCGGCGTTACCTTGATTCGCGGCTGAATGGAAGCGACCAGGTCCTCGGCGCTCATCTGTTGCGGTTTGCCGTCGCGCTCGACCGTGATGCCCGCGTGGCGGCCGAGGAACTTGGGATCGCGCAACTGGGAGAGCGAGCTATCGAGGTGATCGGGGAAAACATCGGCCATGGCCACAAGCTCTACGTTCTCATTGCCAGTCAGCGTATCGACGACGGCCTGCGTGCCGCGCCCGCCGCATCCGACGATGCCGGCCCGGAGTTTCTCCTTTCCAGCGCCGTGGACCAGGTGCGGCTGGAGAAAAGTGAAAGCCGAAGCGCCGGCGGCCGTAGTGGTCTTGAGCAGGGACCTTCTGGAAACTGAGTTCGTGTGATCTTGCATGATGTAGGGAATGGTACTCCCGATTCGCGCCGGACTCAACCCCCCAGGGGAATGGTAGGAATGGTGGCGGCGCTTCGGGACGATCTGCGGCATTATCGCCAGCCATGTGGACGTTACCTCGGGGTGCTGAGGACATCCAGCAAAACCGGTAGGGTTCTTCCAGCGTCTGCCGCGCGCGGGGATGGAGTTCGAGCTTCACGAGCGGCTGCGCGCAAACCGCGCCATCGCTTCCAGGTTGGCGTGCGGCGTGCCGCGCGGCACCTCGCAGCCGGCGCCGCAAATGTAAGCCGCGCCCGCCTGCTTGTAGCACTCCGCCAGAACCGCCTCCACCGATTCAGGCGTGCCATCGCGCAACTCCCGCACCGGGTCGATATTGCCAAGCAGCACCTGCGTCTCCCGCATGGCGCAGCGCGCGTGGCCGAAGGACGTCAGAGAATCCAGATCAATGATGTCGACGCCCGTCTGGCCCATGCCTTCCACGATGCGCCTGGTGTTGCCGCAGATGTGTAGCCGCACCGGCACGCCGAGCGCGCGGATCGCCGCGATCAGGCGCTGCTCGTAGGGCAGCACATACCTCGCATACAGCCGAGGCCCGATCAGCGAAGCCGCCGCGTCGCCCACGCCGATCAGTGTCGCGCCCGCCTCTACCTGCGCCCGTGCGAACTCCACTTCCATGTGCACTGTGAAGTCGAAGAGCGCTTCCACAAAGGGCGGGTCGTCGAAGAAATCCAGCATCAGCGTGTTGATCCCGCGCAGATCGGCGCTCATCGCACACGGCCCTTCCACCCATCCTTCGACGATCCGCGTCGCGCCGGTGCGCTCCGCCAGCAGCCGCACCGCCTCGACACGATCACGCATTCGTCCGGGCGTGGACAGGTCGGGCAGGCGCAAACCCGCCAGCTTGCTCTTCTCATCGAGCAGCGCGCAACTCTCCACAATCGCGGGCGGCTGGTCGTCGAACCACTCCACTGCGGCGCCGAGGTCCGAGGCTTCGCGCGCCGGGTCGGAAATCGCCGAGACGTAGTCGAAGCCGAAGCGGTCCGCCACCGCCACCTGCGCGTCGGTCAGCACACGGTGGTCGCGCGCGTAGTCGGCGTAGCGCACGCCGGCCAGTTCGGCGGCGAACATCATCGTGATCGGCATCAAAGGCAACGAATCGGTTGGTTCGCCGCGCAGTTTCGAGAGAATGCGATCCTTGCCCGTCATCCCTGTACCTATCTTTACCATCCTGGTGTCATAGCTGGCCGCGATGCGCTGGCGCTAAAACCGCAGCGCCACCCGAAGCGGACGACCTATTGCTGACACGCGCCCCGCTCAATCCACCTGGTCCCCTTCTGCGTGAACTCCACTATCGAAATGCTTCCTCCGACCTCTCCCGGGTGCTCCTTCGCTTCCACGCTGATCAATTCCTTCACCGCATCAATCGGACGCGCCAGCAACTCAACGGGGGGCATCCGGATGTGATCGTTGATACCCAACGCCACGATTCGGGTATTCATCGGTAGTTGATCTCTGACCCCGGTGCGCGGTCCAAATTCCCACTGTCCGAGGCTGTCTCGGAGAATCTCGGCTCTATAGTATTCGGGGAATTCTGCTGAATTCACGACGAGCGCCCCTACAGCGCGGAGCGATGACGGCCAATATGTGATGGCATTCATCTCTTGGAGGACGGTGGTTTCGAACCAGTTCGCCTTCTCCTGGAACGAACCCTCCCGTGATAACGCCCGCTTCAAAGTGCGGTAGGCGTCATATCCGTGAGTTGGATCGTAGGGCGGACCAGCGACTGCGTAATAATAGGGACCGATCTGGGCGATCTTGCATTCGTCGCGCCAAGGCCCGCGGTGCCCCTGACCGTCCATGGTTCCCTGAAGGCCATCGGCCCCCAGAACAATCCTGGTTTCTCCACCCAAGTTCTGAAAAATTGCCACGATCGTTGTAGCGAACCCGGGCATGGACAGGAACAACAATGCAGATGCTGGCACGAAAGACTTCGAAGGCATCTCGCGGTTCCTCACTCTCCCTTCTGTACCCTGTTCCGTTTCAGGACGATTCCGTACTGTCCCCGCACGCTCTGATAGTTGTTGGTAGGCCGGCGAAGGCGGTTGTTTTCTTGGACTCGGTGCTCTGTCGATTCATTTCTGTCCTTGGTAAGGGTGCGAATGAGGCGCACGAACAGACCTTTCGTCCCGCTGAGTATCACTATTTCAGGCGGGTGCTACCCCACCAAGTTCCTCGATCGCTCGCTCAACGCTCTCGCGCTCTTTTTCACGCTCGCCGCCAACCCCTTGGTCCAGGGCGGAGATCACACCGGTCATCCGATGCATAGGGATCGCGACGAGAAGATGGTCCTCGGCAAAGTCAGCCAACCTTCTCGCCCCAAAATCCAAAAGCGACAGTCCTATCTCACCTGTGACCACTGGGTATGCGACCCCGGTCCTGCACGCAGGGCCAGATAGCTCAGCCTTCATGGAACCGCCTTCCCAGTAGCCCGCGAAAGTGATGAGACGGTGGAGAGATCCCGGTTTCCCAATGAACACGACGACGTCAGGCAAGGCATCGGCTTTGAAGAGAGGTGAGAAGAAGACTTGACTCCCCACTCCCACCGGTGGCAAGACAGTCTGCTGACTGCGATGCATGGCAACACGGGAGCAGTAGACCCTCTCCTTGTTGATGAGGAAATCCACCAGTCTCTCTTTCCCTTGCGGGGGAGTCTGGCCGAGCCCGAGACTGACGAGGCCGCCGGGGCAGCCGCAGGTCTCCCGTGTGATGACGACAGCCTCGCCGCCGCTCGCTCGCTTCAGGGCTTGGCAAACGGACACCCTTTCCTTGGTAGAACTGCTCCCTGGCGCCTGGGGACCCGCGAAGGTCACAGCAACGGGGTCCGTGTCGAGGTTCAGTTCCCTCTTCAGTCTCTCAGACCATTTCTGCCAGTACATGCTTTCCTCCAGCACCCGCGCCCGTATTGCACCGCGCCGGCCACCGCCTGCGGCCCGAGTCTTCCTTTCGGGATCTGCGTTCCCAGACAGATTATACCCCTAGATGAATGGCTAGGGGCTTCCTTCAGAATGCTCGTTGGCCACTGGGAAAGTGGCGCCGGTACGGCCATCTCTGCGCCGGAAATTGGCTTTGTAAAGAGCGTTATTCGTTAATATCGTTAGCTATCCGGGTCCTGGAGCGCTCAAGAATCCCCGTTCTGCATGACTCTTTCGGCCCATAGAAACGCGCCGGAATTAGGCGCAAAATGGGTGCGATGGGATCATCCTCCGAGGCAGCCGAGGTCGTTCAGGCGGCGGAGCACTTGCTATGGGTTTTGGCCCGCGCCGACGTCGAGAATCTCTCCGCCCTGCGGTGCGATCTGCTCCACAGGCTGGATGAACTGGAACGCTGCGCCGCCGATCTGAACATTCCCGATCTCTACCGCCAAGTGCTGCTTCGGTGCTGGTAGGCGAGCGTTAAGCGCGGGATCAGTAGCGATCCGGCCAGCCGGGAGCCCTTGGCCTGGCCCCACCCGCTCGCTAGGGTACCTCTACCGAAAATCTGTCGACGAACTTATCTACCTGCTCATCGGTCAGGCCGTTTTGGATGCCATCAAGCCTCGCGACTTCGGTTAGAGATCCGCTTGCAGTGAGGGTCCGCCGGCATGTGGAAGTTTCCAACCTTAGCCGATGATCCATCCCAGACAGCACGATTCGGACGCCGCGCCGCGGATTCACAACGGGCCGAGGACGCAGTACCATGGGATCAGGAGTGGTGATGCGCTTCCTGAGTCTTGTGTTCGCCGCGGCCGGTCTGGTTTCGGCCGCGGAAATCCCGGCGGGTACGCACGTGCTGCTGCGCCTGGTCAATTCGATCAGCACGCGGACCGCGCGAGACGGCGACCGTATCTACATGCGGACCGCCACCCCCATTCTGGTCAACGGCCAGTTTGTGGTGCCGGTCGAGAGCTATGCGGAAGGGACGGTCTCCCGCGCGGTTCGCAGCGGGCGCGTGAAAGGGCGCGCTGAACTCAGCATCCGCATCGAGAGCTTCACGCTTCCCAGCGGCAAGACCATCCGGGTCTCGCCGCATTTGAGTTCCGTCGATTCCGAGGGCACCGAACAGAGGGTTGGGACGAAAGAGAACGAGATCCAGCAGGGCGGTACCAAAGGCCAGGACGCCGAGAAAGTGGCGGTAAGGGGTGGCGAGGGCGCCGCGATCGGCGGCATTGCCGACCGCAGTTGGACGGGCGCGGGGATCGGGGCGGGAGCCGGCGGTGCCGTCGGGCTCGCGACAGTGTTGCTCACCCGCGGCCGGGAAGTGGATCTCCGGCAGGGCTCGACGCTCGACGTGGTCTTCGACCGAGCCATCTCCATCGACTGATCATCACTTGATTGGTACCCGTCGAACGCGCCGGGGAGCCAATGTTCGGGTATCGGCCGGGTTGACTTTAGGCGACCAGCGTGTTGTGGCTTCGGTTGGTGGCGCCGACAGCGCCCCTGAGCTGATCTCCGTCAGGCCGAACTACCCGCCGTGCGTTGGGAGCGGTATGGGTCAATATCGGTAGCTTCACGGCCGGGCTCGGTTCCGGCCTACGCATATCCGTGGATTGGGCGTTGGGCTTGTGGTGCCCCAGTAGGATCCAAAGTAGCGGTTAGTCGCCGACGGTTTCTTGTGCCAGTCGCCGCGACCGCTGCGGGCCATGACGTTGACCTGGTACCCACTTGGCCGGGAGCCGCCCTGCCACAGGTCACGGTGGCCGGCTGTCCGGCGATGGTTAGCGCCTACTTTCACTCCGATTACCTCGCCGGACACAATAATCTCGACGCGGCGATTCTTCCGGCGCCCTTCCGCGGTAACTGTTATCGAAAGCGGGCATGGTCTTCCCGAAACCTCGTGCGGACAAGGTATCGGCCGGCAAGCCCTGGCTGAGCAAGTAATCGCGAACCGCTCCGGCACGCTGTTCCGAGAGCCTCTGATTCAGCTCGTCACTGCCGGTGATGTCAGTGTGCCTTTCGACGGCCTCCCGCCTTCGGCGGTCCAATGCAGGTGGTGACTGCAGCCGGCACGTTCCCCCGATCTCGCGAGATGGTACCCTTGCAGCCATGGCAAGACGAACATGGGTGTTCAGTCCCGACCGCGGCGGGCAGAAGATCTCTCCTGCCCTCCGAGAACAGACGCGTCAGCGTCTCCTCCAGCACGCAGCGAGGATAGTGCCCAAGAAAGCATCACAGTTGAGTGTGCGGTTCAGAGGTTCCTTTTGTTACGTCGATGCTCAAGAACCAGACTCGCCAGAACCCATGCACCTGTGCCGATTGCGATACATGGGGAACCTGAGCGGGTGGAGCGTGGCCTTTTACACCTACAGCAACGAAAAGTACGATCCGTGCGTGTTTCCGTCCGGCGCGTTCTTTGGGACTCCAGAGGAGGCTCTGGAGATTGGCGCGATCTATCTACGGTAACGGTTGGCTCTCCGAAACGGCGGAGGACACGCAAACCACATGATCTCAAGTAGTTCTGGATTTACGATAGGTACAGATACTGAACCCCGCCGAAACTATCCCAGACCACGTTTTGGTCTTGACGAAGGAGGCCCACCCTTCGGGCTCAGAGGTTGCGCTGGGTTGGCTCGGAGCAAGCGGTCTTCCAACGGCGCCCGGTCAAAGCGCCGAATGATCGCCTGCATCTCATCCGCATTCGGAGCTTCAACAAAGGCGAATCCTTTCGACTGTTGGGTCTCGTGATCGCGAATTACCTTGATTGAATCTGCAGCCAGATTCTCTGATGCCAACCACGACTTGATGTCCTCGGCGGCAACCCACGTCGGAAGATTTCCAAGGAACACTGTGAATCCCATATGGCTCTAGGAGAGATTGTACTGCGGTCTACCAACGGGAAGGCCGGCGACCACGAAGAGGGCCCGCGCGGCGCGGGCGTACGATCCGAACGCGCAGTCGCGGCCCGGCGCCCGAGCAGCTAGGCGGTCACCCCGAGTCCGCCAGACTCCCGTGCACGTGCAAGGGTGGACCCGGGCGGCGCGCCTTCACGCCTGCGCCGCCGCCCACGCTCGCCGGCCATCAGCGCCGCTCCATACGCGCGGAACTGGGCCGTCCGCAGCGCAGCGTTAGATCGCCCCCTCTCGGCGGTTTAACGGCCGAGCGTACTGTCGGGCCAGGTCGCCGGACCAGTGCGCCCAGGCGCGAGCGAACACCAAGCCGAGTTGAAGTGCGAGCTGCAGGGCTCTTGGCAAGGACGGATCGCTCCTGACGTGACCGGGACGTCAGGGGACGTAACGTCGTTTGGGGGCAAGTTTCCAGAAACCCCACCTAACGGCCAACACCCCACTTTCGGGCCAGTGACCGCCGCCGCGACTTGCTCCCTGCGTGCGCTGCCCAGTGTCCATCAGCGCCAAACAACAGCATAAAGACACCATGCTTCGCGCCAGCGTGGCTTGTGCGCCAGCCTGCCCGCATCGCTGGTGCTAATCTGCCGAGCAGCAAGCGGTTCTTCTTTAGGAATAGCCGCAGACCTGACCAACGGAGGTCTGCGCTACGCTTGCTCTCCTTTTGGGCTCTGTGCTATTCTTGGCTGACTGTGCAAAATAGAACAGCGCCCAGTGGTGCGGCATGGGTAGCATTCTCATTGAGTACCATCAGGCTGCGGTAGGAGCATTTCGCGTTGAGCAACATCACAAAGGAGAATTAAATGAAGGCATCGCTAGGTATAGTTGTAATTGCGCTCATGTTACTTCTTGGCGGTTGCACTGTAAACACAACGCCACAGCAAGGACAACCTGGAGCGCAGGGGCAGGCTGGACAGCCCGGCCAATCAGGGCAGCCGGGCGAAGCAGGACAGGCTGGACAACCGGGCCAATCGGGACAGCCGGGCGAGGCAGGACAGGCCGGACAACCGGGCCAGACCGGGCAGTCGGGCAAGGCAGGGCAGGCCGGACAACCGGGCCAGGCCGGACAACCGGGCCAGACGGGACAACCGGGCCAGACCGGCCAGCAGGGCCAAGCCGCACCATGTCCGGCCGGACAGCATCGCCATACTAACCCCGATACAGGAAAAGTGAGTTGCGTGTCGGACTAAGCAGCATTGAGCTATTCATCGTGAGAGAGATGAAATGATTGTTCCCGACAACTGTGGGCGGCGGTGCAGCCACCGTTGAACTCGCGTATCAAATAGTCGGGGATCGCCGCCGAAGAAAGTCTCTGAAACCCCCACGATTTGCCTTAGATTGGGCAGAGTGCTCCTGCCTTGTCGCCAAGTATTTACCTGCCTCGTCCCGACCGCTGAAGCTTTCCGGCAGAAAAACGTTAGGACTTATCGGAAGTGCCGCCCACGCGAATGCGCGTGTGAGAACCACCGCTTGAGGCGGCACTTTCGATAAGCCCGTTTGAACGGAGCCGCTGGCGCTTGCGGCGGACGCGGGAGGCTATGGGAAAAGCTCGCGGTTTTCGCCTTCTGTTTGGCTGAGAAAGTGAGGGAATCGTCCTGCGGGACCGGGCGTTGGGCGGCGTTGCCACCGGGCGCCGCGCCGGATTGAAGGTGCGTGAAGACTGCGGAGGAGCAGGAAGGCGCCAAGGCTTCGACGCGGACACACAGATCCTG
>PMYB01000015.1 GCA_003170915.1 Bryobacterales bacterium | reverse complement strand
GGACCTCGCGGTGGAAACGTCTTCCGGGATAGGCGCCGAGGAATCGTAGCAGGCCTCTCAATGTTCATCCTCGGAATTCTGCTCGAAGCCGGCCAGCATTTCTCGCCCGGCCGCTCCGTCGAGCTCGGCGATGTCCTCGCCAACGGCGCAGGAGTCAGTTGTGGCGCCCTACTGGGCCTTCCGATCCGCGCCCTGATCGCCATTCTCTGAGCAATCGTGCCCGTGAACTACCGCTGCCGGACGGCTGGGCGCCGCTTGGGAGGCCGCGCAGCTCTTTCGCCCCGGCCGTTGCTGCGACTGGCACGATCTCCTCGCTGGACTCCTGTGGTTTCTTCGCCGGCATGATTCTGGTCCGCATCCCCCAGAGGTTCACTTTCAATCGAGCAGCCAGTGGAGTTCGTTAACCATATCTCCGATCACGACCTGGAACGTTACTACCTCGGCATGGTGAAAGACGAGGCCGAGTTGGCCTCCCTGGAAGAGCATCTGCTGGCATGCCCAGCCTGCGTCAAGCGTGCCGAATCCACGCAGGATTACGTGGATGCTCTTCGCGCTGCCCTGGGCACGATTCGGGAAGAGTGAAGACTCGCTCGCGGCCGGCAAGGCGCCTTTCACCGGTATCCTTGTGCGGCTGCAAACCGGAACCACGGCTGGCCGAACTGTTCCGGTTGATATCGAACGATGCGTGGTCACAGCGACCTCTTGAGCGTGCTTGCGGTAGATACCCACCCATCCGCACACTGATCGCCCTCCTCTGATCCGCGCGTAATTCCCTCCTGCGCGGCCTCGCATCACCGACAATCTGAAACCCACGTTGTGACCCACAGAGCCGGAGGTGTGCTCTCCACCTCCACCGCGCATAATCCCCGCCTGCGCGGCCTGATTCCCCCGCACAATCTGATTCGACTCGCAGTGACCCAAGCGGCCGGAGGTGTAATGGCGTAGCTATTGGTCGGTGCGTTCCCGGAGCTTGGTTTCCACCCAAGCGCGCAACTCGCGCACTGACGCACGTGCTGCCTCCCGGTTGAGGAAGCACAGCTTCGCCTCCGCACCAGTCTCACGTTTTCTTTCAATTTCCGCTTGCCTTTCCGGCCGACCCGAGTGATGAATCGTCATGCGCGGATCCACCGCCGAAAGGAAAATCACCACGATGACGAACGCAGAAGCCACCGCCGAAACCGCCGTCGTTGCGGAACAGGGCGCGCAGGGCGCGCCGGAAGATGGCGGTGGCCCACACAGCCAGCCCGAAGCCAGACGGCGCAACACGGGGCTTCCGGGCGCGAAAGTGGCCGATTCCGGCATGAGCCAGGACGAGTCCTTTACCTGCGGGCGTGCGGCACGGCGGCGGCCCGCGTTGAGCGCGCTCTGGCGGGCAGTAAGGGCGATCCGACCCGGCCCGTGGGCTACACCGCCACTCTCAGCTTGATCCCGTCGTTTGGCGCGTGCACGAGGTCCTGCTTCGTGCCCAGGTACCGCTCGGTGGTCTGGACCGACGCGTGGCCCAGGAGCAGTTGGATCTGCTCCAGTTCGCCGCCTGCGGCCCGGCACATTTTCGCGCATGACCTTCTCAAATCATGCGGCGCGATGCCCGGCACGCCGGCCGCTGCCGCGTACCCATGGAGTAGCTGCCAGACGACCTTTTCGCTCAGCGCGGTCCCTTGGACTTGGTCGCCTCGGTTCACCGGACGGAACACCGCACCGTCAGTAACGCCCGCCGCCGCGGCCCACGCATCGATCGCCACTTTTACCCACGTCGGCATGGGAATCGTGCGTATCCTGCCATGCTTACCCAGGAGGTCCACGATGCACCAGCGGCCGTCCCGTTGCTGGACGTGTGTAAACGTCAGTGCCGCCACTTCGGACCTGCGTAGGCCGCAGCCCAGGAGCACGGCGAGGATGGCGCGGTCGCGCAGCCCCTTCGTCGTCGTGATATCCGGCGCGTTCAGAAGCGCCTGCGCCTGCTTCAGCGACAGCCAGTTCCCTGTGCGCACGCCCATCGACTTGGCACTCTTCACGCGGGCGATGCCGGCCGCCAACTCGGGCGCCAGCAGCCCGTTGTCGGCCGCCTCGGCTGCCAGCTTCCGAACGGCGGTGATCCGGACGTTGATGGAGACGGACCCGAGTCCGCGAGCCTCCAACGCAACGCGCCAGGCGCTCACGGTCGCCTTGGTAAACCCGGGCCGCGGCTCCTGGCCGTACCATTCGAAGAACTCGTCGAGCCCCAGATTGTAGACTCGCTTGGTGATCGGTGAGGAGACGCTGTCCAGGACCAGTGCCTTGAGTTTCTGCCATTGGTTCGCTTGCGGAACTACAATCAAATCATTCATTTAGGTCCTCATAATGGGCAATATCGGTAGCCATGTGGACATTACCTCGGGGTGGCAAGGACATCAAGCAAGACTGGAGACGGGAGAGTCGGCTTCCGCATCGGTAGCCTCGAAGTGGTGGTCCGGGCGCGAAACGCTGCGCAACAAGGCGGGGTTAGTTCCGTGATCGGCGTATCACAGGAGTAATCGTTACAAGTCTGGCTTGGCGTCGTTGATGCGTTCAAGTGCGAGGAGGAACTGTTCCTCGGAAGGCAACGGATGCACGGCAGTGTTGTACGCATACGTCATCAGTGTTGGGGCAGCGGGATGGTCGGTCGCGTGGATCATGTAGTACATGATGCGCCGGCCGTGAGCTCGCTCCAGAATGGGGAACGGGAGGACGTGTGTGTACCCCAGTTCGGTCTTGAGGCGCTCGCAGAATGTGCTGCACCGCTTCGCCTGTGAGAGGTGCAGGAACGCATCGAAGTCATCCCGTCCCCACCACCGCCGGAGTCGCTCGACGTTCTTGGTTCTGCTCACGGCGCGCGGCAGCCATGAGTTGGGCAGGAAGTAGAAGAGCTCGATCTTGTGCCCACTCTTCTTGTACCGGGCGAGGGTCTCGACGGTGCTCCAGTGGCATTCGAACGTGCGCTGGTCGAGTAAACAGAAGGTCGCCTCGTGATCACTAATCGGCCGCCGGGCGAGGAGCTCAGGGATGATAATGTTGCAGTCGCCCTGGAGCACCTGAATCTGCACGCGCCGGTCACTACTTGACTGCTGGTGCTTGTCGCGCAGCGCGTCGAGTAGCGCGATCTTACTCTGATCGAGTTCGATGAGGTAATAGTGGCGCAGGTAGAACGTGCGGGGCTGGCCTTCCAGCACGAGCTTCGCCGCCCATGCGTCCAACTTGTTTACACGTTGTGGCCCGGCGAACGCGTCAAGCTATGCGCCGTGCTTGGTCACCATGACAAACGAATACAGATAACGTTGGATGAAGCGGGCCTTGTTCTCGGTCCAAATGGGCTGCTTGAGATGTTTGAGCCTGAGCTTGTTCTCGCGCGGCTGTTCCACGGGCGTGTAGAGCCAATCCTCGAAGCTGGGTGTATCCGTCACGCGACGTTCCTCACCTGCGATGGGTTGCGCGTCGGGATCGTTACCAGTGGCGCGCTCTCCCAACCGGCGGTGAGCCTTAGGAGTTCTGTCAGGAGCGTGCGTCGCGCTGCCGGCGATGGCAGCCGCGCGGCGTTGAGTGCTGGCATCGCGTCGTAGGTTCGGCCGTTGAAGGTGCGCCCACTTTTGCTCTTTTGGACGCCGCCCCATTGTTTGAAGAAGAACGGGACCTTGGCCGCGCTGCATTGTTCGCACAGTGACTCCACCCACGACCTGCGCATTGGGCGCGCGCCGGGGCCGCTCTCGCCGCCCACAATCACCCAGTGAATGCCGGTGAGGTCGACCGTGCCGAGGTCTTCGAGCAGGGGCTCGATAGAGAGAAAGCGGACGGCTGCCGGGGTGGCGCGCAGGTGCTCGACCCGTGGTAGGCCATACTTGCGGTCTTCGACGCTCACTCCCCACCAGACGTGCCGTGCGGCTGCCGCAGCACGGAGTGTCGTGCCGAGCAGATTGCGGAGGCGTTGCGAGCGTTTTGTGAGGACCTGGTACGTGTGCCAATCTGCCTGGCACATCACGGCAGCAACAGCGGTCACGTAGGCGTCGGGGACAGTGTCCTGGAAGAGGTCGCTCATGCTGTTGACGAAGACCCGGCGTGACCCTGACCACCGCAACGGTTCGAGGAGTTTGCCGGGCACAAGGCGCGGATCAAACCCGTGCTCGTACGGGTGGCCGGGGACTCCGCGGAAACGTTCGGCGAACGTTTCCGCATAGCAATGCATACACCCCGGGCTAACTTTTTGGCAGCCACGCACAGGGTTCCACGTCGCATCCGTCCATTCAATCTTGGAATGATCACTCATAGTTCGGGCGGCCTGCCTAGGAGTGTACTACATTCCATGGCATCAATGTTTTGAGGCTGATCTGGGCGTCTTCGGCCGCGTTGTTGGCTATAGTAGTCATCAGCACCAGCATTTAATCTGATTGGAGGAGTGGTGATGACCAGCTTCAGTTTGACCGACCTGCTGAAAGGCGCGGGCAGGCGCATGCGTGCTGATTTGGCCGAGCGCTTGGTTCCGCATCCCGGGGAGTTGGGTACTGGCAGGGAAGCGGTCGTTCGGCAATTCTTGCGTGCGTACTTACCCTCCCGGTTTGAGATCTCGACCGGTTTCGCATTCGATTCTCATGGGACAGCCAGCCAGCAGCTGGACATCATCATTGCCGATGCCTCGATATGTCCGCGCTTCGAGACAGCGGGGGGCAAGCGCTTCTATCCATGCGAATCGATTGTTGCCGTTGGACAGGTGAAGTCCTCATTACGGACGAAAAGGGAGTTTCGTGAGGCGATGGAGAATCTGGAGTCGGTCAAATCACTGGACCGTTCCGCTGGGGGTACGGCGATTGACCTCCGGTTTGGGGAGAACCTCGATCCTCTGCACAATCACCTTCACCAAGTGTTCACCTTTCTTTTTGTCATCGGCGATGCGCTGGCACCGGACACGATGCACGAGGAATTGCTGGACCACGTACTGCGCACGGCTGCGCACGTCTGGCCAAACGTCATATTGTCCTTGGACAGGTATCTCGTCACGTTTTGTTGCGATTCAGGAATTTGCCCAAATCCGATGGATGCTCGCGGCGTGGCACTGCAGCGAGCGACGGACGACGATGAGATCCTGATGCGGTTTTACATTCTGTTGGGTCGCGCGTTGGAAGTCACGCGGATCAGCGGCTTTCCGTACTGGGAGTATTTGCATTATGCCCGGTCATGGAACGCCAAGATATGGTACTCCAGTACCGATGATCCACCGCCATACCTGAGTGCGATCACCACCGGCTGACGGCCCGGTCCGCCATGAGATTCCTCACACTACCGTTTTCCTAATGGTCCTCAAAACAGCATTCTGGGGATCAGTCTTGTGAAGTCCCGGTCACGGAAATGAGAGGCGTACGAAAGCCTTTGTTTGCCGCCGCGCAGGGCGGTGCGCGCCCGCGGCCGGAAGCAGAACGATATGCGGCAATATCGGCAGCTTTCCTGCGCGCAATCGATCACCGCGTCAGTCAGAACCACGCCAGTTCGGAGCTGCCCGGAAACCTGCTCCAATTCCCTCCCGGTTTACTGTGTCCCGCTTGCTGGTAAGATCCCAAAAGGTCGGCGCGCAGCGCTTTGCGCCGCAGGCCGCCGCGGGACGTTGCGCCTCGCGGAGAGGAGGCCCGATGTTGAAACGCATATTCTGGTCGATTGGAACTGTTCCGACCATGGTGCTACTGTGCGGGCTGGCGATCCCGAATAATGCTATGGCGCAAGCGCAGGATGGCAAGCTCCGCGTGATCGCGTTCGGCGCTCACCCGGACGATTGCGACGGCAAGTTCGGCGGAACCGCCGCCAAGTTCGCCAAGGCCGGAGCTGCCGTGAAATTCGTTTCGGTAACCAACGGCGACGCCGGCCACCAGGAGATGGGTGGCGCGGCCCTGGCGCGCCGCAGGTACGCGGAGACCCAGGAATCGGCCCGCCGCCTAGGCATCGCCGAGTACGAGGTGATGAACAACCACGATGGCGAGCTGATGCCCACGCTCGAAGTGCGCCGTCAGGTGATCCGCGCCATTCGCCAGTGGAACGCCGATATTGTAGTGGCGCCGCGCTCCAACGACTACCATCCCGATCATCGCTACACCGGCGTCCTGGTGCAGGACGCGGCTTACATGGTGGTGGTACCCAACATCGTTCCCGAAGCGCCGGCGCTGCGCCGGAATCCCATCTTCCTTTACTACGACGATAACTTCCAGAAGCCCGCGCCCTTCCGGCCCGATGTGGCCGTGAGCATCGACGATGTCTGGGAAACCAAGATCAACGCACTCGACGCTCAGGTCTCCCAAATGTACGAGTG
>PMYB01000115.1:799-22757 GCA_003170915.1 Bryobacterales bacterium | reverse complement strand
GGGGGCGGGGTGGCCCGGGTCATTTTTGCGGAGACTCCCAAGGATTTGTAACTGGGTTTCCGGCGTTTGGGTTACGGGCGAGACCGGGTGGGGGCCGACCAAGACGACATCCTGGTCGCGGGCTTCGAGGCGTTCCAGCTCTTTCAGCGCGGTATGGAAGGCGCGGCGGGTGGAGTTGATGCGGTGCTGGAGCCGGGTGAAGGTCTGGTCGCCTTGCTGGAGGGCATAGGCGCATCCGTCGAGGTTCTGCGGGCTGGCAGTGAAGAGCTTTTCCCATAGGGAATCCTCGACCCAGCCGAAGCGGCGAAGGTGCCATTCGCACATGACGATTTGGTCGAGGAGGCAACGCGCCTCGGGGGAAGCGGGCGGATGGCGGGCGTAGTATTCGTCCTTAAGTTCCTGGAGATCTTCCTGGTATTCCCACATGAGGACTTGGGTTTCAGCGAAGATGCCGGTTTGGAGGTTGGCGTTGACGATGCGCGCCTTACCTTCGGCGGTGGCGGCGCCGTGGGACTTGCCTCCGTTCTCACGGGAGGCGGCGCTCTGCTTCTGAGTGCGCATAAAAGGGCCTTTCCTGGCAGGTCTGGAGACCTTCGTTAGAAAAAGTAAAAGGCAGCCCGGAGGGACTGCCCTTGTGACAACTACAGTAGCAGGCGAACTTTGCCCGGACGGGGGCGAGGGCCGTAAGTTGTTGAGGGGGTTTGGAAAATTTTGTGAGGTCGGGCGTGACCGGCAAAATCAGGGGCCACGGGAAGGCTGGAGAGGAGGCCTATNNTGATTCTGCATTCCTTGAATCGCGAGGCCTTTGCGCCTTATACGCGGGCGCCACCGAGCCAGCGAAGAAGCCCGGCGAAGACCAAATTGAACTGATCGGGTTTGAGCGTCCCCAACTTTCGAATAGCCCTGACGTTCGGATATGTCGCAAGGTTCTGGACCAGGAACGCGNNGTATTGGGAACCGCGAAGGCTGGTGGTATGCGGAACAATGGTGATCAAGGCGCGGTCTACGTCGCCGTATCCCACACTGACGACAAGAGCGGGGCGAACCTTCTCCGCCATGCCGAGATCAAAAAGCCACACTTCACCGCCGCGACTCGGCGTCATTTTCCTCAGCTTCAAAGTAGCCAAAGAGCTGGTCGGCAGCCAAGGCTGTTTCCCCATCGTCCAGGGGACCGGAATCGAACGGTACCGCCCGGCGCAGGAACTCCACTGTGAAAACCCGCTTTTCCTCTTCGGGCAGAGCTTCGAAGGCTTCCAACAACTGGGCAGTCTGCTTGCTCATAACTCCAGCCTACCTTCTTTTCTATAGGCGGACAAGCTGCGATGTGGCCGCCCCTCCGCCCCTCGCCACCCTTCGAACAAGCGGCAGGGGCGTGGTCTTGCCGGGGCCAGAGGTGGTTGACGTTTCAGATCCTTCCTGGACCGGGACATACCAGGACTGATCTCCCGGAACGCCGTTTGGGGTTAACTTCCGAGTGGCCGACGATCCAGACGGAGCCGACGAGAGCGCCCCCGCGGGTTGAGCTTGTGGCGTCAAAGTGGCAGTCGGTTCCCGGTGGCTAAACGAGTTCAAGGCAATCATGGATTGAGTCGGTAAATCTCGGCCATGCGCCGGTGAGCTTGACCGAGACCTCGAAGCCGGTGTACTGCCGGTCTACGCATCCTTAGCAGTTCCGAAATCGTACCGCGGCCACCCACCTGCAAGGCGACGCTCATGCAGCCATTGAAGATACTTAAGCGTGTTTTCGTACTTCAGGTCGACGTCCTTCCTGCCGGTCATTTGGTCGGCGAAAAACTCATCACAAACTGGACCTCCATAATTCCAGGCCGACGACCAGTTGACGGTCCATCGCTCCTTCGGGCCCTGCTTGTAGGGCACCTGATACCGAATGATGTCCCAGCCGGGACGAACGGTTCTCCACCTTTCTCCCGTCATGCCCGATACCCAGCCTTCTATCGAAAAGGCGTCCACCAAAGCGTCGACATAGGCCTCCAGTGAATCGCAGATCGACATCCCGATCCACTCCTGTGACTCTGCCACTTCATATGACTCGACAAGCCCCCTCCCACAGAAGATCGAGTTCCTGGCGTCGGCGTAGAACTCGCCGAATGCGATGGCACCTCGCGCTGGTAGGTGAAACTCGAAGAGTTTCATCATTAGAATTCGACCCACTAACAGCATCGAGGCGAGTCTCTCTTGGAACTCGGGATTTTCAGGCATGAGCGGTTCTGAGTACACCACCACAGTGTCGGACATCAGCAGAGCCGATAGACCGGTTCGCTTCCGCAACTCCTCAACAACGTTGCTGAAGCCTGGGTCGTCCCAGTCGAGCGTGGGAAGCGACGAAACAATGTCGTCCACCCGCAGCGACACGGCGTATCTAATGGCTCCAGCGCAAACAGAGTAAAGCACACTCTTCAACGAATGCACGACATCCCGCAGGGCGAGCGCCTTGACTTGGCTTCGAAACCCCAGAAGGTCAGCATAGAGCACTATTCGTTGCGTCTGATTGTTGCCTAAGTCGACCATAAGTTTCGCGTTCCTCAGACCCTGACAGCGATACCCCAGTGCCACGCTATCTAAAAGCAGTCCAACACCGATTAGGGCATTGGGACAGCTCAGCTAGCAGTCTATCATCCGGCCAGGTCCGTCACCTCCTTTGGAAGCCTGCGCCGCTGATCAAGCGCTCCCGGTAAGGCGTGGCTTTCGGTGGTCCGCTTTCCTGTGGTCGGGTGACGGCGCATCCGGAAACTATCCCACACCCGCAACCTCGATGTCTTCTCGACGCGAGCCAGAAGTCCGCTTGGAGGAAGTTTGGAAGTCGGACGCGTTGCGGACCGGATTCGTCCTGGTAAACGCCGGTCACGTCAGTTGGACCATCCGGCCAGTCCAAGTTCACGTGTGATCGCCATACCGGACTTTTGGCAGGTCAACGACCCCAGGCGGCCATCCGGGAAGCGTCGGGATGCCACCCTTAAGTGAACCGTGTTGACAGCTACCGCACCGTCGGATACTTAATCCCGAGCTGCTCCAAATACGTGTCGTACTTCGAAGGATCGTAGTAGAGCGCCTTCATGCGCGGCCGGTATTCGTCCATGATCTTCTGGTTGAGCCAGGTGGCCGGGCGGTCGCCGGGGCGCAGAAAGCTCTTGTACTGCACGTCCTTGGTCTGCACGTTCTTGAAGTAGTCCCAGGCCTTCTCGACCAGTTCGGGGTGCAAGAGGATATCGAGCATGGTCATGGCCTGCACCTTGGCGCCGGCGATCACTCCCTTGTGCGCAATCGGCGTTGCCATGGCGATGCCGTCCGCCCAGTTGTGGCCAGGACCGCCGGGAATGTTGGACGGGTAGCGCAGCGTAATGGTCGGCACGGTCCACGAGATGTCGCCGATGTCGTCGGACCCGCCGCCGGTGGGCATATTGCCGAATCCTTCGCCATCCTCGCCATCGGTTGGAGCGGGCGGGCGCGGAGCCCGCATCTCCGGCACCTTGGTGTTGAGCCCTCTCACCGGGACCTTCAGCTCCTTTTGCAGCGCCTTGGCCAGAGTCTGGTCGGCTTCCGACCACTCCGGCAGGCCCACCTTCTTGATGTTCTCGTACATGTCTTCGGCGATGGGACGGTTGAAGTGTCCGGGCCAGGCGCTGCCCAGCAGGCGCGAGGTGAAGGTGGTATCGGTCATGAGGGCCGCGGCCTTGGCCATGTTGTCGCCAATCCGCCACATGTCCATGATGTGGTCGTAGTCGGCCTCGCGAAAGTAGTACCAGACCGAGGCGCTGGGCGGCACCACGTTGGGCTGGTCGCCGCCATTGGTGATGACATAGTGAGAACGCTGCGCCAGACGGAGGTGTTGGCGGCGGAAATTCCAGCCCACATCCATGAGCTCCACGGCATCGAGGGCGCTGCGGCCGCGCCACGGTGCGGAGGCGGCGTGGGCGCTCTCGCCCTTGAACAGGTACTCGACCGACACCAGGCCGTTCTGGTTCAGCGACGCACCCCAAGTGACGCTGAAATTGTTGGCGACATGCACGAAAAGGCAGACATCGACATCCTTGAACAAGCCCGCGCGAACGTAGTAGGCCTTGGAACCGAGTTCCTCTTCGGCCACGCCGGGCCACAGCCGGAGGGTGCCCTTCAAGTGCTCACGCTCCATGACCTTCTTCACCGCGAGCGCGGCAATAATGTTCAGCGGCACGCCCGAATTGTGGCCCTCGCCGTGGCCCGGCGCGCCTTCGATCAGCGGTTCGTGCCAAGCCACGCCGGGCTTCTGCGACGCCTGCGGAATGTCGTCGATGTCGGAACCGAGCGAGATCACCGGCTTGCCTTCGCCCCAACTGGCCACCCAGGCGGTGGGAATTCCGGCGACGCCGCGATCGATGTGGAAGCCCTCTTTTTCCAGAATGCCGGTGAGGTAGCGCGACGTTTCGAATTCCTGAAACCCAAGCTCCCCGAAGCTGAAAACCGAGTCCACCATCACCTGCGCCTGCTTCTTCATGGCGTCGATCTGGCCGGCCAAGTCGGCCTTCATGGCGGCTTCTTTGTCAGTGTTGGGTTGGGGCTGCGCCAGGGCGCTGAATGCCATGAGCGGAAGGAAAATCGACAGCTTACGCATCGACGATACACCTCACTTACACGCGGAGTTCGTAACCTAGCCCGCGCATCTTCTCGATGATGCGCGCGCGGATCTCGCCTACTTCTTCGGAAGAAAGCGTGCGCTCCGGCGAGCCCACCGTCAGCCGGAAAGAGACGCTCTTCTGGCCTTCCTCGAGCGGCGCGCCGGAGTACTGGCGCTGAAACTGAATCGATTCCAGCAACGGGCCGGCGAAAGATGCCACGCTGGCTTCCAGGTAGCCTGCGTGCTCGCGCAGGCCGGCGACGACGGAAAGATCGAAGGCGCTCGATGGGTAGCGGCGTATGGGCGTGTACTTGATTTCAGCGGCGCTCAGCGGCCAGACCACCCGGAGGTCCAGATCGAGAACCGCCGCGCGGCCCGATTCGACGAGCGACGGGTGCAGCTCGAAGAGGCGGCCAACCGTTTGCCCCTTCCACAGGATATCGGCGGAACGTGCGGGGTGTTCGAAGGGACGCGGTTCGGCGGGGCATGCCCGCGCGCCCGGCATGAGGCACTCGGCGGCGCGCTTGATTTCGAACAGGCCGGAAGAGCCATCGCCTTGGCGGTCGTAGAGGGCGGCTACCAGGTGCGGGATTTCCTCGGGAAGGCCGCCGCCGCGCTGGTGAATTTCGAAGCCGATTTCAAACAGCCGGAAGGCGTCCTTGTGCTTGCTGTTCTCGACGATGTTCTTCCAGATGCCGGGCAATAGCGAGGTGCGCATCAGCGCCTGGTCGGAAGCAATGGGGTTGGCCACGCGTTCATGCGCCGCCGGATCGAAGCCGAACGCACGTGCGGCCTCTTCGCTGATGAACGAGTAGTTGGAGACCTCGGTGAAGCCTTCATCCACAAAAATGTCGCGCACCTCGTGCTGGAACTTGCGCTCGGGATTGCCGGGCGGCACGGAGGAGGGAATCAGCGGCGCGCGGGGCGTGATGGAATCGTAGCCCACCATGCGGCCCACCTCTTCCACCAGGTCGTCCTTGATGGAAACGTCCTTGGTGGCGCGCCACCCTGGCACAGTCACGGAGAAAATGCGCGGCTGCGGCTCAGTGACGCCGAATTCCAGCCGTTCCAGAATGTCGCGCACCTCCGCGGGTTCCACCGCGCGGCCGAGCTTGCGCTCCAGCCAGTCGAGCGGAAGTTGGATGGCGGGCGGTACTGGGATGACCTTCTTCTGGTCGGCCACACCGCCCACCAGCCGGATGCCGGGCGCGATTTCGTGCAGCAACTCGATGGCGCGCGCCAGTCCGCGCACCGTGTTGGCCGGGTCCTGCGCCTTTTCGTACCGCATGGAGGCGTCCGTGCGCAGCTTGATGGCGACCGAGGTCTTGCGAATCGAAGACGCCTGAAAGTTGGCGCTCTCCAGCACCACGCGCGTGGTCTTCTCGCTGATCGACGTATCCAGGCCGCCGATCACGCCGCCCAGCGCAATGGCGCCGGCGCTATCGGCGATCACCAGGTTCGAGGCATCCAGCGTGTATTCCTCTTCGTTGAGCGCGCGGAAATGTTCGCCCGGTTTGGCGGGGCGAATAAATATAGTACCGCCTTTGAGCAGATCCGCATCGAAGGCGTGCATGGGCTGCGCCAGTTCGGCCATGACGTAATTGGTCATGTCCACGATGTTGTTGATGGGGTTCAGTCCGATGGCGGTGAGGCGGCACTGGAGCCACCAGGGCGAAGGCTCGACGCGGACGTTTTCGAAGACCAGCGCGCTATACCGCGGACAGAGGTTGAGGTCTTCGATCTGGATGTTGACAGCGGCCGGCCCTTCCGGCAGCAGCTCGAGCCGCACCGGATTCTTCAGCTTGCGCCCGAGAATGGCAGCCACTTCGCGCGCCATCCCGTGGTGCCCCCACAGGTCGGGCCGATGCGTGATGGACTTGTTGTCGATCTCGATCACGCTGTCGGGCGCGCAGCCGGGCACCGGCGCGCCGATGGCGGCTTCCAGTTCGAAGATGCCCGAATGGTCGCGGTTGATGCCCAATTCGGCGGCGCTGGCCAGCATCCCGTCGCTTTCCACACCGTCGATCGCCTTCTTGCCGATGGGGACGTAGGCGGTGACCACGCCGGGGCGGCAGTTGGGCGCGCCGCACACCACCGTCTTGCGGCCGTACGGCCCGGCGTCCACCACGGCCTTGACGTTGTGGCTGCCGGGTATCGGCTCGACGGATTCCACGCGCGCGGCGCGGGCGCGGTCCAGCCATTCGCCCGCCACCTCGATGCCTTCGCACTCGGCCGTCTTCATGGTGATGAGCTTTTCCAGGGGACCGGGTGCGTGATCCAGGTCCTCGACCAGCTCGCGTAACCAGTTGTAAGAGAACTTCAAGGTTAGAACTGCTCCAAAAATCTAAGGTCGCCGCCTTGCAGGTGGCGGATGTCGTCAATCCCGTAGCGCATCATCGCCAGGCGCGTCAGGCCCAGGCCGAAGGCGAAACCGTTCCACTCTTCCGGGTCGATGCCGCTCATGCGCAGCACATTGGGGTGCACCAGCCCGCACCCCAACTGTTCCACCCAGCCGCTCTGCTTGCAAACCGGGCAGCCGGCGCCGCCGCAGATCAGGCACTGGATGTCCAGCTCAAAGCCGGGTTCCACGAATGGAAAGAAACCGGGGCGCAGCCGCACTGTAACCTCGCGCTGGAACACGCCGGTGAGCATGGTCTTCATGAAATAGATCAGATGGCCGACCGAAACGTCGCGATCGATCATCATGCCCTCGAGCTGATAGAACGTGTGCTCGTGGGAGGCGTCCACGCTTTCGTTGCGGAAGGTGCGCCCGGGCGCGATCATGCGCAGCGGCGGCCCCAGCCGTTCCATGCCGCGCACCTGCACCGGCGAAGTGTGGGTGCGTAGAAGGTTGCCGCCATCCAGCCAGAAAGTGTCCTGGGCGTCGCGCGCGGGATGATCGGCCGGAATGTTCAGGGCGTCGAAGTTGTGATATTCGGTCTCCACTTCGGGGCCATCCAGCACCGTGAAGCCCAGCGAGACGAACAGATCCTCGAGCTCGCGCTGTATGCGCGTGATGGGGTGCAGATGGCCGCGGCGCGGGCCGGGAGCGGGCAGTGTGAGGTCGATCCACTCGGCGTCGAGGCGGGCGCGGAGAGCCGCTTCGGCGAAGTGCCGCTTCTTGGATTCCAGCGCCTCTTCGAGCTTCTGCTTGGCGCTGTTGAGCAGTTTGCCGATGCGCGCGCGCTCTTCGGGCGCGAGTTTCCCCATCTCCTTGCTGATTTGCGCCAGCGCGCCTTTGCGCCCCAGCGCTTCCACGCGAACGGCCTCCAGCTCCTCGGGCGAGCCTGCGGATGCGACTCGCGCCAGAGAACGGGATTCCAGTTCCTGTATAGACTGATCGGCCATGATTGCGGAGTTTTCCATTGTAGCAAGCGGGGCGGCTCGCTTTCTTCTTGGATGACCCAACGTTCTGCGCGCCGGCTCGTCATAGATTACATTGAAGTCAAGGGAAATCTAAGCAATGCTACGTGCGATCATGGGCGCCAGCCTGGTAGTCTTCACGTGCTGCGCGGTTTTCGCGCAGACGGCGCAGAATTCGCCGACATTCGAAGTGGCGTCGGTCAAGCCGGCCGCGCCGATCACCGGCAACGCCATCCGCGTGATGATGCGCGGTGGTCCCGGGACCCCCGACCCCGGCCAGATTACGTATACCAATGTCACGGTGAAGAACGTTCTCATGAACGCGTACGGAGTGAAGGGGTTCCAGATCTCGGGGCCGAGTTGGCTGGATTCCGAGAGATATGACATTGTCGCGAAACTGCCGCGCGGCGCCACCAAGGCAGAGTTCATGGCGATGCTGCAGAACCTGTTGGCGGAGCGCTTCAAACTGACGCTCCACCGGGAAAAGAAAGACCTGCCCATGTACGTGCTGGTGGTGGGAAAGAATGGGCCGAAGTTGAAGGAGTCGGTGGACGATGCTGCCCCCAAAGAAGGCGACGTGCCCAAGAGCGATGGACCCGCCGCAGCCATGGGCAAGATCGCGATAGGCAAGGACGGCTTCCCGGTGTTGCCTCCCGGGTCGGGCGGCCGCGGCGCTACGGCGATGATGTTGATGAACGGAAATGCCCGCATGACGGCCAATAGACAGTCGATGGCCGGGTTGGCCGAAATGCTGTCAGGCCAGTTGGACCTCCCCGTGGTGGATATGACAGGACTGACGGGAAACTACGATTTCACCTTGTACTTCGCGCCAGAGGGCCTCGTGGGCATGAGGCTGCCGGGTGGGCTTCCTCCGCCTCCTCCTCCAGGCGAAGGCGGACCGGGAATGCCGATGGCCAGCGCGCCGGACGCCCAATCCAATCCCAGTCTTTTTGCCGCCCTTCAGGAGCAGCTCGGGCTGAAGTTGGAGCAGCGAAAAGGCCCGGTGGACCTGTTGGTCATCGACCATTTGGAGAAGGCGCCGGTTGAGAATTGACGGCCTCAGGTACGCGGCCTTCGCCTGGCTTGCCGTTTCTGGCCTGGCGGCCGCCGAGCATCGCGGACAGGTCAACTTCAACGGCCTGCCGGTTCCAGGCGCCACGGTGACTGCGACCGGGGGCGACAGGAAACTCGTCGCCGTGACCGACCAGCAGGGCGCCTATTCGTTTCCCGACTTGGCCGACGGCGTTTGGACCATTCAAGTCGAGATGCTTTGCTTCTCCACCATCAAACAGGAAGTGGCCGTTGCGCCAGGCGCGCCCAGCCCGGTTTGGGAGCTGAAGGTGCTGCCGCTCGAGGAGATTCACGCGGAAACCAGGCCGGCAGCGGCGGCTCGGGGCGCGGCGTCCGCCACGCAGCCCGCCGCGAGGCCGCGGCCGCAGGCTGGGTTTCAGCGCGCCGACGTGAATGCAGCCGGCGAGGGCGCGGACATGGGAAACGAAGGCGGTGCGGCGGGCGATCTCAATCAGACCGCGTCCGACGCCATGGTGCTGAGCGGCAGCAGCAGCGGGGCCATTGAGCGACGCGCCATCGGCAATGCGCGCCAAGGGCCGGGATCGATGTACCAGCGCGACCTGAGTCTCATTCTGGACAATTCGGCGCTGGATGCGCGGCCGTATTCCCTCACCGGCCAGAACACGGAGAAACCGGCGTACGACCACCTGCGGGCCGGTGCGTCTTTCGGCGGACCGCTCCTGATTCCGCACCTGCTCCATGGGCAAGGGCAGTTCTTTGTGAACTACCAGGCGACGCGCAGCCGCAATGACAGCACGAATAGCAGCCTGATGCCCACCCAGGCGATGCGCAGCGGAGATCTTTCGCAGGCAGTTTCCGATCCAACCAATGGGCTGCCGTTTCCAGGGAACGCGATTCCTTCGAGCCGGATCTCGCCGCAATCCACGGCGCTGCTGAAGTTCTATCCGCCGCCGAATTTTCCGGACTCCGCGGGTTACAACTATCAGGTTCCGCTGGTGGGCATCAGCCATCAGGACGACGCGCAGGGGCGCGCCAACAAGATGCTCAGCCGGAAGCACTTTGTGAACGGCAGCTTTGCTTACCGCAATGCGCGGAGCTCGGGACCGAATGTGTTCGGCTTCGACGACACCGCCAATACCACCGGGTTCAACGCCAATGCCAACTGGCGGTACATGGCCAGCCAGCGGCTGAATTTCAGCCTGGGATATCAGTTCAGCCGCTTGTCGATGCGCACCACGCCGTACTTCGCGAACCGCGAAAACGTTTCGGGCGAAGCGGGAATCACGGGCAATAACCAGGACCCGGGGAACTGGGGGCCGCCGAATCTGTCCTTTTCCAGCGGCATGGCGGCGCTCTCGGACGCCGCGCTATCCCTCACACGCAACCAGACTAGCGGCGTATCGTTTACCGGACTCTGGATGCGCCGGCCGCACAACATCAGCTTTGGCGCCGATTACCGCAGGCAGCAATTCAACCTGCTGGCGCAGCAGAACGCGCGCGGCAGCTTCACATTTACGGGCGCGGCCACGGGCAACGATTTCGCCGATTTCCTGTTAGGCGTTCCGGACACCAGCGCGATCGCCTTCGGCAACGCGGATAAATATTTTCGGGCGGCGTCTTACGACGCATACTTCACCGACGACTGGCGGGTGAGCCCCGGACTCACCATCAATGCGGGCGCGCGGTGGGAATACAACTCGCCCATCGCCGAGAAATATGGCCGGCTGGTGAACCTGGACGTGGCGCCGGGATTTGCGGCGGAAGCGCCGGTGCTGGGCAGCAACCCCACGGGTCCGCTGACGGGGCAGCGGTATCCGAGCTCGCTGGTTCAGCCCGACAAGCACGCTTTGCAGCCGCGCGTGGGGATCTCGTGGCGCCCCTTTTTCGGAACATCCACGCTGGTTCGGGCGGGATACGGTCTCTACTACAACTCCTCCATCTACCAGGCGATTGCGACGCAGATGGCGCAGCAATCCCCGCTGTCGAAAAGCCTGAGCGTACAAAACAGCCCGGCCAATCCGCTGACGCTGGCAAACGGATTTAACGCGTCGCCCTCGACCACGGCCAACACGTTCGCGATTGATCCGGATTTCCGCGCCGGTTATTCGCACAACTGGAGCCTATCGGTGCAACAGGACCTGGCCGGATCGATGGTCATGACCGCGACCTATCTTGGCATCAAAGGGACGCGAGCGGTGCAGGTGTTTCTGCCGAATACGTTTCCGGCGGGGGCGGTGAATCCGTGCCCGGCGTGCCCCGCGGGCTATGCGTACATGACCTCGAACGGCAATTCGACGCGCGAGGCGGGGCTGGTTCAATTGCGGCGGCGGCTGCACAACGGCTTCACGGCGAGCCTGCAATACACATTCGCGAAGGCCATTGACAACGCCGCGTTGGGCGGCAGAGGGCAGGGAAGCCAGGTGATCGCGCAGAACTGGCTCAACCTGGCGGCGGAGCGCGGGCTTTCGAATTTCGATCAGCGCCACCTGGTAACGGCGCAGGTGCAATACACCACCGGGATAGGAATCGGCGGCGGAACGCTGTTGCGCGGTTGGGAGGGCGCGGCTTTCAAAGGGTGGACGTTCATCGCGAACATCACAGCGGGCAGCGGAATGCCGTTGACCCCGGTCTATGTGGCGGCGGTGCGGAACACGGGCGTGACTGGCAGCATCCGGCCGGATTACACCGGAGCGCCGGTTTATGCGGCTCCCGCGGGCGGCTTCCTGAACCCGGCGGCGTACGCGGCGGCCGCGGCCGGGCTCTGGGGCGATGCGGGGAGGAACTCGATTACCGGTCCGGACCAGTTTGCGCTGAACGCTTCGATGGGGCGCTCCTTTGGGGACTTCGACCTGCGATTCGATTCCACCAACGCGCTGAACCATGTGACGTTTCCCAGTTGGAACACGGTCATAAACAGCGCGCAGTTCGGGCTGCCCAACGCGGCCAATGCCATGCGCAGCGTGCAGGCCACGCTGCGATGGAGGTTCTGAAACATGCGATGGAGAAAAGCGCCGGTGCTCGCGATGGTGCTAGCTCTCGGGGTACTGGCCCAGCCGGTGAAGATTACGGTGAACACGCAACTGGTGGTGGAGACGGTTTCGGTCACGGATAAGAACGGCAAGCCGATCGAGGGTCTGACCGCCAAAGATTTCGTGGTGACCGAAGACGGGGTAGCGCAAACCGTCAGTTTCTGCGAATACCAGAAGATGCAGGAGGCCGCGCCGGTGGCGCTCGCGGTGCCCGCCCCAGCGCCGGCTGGAGACCAGGTTGCGCCGGTCACGCGGGGCCAAATCTCGCCCGAGCGGCCCGGCGATGTCCGCTACAAGGACCGGCGCCTGCTGGCGCTGTACTTCGACATGAGCGCCATGCCGGTCCCGGACCAGTTGCGCGCCCAAGCCGCGGCCGTCAAGTTCATCAGAACGCAGATGGCGCCGGCGGACCTGATGGCGATTCTGTCGTTTTCCGATGGCGTCCACGTGCTGCGGGACTTCACCGGCAATCGCAACGACCTGGAGAATACCGTCGACAAACTGTTTGTCGGCGAGGCGCAGGGATTCGACTTCACCGACGCCGACGACAGCAGCGCCGATACGGGCACGGCATTCGGCGAGGACGACAGCGAATTCAACCTCTTCAACACTGACCGCCAACTGGCCGCTTTACAGACGGCGGCCCAGATGCTGGGCACGCTCAACGAGAAGAAGGTGCTGATTTACTTCGCCAGCGGCCTGCGGCTGAGTGGCGTCGACAACCAGGCGCAGTTTCAGGCCACCACCAACGCCGCCATCCGTGCCAACGTGTCCCTGTATTCCATCGACGCGCGCGGGTTGGTGGCGCAGGCTCCGCTGGGCGATGCCACCAGGGGGTCGCCGGGCGGCATCGGGATGTACTCCGGCAGCTCGGCGATGGCGAACGCCAACAATTTTCAGAAGTCGCAGGATACGTTATACGCGCTGGCCGCGGACACGGGCGGGAAGGCGTTGCTGGACAACAACGACCTGTCAGTGGGAATCGTGCAGGCGGAGCAGTCGATTGCGAGCTACTACATTCTCGGCTATTACTCGGCCAACCAGGCTCTGGACGGGCGCTTCCGCCGGATCAAGATCGCGGTCGGCGGCGACTCATCCACCAAACTGAGTTATCGCCAGGGTTACTATGCCGGCAAGGAATTCACTAAGTTCACCTCGGTGGACAAGGAGCGGCAACTGCAAGATGCGCTGATGCTGGGCGATCCGATTACGGAGTTGACCATCGCCATGGAGGTGGATTACTTCCAACTGAATTCCGCCGAGTATTTTGTCCCCGTGGTGATGAAGATTCCGGGCAGCGAGCTGGCGCTGGCGCGGCGCCGCGGCGCGGAACACACGATCGTCGATTTCATAGGCGAGGTCAAGGACGAGTACGGCGCCACCATGGCCAACGTGCGCGACAAGGTGGATATCAAGCTGACCGGCGAAACCGCGGCCCAGCTCGCCAGGCAACCCATCCAGTACGACACCGGCTTCACGCTGCTTCCAGGGGCCTACACCTTCAAGGTTCTGGCCCGCGACGACGAGACCGGCAGAATCGGAACCTACATCAAGAACTTCGTCATCCCGAATTTGAACAAGGAGCTGAAGCGGATTCCCATTAGCTCGGTGGTGCTGAGCGGACAACGCGTGGACCTGAAGGATGCGCTGTTCAACGCGAAGGGCAAAGGGCCGGTGGTCAACCCGCTGATTCAGGACGGGCAGAAATTGATTCCCAGCGTGACGCGCGTGTTCAGCAAGAGCCGGGATATGTACGTGTATCTTCAGGCCTACGAGCGCGGGGCAACGGCCATCCAGCCGCTGGTGGCCTTCGTGACCTTCTACCACGGGCAGACCAAAGCGTTCGAGACGCCGCCGCTGGCTGTGACGGAAGGGTTGGACCCCAAGTCGAAAGCGCTGCCGCTGGGTTTCAGCCTGACGCTGAATAAGCTGCCGCCGGGCCGGTACGACTGCCAGGTGAGCGTGGTGGATCCGAACGGGCGGAAGGCGGCCTTCTGGCAAGCGCCGGTCATGCTCGTGCCGTAGAATGAAACCATCATGATCGCCAACGGCAAGGTCGCGCTGGTGACTGGCGCCGGCAGCGGCATAGGGCGCGCGGCCAGCCTCGCCCTGCATGCAGCGGGCTATTCCGTGGTGCTGGCCGGGCGGCGGGCTGCGGAACTGGAGCGCACCGCCGCATCGGCCAGGATGCTCCCCGTGCCCACCGACATCAGCCAACCCGAGAGCGTCCGGGAGTTGTTCGCCACAACCAGGGACACCTTCGGCCGGTTGGACGTCCTCTTCAACAACGCCGGAATCAGCGCGCCCGGCATCCCGATGGAAGACCTCACCTACGAGCAGTGGAGCGCGGTGGTGGCGGTCAACCTCACCGGAGCATTCCTGTGCGCGCAAGCGGCCATCAAGCTGATGAAGGCGCAGCAGCCGCGCGGCGGGCGCATCATCAACAACGGCTCCATCTCGGCGCACGTGCCCCGGCCCAACTCGGCGCCGTATACCGCCACCAAGCACGCCATCACGGGGCTGACCAGGTGCATTTCGCTCGATGGCCGCCAGCACGACATCGCCTGCGGCCAGATTGATATCGGCAACGCCGCCACCGAAATGACCGAGCGGATGACGGAGGGTGTTCTCCAGGCCAACGGCACGAAAATGGTCGAGCCCTGCATGGATGTGCGGCACGTGGCCGAAGCCGTGGTCTATATGGCGAACCTGCCCTTGGACGCCAATGTGCAGTTCATGACCGTGATGGCCACCAAGATGCCGTTTATCGGGCGCGGGTGAAGCACTGGAATCCTATTCCACCACTCGAGATGTAGGGAGGGCGCCGGAAGAGGCCCCACCTCTTCGATTCGAACCACCGCCCGCGCCTCATTTCGCAGATCCTCCTCCGGATTCCACACTGGCCGCCATAGTAGCGCGCTGTCTGTGCTAGCTGCGCTCGATCGGCGTGACCGGGTCCAGAAACGCCCAAAACAGAATACCCATGGCGTAGACCGCGGCGGAAACGTAGAACGTCAGGTTCCAGTTGCTGTGGCTCCAGGCCAGCATGTAGCCGATGGCCACGGGCGCCATCGCGCCCCCGACGTTCCCCACCATGTTCATCGCGCCAGAAACCGTTCCAGCGTACTTGCCGCCGACGTCCATGGCCGCCGTCCAGGCGCCCGGCATGACCAGGTCGTTCGAAAAGCTGGCGACCCCGATGGCCAGCATGGCCAGCAGCGGGTCGCGAAACGTGGTCGAGATGAGCACGAACGCCGAGGCGCCCGCGAATCCCAGGTAGCCCATCAGGCGGCGGGCCTTGGCCACGCTCCCCGTCCGGCGCGTCACCACGCGCGTCAGCAGCACGCAGGCCGGATTCCCCAGACCCCCGCAGAACAACGGCAGCACGCTCAACAGCGCGGCCGAGGCGATCTCCACGTGGCGCGCCTCCCGCAGGTAGGTGGGCAGCCACGTGACATAGAACCACCACCCGTAGTTGAGACAGAAGAACTGGCCGCACAGCATCCACACCTGCTGCGAGCGCACCAACCTGCCCCAGGGAACGTCGCCGTGGCCGGCTGCCATCTGGGAGCTCCCGCGCAGCAGTTCGCGCTCGGCGGCGTTCAGCTTGGGGTTCTGCATCGGGTCGTCGCGGAACCACAGGAAGAACAGCACGGCCCACACCAGGCCCAGACAGCCGAAGATTTCAAAGGCGTGCCGCCAGCCCACCAGACCCATGATCAGGGCCACCAGGGGCGGCGTGAACGCCCCCGCCCAGCGCGCGCTCAGCCACATGATGCCCTGCGCGCGCACGCGCTCCCGGGCCGGGAGCCAGGTGGTGAAGGCCTTGGCCACGTTGGGGAAGCAGCCCGCCTCGCCGGCGCCGAACAGGAAGCGCGTGCCCAACAGCGAGGGGAAGCTCCACGCCCACCCCGTGGCGGCCGTAAAGGTGGACCACCACAGCACGATGCGCATCAGCACCCTGCGCGGGCCGATCCAGTCGCCCAGATATCCGCCCGGAATCTCGAACATGGCGTAGGCCCAGTTGAACGCCGCGAACACCCATCCCATCTGCACCGCGGTCAGGCCCAACTCGCGGCGGATGGACGGGGCCGCGAACGAGATCGCCACCCGATCGATGTAAGTGACCGCCGCCAGCGTGACCGCGAAGACGATCACCCAATAGCGGACTCGCGTGGGTCGTTCGGCAAGAGTTTGGGTTGGGGACATGGACAAGTGGGTTCCTTTCCGGGGCGCTCCGCCCCCAACAGTACCGATAACACCTTTTCACGCGCTATGCTCGCCGAGGCCGCACACCGGCTCGGGCGCCCTCAATGTCGCCGGTCGCTTTGGGATCCCACGGTCTTCTTGTACACCTTACTGAACTCGGCGCCCCAAAAGAACAACTGCGCCGAGCAGTATATCCATAGCAACACGACAATCGGAGAGCCGGCGGCGCTATACGTCCCGAAGGTGGCATGCGCGAAGTACCACGCCATGGACTGCTTGCCAATCATAAACAGCAATGAGGCGATCATGGCTCCGAGGGCGACGTCGCTCCACTTCAATCTGACGTCCGGAACGATCTTGTAGAGAGCCGCGAACAGCACCGCCGTTACCAGGTATAAAATCATGAGCGTGCCAGCCCGCGAAACGGAGATCTTCATGGCCGTCATCCAGGCGTTCAACACCAGAGAGACCAGCAACAGGAAACCTATACCCAACACCGTCGCGAACGAATAGAAGCGATCCCTGATCAGGTGGATGACAGTGGCGGCATTGGTCTGGTCGGGGGGAGGCGAAACATGCCAGATTGTGTTCAGCGCCTCGTGCAACTCCACAAAGATGGAAGAGGCGCCAAATATCAAGGTCGCCAGGCCGAGCAAAGTCGCAAGCACGCCTGTCCGGGGCTGGTAGGCGCCTCGGATGAACTCCTGAATGGTCCGCGCCACTTCAGGGCCGGCCATGTCTTGGATTTCCGATGCGAGCCGGCCCTGGGCAGCCTCCTCCCCATAAACCAGAGCGGCCAAAGCGACGGCGATGACAATCACGGGAGCCAGCGACAGCAGCGTATAAAATGCGACGGAAGCGCCGAGGCGCGGAACGTTATCGTCGACCCATTCGCTCGATGCCTGCCGGAACACTCGCGGCAGCGCCTTGAGCGGAAGCCATGAGCGCATCGAGGCCAGCCGGTTCACGAGCCGGGAGTCGCCGCCTTCTCCTCATCGCGGAGTGCGGCGATCCGGTTCTGCAGTGTTCGCAGGCTAATCCCCAGCATCTCGGCGGCGCGTTTGCGATTGCCAGCCACGTGCTCGAGGGTGAGTTTGATGTAAGCCTCCTCGAGTTTCATGAGTGGCTGGCCAGGCCGAAGCATGGCCGGACCCTCACAGCCGGACGACGACCGGAAATACGGCCCGGGGTTCGCACCGAGCGCGGGAGAAGGAAGGTTCGCCGGCCGGATCAAACCCTCGCCGGCCATGATGATGGCTCGCTCCAGAACATTGCGCAGCTCCCGCACATTGCCGGGCCAATCGTACCGATGAAAAAGATCCAGCACTTCGGCATCGACCCCCGTAACGCGCGTGCCGTGTTTCTTGTTCAGATTCTGCAGCATGACATCGACAATCGGCGGGATATCTTCCATATGTTCACGCAACGGCGGAACTACGATCTGGAATACACTCAACCGATAGTAAAGTTCTTCGCGCAAATGCGTTCCGATTTCCTGACTGGTCGCGGCCAGGATCCGGGCGTCTACCGCGATTTCGTGCTTGCCGCCAAGGCGCCGCACTCGCAAGTCCTCGATAACGCGCAGCAGCTTTGGTTGTATAGACTGCGGCATCTCGCCGATCTCGTCGAGCAACAAAGTGCCGCCGTGAGCCTGCTCAAAGCTGCCGGCCGAACGCTCCATGGCTCCCGTAAACGCGCCCTTTTCGTGGCCGAACAACTCGCTCTCAACCAGAGTCTCGGGTAAGGCGGCTGCATTGATCGCGACGAAAGGGCCATCACAGCGCGGGCTGCACTTATGGATTTCCCGTGCCACCAACTCCTTCCCGGTGCCACTCTCTCCACGGATCAATACGGGCGCCGAAGTGGGCGCCACCTGTCTGATGAGCGAGAAGATCTGCTGCATCGCCGGGGAAGTTCCTACCAGGTCTCCGAGTACGCCGCGAAGGCTCAGGTCGCGCTTCAGCTCGTCGGTTTTCTGCAGACTTCTCTTGTAGCGAATCGCGCGTTCGAGAAGCGTCTTGAAGGCGCGCGGTTCCACCGGCTTCTCCAGGAACCAGAATGCCTTGAGGTCATGCACCGCGGACAGCGCCTTTTCCATGCTGCCGAAGCCGGTGAGCGCAATTGCCGGAGTGAGGTCGCCCTCTTCCTTCAGCCGCCGGAGCAGTTCGAAACCGTCCATGCGCGGCATGACCAGATCCGAAACGATGACGTCCGCGTTGAAGCCAGCGAGCCGTTCCAGCGCTTCCTGCCCGTCGGCCGCGAGCTGCGTGTCAAAGTCGCCATCGGAAAGCATGGCAGCCAGGGCGGTACGCTGACGCTCGTCATCGTCGACAATGAGGATTCGGCCCGGAACCTTAGGTAGTCGGGGCATCGCCTTCCATTCTACCAAGTTGCGGCGGAACGGGACGGGCGGAGCCGTCATTTGCGGCGAAATACCATCCGTTTGATATCCGGCCCAAACTCGGATGCCAGGTTGCGGGCCAGATCGAATCCGAGTTGCAGAGAACCCTGCGCGAATCCCAGGGCCACCGTGTTGAGCCGGCCCGGATACCACTGGTTCGAAACGTAGGCCGCTCCGTAAGCGCTGCCGAAGCGCCAAACGGAGAAGGTTTCGGTTCCATGGTCCGTATGCGTGAGAATGATGCCGCGGAACGCATGTCCCGCGCGGTGCCAGAAGCCGCCGCCGGCGGAACGGAAATAGCGGGGATCCTCGTGCAGGGCTGAATCCAAACCAAAAGCCATAGCGCTATGGATCCCGGAGCAGGCGGCGGTCGACGCCAGGCGCCTGCCGTAGGGCGCCCCGCCCTGTCCCCATTCCGTTGGGGTATCGATTTCCTGAAGGATTGCGGCATACGCCGCATCCCCGACGATCGCCAACGGACCAACGGTCTGCTTGATGTGGTAGACGAGTTTGTCGGTCGCGTCCATCGGCTCGAGCGACTGAGCGAACCCGGTTAAGGGAATCGCAAGGACAGCTATGCCGATGACGAGTATCGAACGCATGAATCCAACTCCTTCCTTAGCACCATTGGTCCGCCGGGCCGGACCGCACCGGCTCATTGCGTAAATCTGTAACTGGTTATGCGGCCCCACATTCCGACCGCCTGCAGGACCCAAATCGCGACAAAAATCACAACCACTACATTCAGAATCGTCTTGATGCTGCCGGCCATCGGGATGAAATTGTTGATCAGCCACAATACCACCCCGACCACGACCAGCACGATGACGATGTTTAACAAGGGAATACCGGCCAAAGGCATTTTCTTTCACTCTCCCGACTATTGAGTAGCAATCCGCTGCCCAATCGCCGGCAGCTTGCCTAAACGGTCCTAACCAACAACCCTGCGCCCCTGAATCAGGCGGAATACCAGCACGATCAAACCAATGACCAGCAGGATGTGAATCAGCCCGCCAGCGGTGTAGGAGGTTGCCATTCCCAACGCCCACAGAACCAGCAGAATTACACAAATTGTCCAAAGCATCGTTTTCTCCTTCGCGACAAATGGTTGCAAGCGCGGGTCCAAAGCGGCGAGTTGAGCTACCTTGGCGACTGCGGGCCAACCGGCGTACTGCCGGACCGGCGGTTCCACCGGCGCATAGTGCAGATTCTGCATCGAATGCGGCAGTTCGTGCAGGCCAAACTTTCGGCGGCGCGCGGGGTATCAAGCCCACACAGCGTGTAGAATTCAAGGGAGAGCCTGCCAATGACCAAACCAGACAAGACGCTAGACCGCTTCTGGGATATGCCCCAGCGGGACCTGCTCGTCCTGCTCGAAGCCACCCCAGCCGGGCTGACTTCCGAAGAGGCCAAACAGCGGCTGCGTCTGCATGGCCCGAACAGCCTGACAGGGGAGTCCCGCTTCGCTCCTCTGTTCGGTTTTCTGCGTTTTTTTGCCAATCCCCTGGTCCTCATTCTGCTGGCGGCCAGCGCCATTTCGATCGTGCTGGGCGATCACGTTGGCGGCACCATCATCATCGCCATAGTCTTGCTCAGCGTCGTCGTGAACTTCTACATGGAGTTTCAGGCTCGACATGCGGTGGAGGACATTCGCAAGCAGGTGGCTACAACCGCCGCGGTTTTGCGCGACGGCCACGAACTGGAACTGCCGGTCGCGGAACTGGTCCCCGGGGATATCATCCGGCTCAATGCCGGGGACCTGGCGCCGGCCGACGCCCGTTTATTGGACAGCAAGGACCTGCACGTGCGCGAGTCCGCGCTCACGGGAGAGTCTTTGCCCGTCGACAAGGCGGCGGGCGATCTTCCGGCGGGGCAGCACACCATTGCCGACGCCAGCAACAGCCTTTTCCTGGGGACTGCCGTGCAGACGGGAATCGGCACCGCGCTCATCGTTCGCACCGGCAAGGACACTGCCTTCGGCGAGATTGCCCAGCGGCTGGGCATGCGGCCGCCGGAGACCGAATTCGGCCGCGGCATACGCCACTTCGGGTTGATGATCACGCGCGTGATGATGCTGCTGGTGCTCTTCGTCCTGCTGGTGAACATCGTCTTACATCGCCCGCTGCTGGAATCGTTCTTGTTCTCTGTCGCGCTGGCCGTCGGGATGACGCCCGAGATGATGCCCATGATCATCACCATCTCGCTGGCGCAGGGAGCGCGCCGGATGGCCAGGAAAAAGGTCCTGGTCAAGCAGCTTACGGCGATCGAGGATTTCGGCAGCGTGGAGATTCTCTGCAGCGATAAAACCGGCACCCTCACCGAAGGCGAGATCGCGCTGGACCGGCACGTGGACGTTCAGGGCCGGGACAACGACGAGGTCCTGCGGTTCGTTTATCTGAACAGTTACTTTCAAACCGGCATCAAGAGCCCGCTGGACGACGCCATCCTCAAGTATCAGCGCCCTGCCATTGTGGAGTATGAGAAGGTGGACGAGATCCCTTTCGACTTCAACCGCAAGCGCCTCTCCGTGGTGGTGCGCCGCGGCGGCGAGGATTTCCTCATTACCAAGGGCGAGGCGGAAAGCATGTTTGCCATCTGTGCGACCGTCAGCATCGACGGGGCTCCGCAACCGTTCGACGAAAGCCGGCGCGCCCAGGCGGCGGAGACCCTAAAGAAGTTGAGTGCCGACGGGTACCGCGCCCTGGGGGTCGCCTTCCGGAAGGTAGAGAAGCAGGATGCTTATCCGCTGGCGGCCGAGCGGGAGATGACGCTGGCCGGGTTCGCGGCATTCCTGGACCCGCCCAAGGAGGGGATTGTCGCGGTTCTCGAAACGCTGAAAAAGAACGGCGTTTCCGTGGTCATCATGACCGGCGACAATCAGTACGTGACGCAGAAGGTGGCCCACGATGTCGGCCTCCCTACCGACCGCATTGTCACCGGCGACCAGGTGGACACCATGGACGATGCCGCCCTGGCGTACCAGGCGGAGCACGGCGCCATCTTCGCCCGTGTGTCTCCGGAACAAAAGAACCGGGTGATCCTCGGTCTGAAGGCGCGCGGGCACGTCGTCGGGTACATCGGCGACGGCATCAACGACGCTCCGTCGCTGCACACCGCGGACGTCGGCATTTCCGTAATGAATGGCGTGGATGTGGCCAAAGACGCCGCCAAGATCATCCTGCTGGAGAAGGACCTGGCGGTCTTGAACGACGGGGTAATGGAAGGGCGGCGGTGCTTCGCCAACATCATGAAGTACATCATCATGGGCACCAGCTCCAACTTCGGCAATATGTTCAGCATGGCCGCGGCATC
>PMYB01000115.1:146-791 GCA_003170915.1 Bryobacterales bacterium | reverse complement strand
GTCGATCCGGCCCTGCTGCACAAGCCCAAGCGGTGGCAAATCGGGTTCATTCGCCAGTTCATGACGATCATCGGCCCCATCAGCTCCATCTACGATTTCCTTACCTTCGGGGTGCTCCTGTGGATGTTCCACGCCGCCACCAACGCGCCGCTGTTCCGGACCGGATGGTTCGTCGAATCCCTCGCCACGCAGACGCTGGTGGTGTTTGTGATCCGCACGGCGGGCAACCCGTTCCAGAGCCGTCCCAGCGGGCAGTTGCTGGCGAGTGTAGCGGCCGTCACCGTGGTTGGCGCCGTGCTGCCGTATACGCCCCTCGGCCCCTTGCTCGGGTTCACCCCACTACCGCTGTCGTTGCTGGGTGCCATTTCGCTGCTGGCCCTGACATACCTGTTCTTGGTGCAAGCTGTCAAGACCTGGTTCTATCGCCGCCATGCATTGCTTTGAACTGTTGGCATCACGCGTGCAGGGATTATCGGGGTAGTTGCGCGGCAAAACAACAATCGGAAGGGATAACCACATGGCTAATGGACTGGCGACAGCGGCCCCCGCCGGGGATGCCGCCGGCATGGTGGATGTCATCACCGAGGTTCGCCGCGAAGAGGCTCTGCTCAAAACGGGGGCCTTGCAGAGCGCGATTTTCAACAG
>PMYB01000115.1:0-122 GCA_003170915.1 Bryobacterales bacterium | reverse complement strand
GGCTACGCCGCCGCCGACGTGGTCAACAAGATCACCCCGGCCGATATCTCCGATCCGCAGGAGCTGATAGCCCGCGCGGTGGCATTGAGCGCCGAGCTCGCAACCACCATTACGCCGGGCTT
>PMYB01000183.1 GCA_003170915.1 Bryobacterales bacterium | reverse complement strand
GGCCGCATCCGATGGTTGCTGGTTGGCTGGATCTTCGCCATCAGCGCCATCGCCTACCTGGACCGGGTGAACATGTCGATCACCGGCAGCGCCATCCAGAAGGAATTCGGCCTTGACAACATCCGGCTTGGCTGGGTGTTCAGCAGCTTCGTGCTGGGCTACGCCCTGTTCCAGGCCCCCGGGGGACGCCTGGCGGACCGTTTCGGGCCGCGCAGAATTATGGCTATCGCAACTGTCTGGTGGGCCGTGTTCACGGCGCTCGTCGCCATGGTGCCCGCAGGCATTCCCGGCGTGTTGGCGGTGCTGCTGACGACGCGGTTCCTTCTCGGTGTCGGGGAGGCTATGGTATTCCCCGCCTCCAACCGGCTGGTAGCGGGCTGGATCCCCTCGCAGGAGCGGGGCTTGGCCAACGGGCTGATCTTCGCCGGAGTGGGCGCCGGCGCTGGAGTAACCCCGCCCCTGATTACGTTTATTCTTCTGCACTACGGATGGCGCTGGTCTTTCTGGATCTGCGCCTTGATCGGCCTCGCGGCCGGCCTGGTCTGGTACCTGATCGCCCGGGACCGTCCGGAGGAACACCCCTGGGTCACGCCGGCGGAAGCCGAGTACATTCGCTCCGGCATGCCGAAGCAGGCGGCGCTGGATAGCGGGGAGGCTCTTCCCTGGCGCGTCATCCTGGGCAGCCGGGAAGTGTGGGCGCTCACGGTGAGCTACTTCGCCTTCGGCTACGTCTCCTACATATTCTTCACCTGGTTCTTCATCTACCTGAACACGGTCCGCGGGTTAGACCTGAAAGCGAGCGCGATCTTCGGGATGCTGCCGTTCCTGGCCATGGCGACCTTCTCTCCCCTGGGGGGCTACATCAGCGACCGCCTCACGAAGCGCTACGGAAAACGCGTCGGCCGCTGCGGCATCTCGGTGGTCTGCATGGCGGTGGCCGCCGGTTTCATCGTGTTTGCGATGCAGGCGCAGGATGCCCGCGTGGCCAGCATCGTGCTGGCAGGCGGCGCCGGTGCGCTGTATCTCTCGACGAGTTGCTTCTGGTCCGTGACCGCCGACATTGCGGGCCGTTCCGCGGGATCGGTCTCCGGCGTGATGAACATGGGCAACCAGATCGGCGGCACGGTGACGGCTTCCCTGACCCCCGTGCTGGCGAACGCCTTCGGTTGGCCTTCGTCCTTCCTGGTGGCGGCCGCCCTCTGCGTGGTGGGGTCGCTGGCGTGGCTGTTGGTGGACCCCCACCGGGTACTGTCCCGGAAAGCGCTCAAGGATGTCATAGAGACAACTCCATAGGAGAAAGGAAGCCACACATGGCACGATTCGCAAGACTCAAAGTCCTGAATAAGATGATCGAGACGGGCATGGTGCCCGTGTTCTACAACGCTGATATCGAGGTCGCCAAGAAGGTCGCGGCGGCGGTTTTCGCCGGCGGCTGCCCGTTGCTGGAGTTTACCAACCGGGGCGACCACGCCTGGGAAGTGTTCACGGAGCTGGAGAGGTACTGCAACGAGGAACTCCCGGCCATGATTCTCGGCGTCGGTTCGGCGGTGGACCCTGGCACGGCCTCGCTCTACATCAACTGTGGCGCGAACTTCGTGGTGGGCCCGATTCTCAACCCCGACGTGGCGCGCGCCTGCAACCGGCGGAAGATCCCGTACTCGCCTGGTTGCGGCAGCGCCAGCGAAATCTCGCAGGCCGAAGAGCTGGGCTGCGAGATCGTGAAGGTGTTCCCCGGCGGCGAGGTCGGCGGCCCGAAGTTCGTCCAAGCGGTTAAGGGCCCATGCCCCTGGGTCTCCATCATGCCCACCGGCGGCGTGGAGAGCACCGAGGCTTCGCTCAAGGCTTGGTTCGGAGCCGGCGTGGCCTGCGTCGGGATGGGCTCCAACCTGGTCACCAAGGAACTGCTCAAAGCGGGCGACTGGGCGGGCATCACCGCCAAGGTGAAGGATACGCTCGATCTGATCCGCCAGATCCGGGGAGGAATGTGACCATGGCCGTGAACCTCAAACCTCGCGAGCAGTGCCAGTGGGACGCGGCCGCGCTGGGCGAGATCATGCTGCGGCTCGACCCGGGCGACGGGCGCATCCGGACCACGCGCTCCTTCCAGGTGTGGGAGGGCGGCGGCGAGTACAACGTGGCCCGCGGCCTGCGCCGCTGCTTCGGCCTGAAGACAACAGTGGTCACCGCCATCGTGGACAACGAGATCGGCCGTCTGCTGGAGGACCTCATGCTGCAAGGCGGCGTGGATCTGTCACACGTCAAGTGGGTGCCCTTTGACGGCATCGGCCGCGCGGCGCGCGTGGGACTCAACTTCACCGAGAAGGGCTTCGGCGTGCGCGCGGCCGTGGGCTGCTCCGACCGGGCTTGGTCGGCGGCCTCCCAGCTCAAGCCCGGCGACGTGGATTGGAAGCAGCTCTTCCAGGNNATCGTGATCGAGGCCATGGAGGCGGCTCGCGCGGCGGGCACGGTGATTTCCTACGATCTGAACTTCCGGCCGTCGTTGTGGAAGTCGCAGGGCGGCACGGCCCGCGCGGTGGAGGTAAATCGCAAGATCGCCTCGCTGGTGGACGTCATGATCGGCAACGAGGAAGACTTCACCGCGGCGCTGGGCTTCCAGGTGCCCGGTCTGGACGAGCACATTTCAAAGCTGGACCCGGCGAACTTCAAGAAGATGATTGCCGAGGTGGTCAAGATGTACCCCAACTTCCAGGCCGTGGCCACTACGCTGCGCAACGCCAAGACGGCATCGGTGAACGACTGGGGCGCCATCCTGTGGACCGGCGGCGAATTCTACGAAGCACCGCTGCGCGAAAACCTGGAGATCTACGACCGGGTGGGCGGCGGCGACAGCTTCGCTTCCGGCCTGGCCTACGGTTTTCTGGCCGGCAAGACGCCGCAGCAGGCGGTCGAGTACGGCGCCGCGCACGGCGCCATGGCCATGACTACGCCGGGCGACACCAGCATGGCCACGCTCAAGGAAGTCGAGTCGGTGATGAAGGGCAAAGGCGCCCGGGTGGTGCGGTAGGGTGGGGCAGGCTTTAGCTTGCCCAGGTGGGGCATGCTCAGTCGCCAGACCGATACTCTAGATTCGCTTTGGATGAGGTCCTTTCGTAGCACGATATTCAGATCTGTGCTACCCTTATCCCTTAATCATGCGTCTTGCTCTGAAAGTGCTCGCCATGGCAATGTGCCCCATTGGGCTGTTGTGCGTCAATGGGGAGGTTCAGGTTCGTGTTGTCGATCCACAGGGATTTGCCGGTCCCCGGCGCCCGAGTAGAAGTGAACAGTCCGGATCGGCGGTATTCGCCGGCGGTTGCGGTAACGCCGGCCAACGGCGCTGCGAGGTTCGAAGTGGATGTTCCCGTTGAGATCACCGTGCAGGCTTCCGGCTTCGACCTGTTCCGCGATCGTATCGAACGAGCGGCATCCGATCCCGCGGTGATTCGTCTGAGACCGGCCATGGTCCGATCGTCAATCGACGTGATCGTCCGCGACGACCCCGACACCGTGACCACCGTGAGTTCGAACCTGGAAATCGAGCGGACTGGCGCCCGAACGGTCTTCGATGCCGTGGAAGAGGTGGTCCCAGGTGTGTCCGTCACGCGCCGCGGGGTGATGGGCTACGGCATATCGACCAACGGAACCGGTGGCGTAACCATCTGCGGCGTCGGCGGGTCGCCCAACACCGGAGTGTTGGTGGTGGTGGACGGGCGCCCCGATTTTCAAGGGTTGATGGGACATCCGCTCCCCGATTTCTACAGCCTCTCCGACGCCGGCTCGGTCAGCGTCACTGAAGGCCCCGCATCGGTGCTCTATGGGAGCAACGCCATGGGCGGCGTGGTGGAGGTGAAGAACTGGGAACCGCCGGAGGGAATGAGCACCCGGCTCACAGCGAGCTTCGGCTCGTTTTACACGGGCCAATACCGGCTCTCCCACGGCGCCCGGTTCCGGCGCGGCTTCTACTCGGTCAATGCAGGAGTATCGCACACCAGCGGTGATCGTCCGAGTTCCGCGTTCCGCGACCAGGATGGCACCATCACCGCGGGCTACGACCTCTCGTCCGTGTGGAAGGCGTCGATTGACGGCCGCTACGGACATTTTCATGTCGAAGACCCCGGCCCGATCAATGCGCCATTGGTGAACTCGTACGCAAAGGTGGGCCGCGGCGGATTCAGCGCGAACCTGGACGACGCAACCACCAGCGCCTGGGGATACATTCGAGCCTATTCCAGCTACGGCAATCACCACATTACGGATGGATTCCGATCCACGGACCGGACCACGGGGATTCGCGTCGATCAAAACATCGCCATCGCCCCGCGGTTGATCCTCGAGGTTGGCAGCGACGTGGTGAACTATGGCGGCCAGGCGAGAAACGCCATCAGCCGCCTGGACTATGGCCGGCACACGCTGAATTCCGGCGCCGGGTTCGTGCGCGCACAGTGGACCGCCACCAGCCGGGTGCGTCTGCACTCCGGCGTGCGGTATGAATACAACTCCCTGTTCGGACCAATCGCGGCGCCCGAGTTCGGCGCATCGTTCACCCTCGCTCCTGGATGCGCGTTCTCAACCGAGGTCGCTCGCGGATTCCGCAATCCGACGATTCGCGAATTGTACATGTTCCCGGCGCCGAATCCGGCGCTCCTGCCAGAGCACGTCTGGAATTATCAGGCAACCTTCCAGGCGCACCCGGCAAAGTCGCTGGCAGCCTCGGTGACCGGGTACTACGCCAGCCTCGACAACCTGATCGCCACAACCGGCTACTATCCGAATCTCCGGCTGCTGAATACGGGAGCGGCGCTGAATCGCGGCATCGAGACCACCGCGCGCTGGCGGGTCCACAAGCGTGTCGCCGTTCAATCCGGCTACGCTTATCTCCGATCCACCAACCTGGCGCCCTACGTGCCCGGGCAGAAATTCAACTATGGCATCGATTTCGATGCCGGCCGCGCATTCATCTACTTCGGCGGCATGAGCGTTGGCGAGCGCTGGGGGGATTCGCAGCATAGCCGCAAACTGGGAGCGTACACACTCGGCTCGCTGAAGATGACGATTCCACTGAACCGGCAATGGCGTCTTACGACGGTGGTGGATAACCTGTTCAACCAGGACTACCAGGTGGTGACGGGCTATCCGATGCCGGGCATCAACGCCACAGGCGGGTTTTCACTGAGCTTCTGACCATGCAGAGCAAAGACGGCAGACTTCGTGCGATGGTGATCAGCGCCATCATGGCGGCGATGGGGCTGGTTTTGCCGATCGCCTTCCATGCCGTTGGACTGGGCAGCAAGTTTCTTCCCATGCTCCTCCCCCTGCTGCTGAACGGCTTCCTGGTGCCGCTTCCCTGGGCCGTGGCGACAGGCGCGTTGGTGCCGCTGCTTTCCGCCGTCACGACCGGGATGCCTCCCTTGTTCCCTCCGGTCGCCTTCAGCATGTCGCTGGAATGCGCGGTGTTAAGCGGGACGGCCGCGGCGATCTATCGTGGCCGCCCATCACGCCTGTGGTACGCACTGATAACTGCGATTCTGCTGGGCAGGGCGACTTCTCTTGGAGCCACCTGGCTGCTCGCACAACTGCTGCATCTGCCGGCCACGATCGTGACTGCGGCGGCGCTGGTTCAAGGACTGCCGGGAGTGCTTCTCCAACTTGCCGTGGTTCCAGTGGTGGTGCGGCAGACTCTTCGCCGGCGCGGCCTCCTTTTCAATCATGACTCCCAATCATAAACAGACCTTCTTCAATGAACTGGCGGGCCGATGGGATCAACTGCCGTTGCCGCCCGACGCGGGGACGTTGTCCCGCTTCGTCGGGCGCTGCCTCGGGGCTTCCGCCAACCGGGTTCTTGATGTGGGCTGCGGCACCGGCATCCTTCTGCCGTACCTTGGACAGGCCGAAGCGCCGCGGGAAATCGTAGAGCTCGACCTGGCCGAAGCCATGCTGCTTGAGAACCGGAAGAAGCACGGCGCGAAAACCGCGGTACACGTGTGCGCGGAAGCCCAACGCCCGCCATTTCGCGACGGTATCTTCGACCGGGTGATTTGCTTCAACGCCCTGCCGCACCTGACGCCGGTGGACGGGACTCTTCGACAGATGCTGAACTGCCTGCGTCCCGGCGGACTGCTGTCGATCGGTCACTCGATGGGAAGCGAACAACTCAACCAATTCCACTCGGAGGTGGGCGGCCCGGTAGGCGACGACCGCTTGCCCCAGGCTCGAATCCTCGGGAGGCTGCTCGCCACCATGGGGGCCGAGGTCCTCTGCGCGGAGGACGAGAGCGGCTGGTACTGCGTGCAGGCGCGCAAGCGATGAAGGCAGCCATCCGATCACTCGCCTTCCTGCTGCTGATGGCGGCCGGCGTGGCGGCATTACGGTTCGGGCCAGGCGCCCTTGCCGCCGCCATCGGCCTCGGAATAGCGTCGCATGCCGCCCTTCGCACCAGGGCGCGAACGGCGCTGCATTTCGCGGCTCCCGTACTCTTCTTCGCTTTGGTCCTGACCGCTCTTCAATGGCTGAACGGCGCCGTGGACATCGGACTGCCCCTGCGCACGGTCGCCGTATTCCTGCTCTCGACGGCCGCCTTTCGGGTTCTCCCGTGGGACGATCTCATCGCCGTGCTCGATGCTCGCTCGCGCTGGTACATCCCCGCGATGTTCCTCCTTTTCGTGCGCCATTTCGCCGCGATGCTGGTGGAGGAAGTGCGGCGCGTCTTTCTGGCCCGTTCTCTTTGCGTATCGGCGAACTTCAGGCGGAGTGGGTTCCAGTCGCTGGCGTGGGCGACCGCTTCGGTTTTCCGCCGTGCGATTGACCGGGCGGAGCGTTTCTATGCTGCGCGAACGATAGGCGGCGGACAGGGATGACACCGGTATTGGAAGTCTCGGGATTGAGCTTCCGTTACGAGTCGGAGACGGCGCTGAAAGGGATCGCATTCCAGATCGCTCCCGGTGAATCGGTGGGCCTTGTCGGTGCCAACGGTTCCGGCAAGAGCACGCTGCTCTGGTGCGTCGCCGGGTTGCTCCGCGGTGCGGGTGTGGTCCGACTCTTTGGCGGCCCGCCGGCCAAAGCCAGCAGGGCCCGGATCGGGATGGTCTTCCAGAATCCGGAGGATCAGCTATTCATGCCGACCTTGGCGCAAGACCTGGCGCTGCCGCTCGTGAATGGGGGGCTGAGCCCGAAGGAAGCACAGGAGGCTGCCCGCGATTGGCTGGATCGATTTGGACTTGGCCGGTACTCCGATCTCCCGGCCACGCATTTGAGCCTGGGACAGCGGAAGCGGGCGGCTGTTGCTCTGGCAATGGTTCGGAGGCCCGAGTTCCTGATTCTCGACGAACCCACTGCCGAGCTCGATGGACGCGCCGTCCGTCAACTCTCGAACACACTGAATCAGCTTGCCGTGACGAAACTCATCGCGAGCCATCACCTGGACTTCCTCCGCGCAACCACCTCGCGGGCGATTCTGTTGTGCGACGGCGAAATCCGGTCGGAAGGGCCAACCGCGGACATCCTGAACAACTCCGCTCTGCTGGAAGAGTCTGGGCTCGTCTGAGCCGCATGGTGGAAATCATCGCTGTTCGTTGGCCGTGCGAGGATTTCATTTCTGCATTGGCAACCCCGCGAGCTGATAATTCTTAAACCCGCCGGTCAGAGAAAACACGTTCGTGTAACCCATTTTCTGGAGCGCTTCCGCGGCAGCCGCCGACCGCACGCCACCCAGGCAATAGAGCACGATACGGGCGGTCTTGTCTGGCACGACTGTCCCGATCTTGCCGGATAGCGTCCAGCGCGAAATGTGGATGGCCGTAGCAGCGTGTCCGGCTTGCCACTCGTTGTCTTCCCGAACGTCGATCAGCGTGAACGCCTGACCGGCAGTCATCCAGTCTCTCAATTGGGAAGTGGAAACTTCTTTAATTTGTTCGGGCGCATCTTTCGCCGGAATCGCGGACTCCCATTGGGAGGCTTGATACTCGGGTCCGCCGGAAGACCGGCAGGAGCACAAGAGGCTCAAGCTCAGCGACACAGTGGCGATCCATCTGGTATCCATGGTTCTCCGTCTGTTGTCTCGATACTCGGATCGCACCCGGTCCGTTAGACCAGACCGATGTCGAGATGAAGGGCCTTCAATTCCGCCCGCTCCTCGGTGGTCAGATCGTCGCTGGGACCGCGTACGGGGCCGGCCGCGAGGCCAACAATGTCCATGGCGGCTTTCAGAACCCCGACGTAGATGTGACCGGCGGTGTAGTCGGGCAGAACCCAGGGGTCGCGGCCACGGTGCCGTGCACAGACTCCCGCGAATTCGTAGAGCGGGGCGATCTGCACCATAAGATCGCGGACCCGAAGAAAATCGCAAGCGTCGGCAGCTTCCAGCAGGGCCAGCGACAATTCGGGCGCAAAGTTGGCCGTCATGGAGATGAAGCCGGGACAGCCTAGGGCCGCCGTGTACGCGAATTGCAGGTCCCCGAGGCCGCACAGCACGGTCATCTTCGCCGGGTCGATCGCATCCCGCATCGTCTTGTAGGCCTTTACATCGCTGGTGTTCTCTTTGTCGGCGATGATGTTCGGATGTTCCGCGCATTTGGCCATCAGATGGGGCGGCATCCAGAGTTTTGAGACAGCCGAATTGTTGTAGATCACGACGCCGATTCTCAGGGCGTCCGCCACGCGAAGGAAATGCCGAACCAAGCCCTCGTCGCTCGGTACGTGATAGTAGGGGAGGACGACCTGAACGCCGTCGGCTCCAGCATGTTCGGCCGCGCGCGTGCGTTCAATCGTGCGATCGGTCCCCGCCGCAGCCGCTCCAGCCACAACGGGCAACTGGCCCGCGACGCAATCGATCACCGTCTCAATCACCTTGAGCTGCTCCGAATCCGACAACGCGTACGCCTCACCGGTGCTGCCAGTGGGTACAAGTACAACCCGCTTGCCGGCGCATCGTTCCACCAGGAATCTGGTGTTGGCCTTGAGACCGTTTAGATCGAGACTGCCATCGCGATTCAGCGGCGTCGCTTGAACAATGACGACGGCCTTGATTGTCTCACGCAGCACTTCAGGGGTGATTGCCATTCATTCAGTCCTTTCATGTGGATACACATAATCCCAGACCCAGTGCTCAATCTCCCGCAAACAAGCCGGAGAAGGCGTTGACGCTTGTAGGCGCGAGCGCGCCTGGGTTGGCCCGCGAGAGATCCTCTACCAGACTGGTTGGCCGCGCGGATCCCTCAGGACGACGCGCTGGTCTCCTTTGCGGATCTCGGTCGCCACTACCAGATCTCCCTCCATGCCGCTAACCTCGAATCCCGTCACTGAGACCGTATCGCCTTCCCGGAGCGCGAGCTGGCTCTGTTTGAGCAAGCCTACCGGCGCCAGCCGTACCAGGGCGGCCCGTCCGTTGGCGAACACGCGGGCTTCGACCATGGCGGTATCGGCGGTGGGTCCTGGCAGATAAATGATCTCTGAGATCTTCCCGTCGACGACCTTCGAGGCCGGCGCGGCGTACGAAGGAGATACGCTCTCTGGCGTTTGCCGGGTGCTACGGCTGTCGTAACGACCGCAATACCCTCCATTTCCGCAATGGTGGCCACCCCAACAGTCGTGGCCGGCCGCGGGCGAGATTAGCAGACAGGAAAGCAGGAAAACCGCATTCGGAATCGGATGCTGCATGTCAACACCTCCTTTTGAACGATACTAGATTCAAATTGCATCTATATTGACATACCTGCTATTCTAATACAAGAGGGAATTGATTCCAAAATGCAGCATCGAACATGTCCGCGCCATGGCGCCGAGCATCCATGCACGTGTGCGAT
>PMYB01000129.1 GCA_003170915.1 Bryobacterales bacterium | reverse complement strand
GTTGGGGTCGAACTGGGCGCGGATCTGGGCGTCGTCGCGGCGCTTGGCGGGCGGGGTGAAATCCACCGGAATAGTGGCCGCTTTACCCACCAGCACAATCTTGCCCTTGACCTTGGTCCGGTTGGCATCCAGCCACTGGTTCAGTTCTTCACGGGTAGGCCATTGCGCCTGGGCCGGCGTGACGGTGACCGCGGCGGGAGCGCCGCGCCCCGCGGCCGGCGGGCCTTGCGGGGGCGTCACTTCGACGGCGGCGGCGGCTACCGGGCCGTTGGTGGATGGCGTCCAACCTAACACTTCGAAGGTGAGGGTGTTCTGGACCGGCGCAACCAGGTAGCCCGCCGCGCGCTCATTGAGCCAGCCGGCGTGGCCGAAATCCCACGGCTCGAGGTGCGCGTTCTTGAGGCCCCAATCGGTGAGCGTCGCGGCGGCCCATTTGGCGGCGGCCTCGTAGTTGGGCGAGCCGGCGAGGCGCGGCCCGTATCGATCCGTGAGCATGTGCAGGGTGTGCATGATCTGCGAATGCGCGGTTTCTTCCGAACGGATTCTGGCGTTTACGTTTTGGTCGGCGGTTTCCTGGGCAAAGAGCAGGCAAGACAATACAAGAGCGGCGAACAACTTTCTCATGGAAACAGAATACGCTACTGGGGCGGGGTTTGGCGCGGGTCAGTAATCCGCCGATAAGGATTGGCCGCCGAGGCGCCGAGGAAAACCGGGTCAACAAGTTCTCCGCGTGCTCGCGCGCCGGCTCAGTTGTGACCGGCCGACGGTATCGTGTAATAGCGGTACGCGATGGTCCAGGTGAACTGGCTGCCCGGAGCGATCGCGATCTTGACAAACGGCTCTATCGCCAAGACCGCCCGTATCGACCACAACGACTCGCTGAGCAGCGGGCGGTCTCCGGTGATCCTCATCCCCACTCCCAGCCTGGCGTTCTCGATGCGGATGTCGTAGTCCTTCGGGCTGTCCCCGAACCCTTGCACCGGTATAGCGACGCGGTCGCGGTCCTGCAGCACCTTCCGGTAGACGACCTTGTTCCCTCGGATTTCGGCAAAATCAGGGCTGGGCGGGCGGTCCGACTTGATGTCGAACGGAACGGCGATGGTGAAGTCCGGACCCGGCGGCTGGTGGTCCAGCCAGAGGAAATTGTGGTTGTAGGCCGTGGTATCGATTGGCCGCCGGCCCGTGTTCTCGAGGGTATGCTCCAGCACCATCTCTGGCTCTCCCTTGGCCAGCCGCACAGTCTTGGTGTAGACATAGCCATAGCCGGAAGAGGAGTCTTTGAGATCCTGAACAAACTCCACTGCGTCGGGGTGCGTGCGGATGGTCCATCTGCCCGTTTCGACGATTTCGTAGCTGGTGAAACGGTTATAGGCGGAATCGTCCGGCCGGCGCAGAACACCGACCCCGATCTTGGTGAAGGTTCCTCCCTTTTGGGTCTCGTCGTAGCCCAGGGCGGTATTTCCCGGCCCCACGAACTCCTCCGCGGGACCGGTGATGGCGGTGCAGGGACTGGCCACGATGTCCGGGCCGTCATAGGTGAAGTCGCGGACTTTCGGGTCCACGCTTTGGAACCATTGACCGTAGTATTCGTGGCCCCGGTACACCAGGCTGCCGATTACGCCCGACCAATCGAAACGTGTCGCACGATAGAATCCGCGCGCGGCGTCGGGTAAGTACACGATGGCGCGCACCTCCCCGTTGTAGATTTCCGCTCGTGGAAAATCGGCGCTCCAGAGCCCCGAAACGGCCAGAAGTGCCAGGACAGCCACGCCAGATGCCGGCTTCATCACTGTTTAATGACCGTTCCATCGGTCAGCCGGAGATCGTCCCATCCTCCGTTCAGACGCCCGCGCCCGCCCTGTTCGTTGGCGCCGAAGGGGAACTTGGCGGCCAGCTTCTCATCCACTTCAATGCCCCAGCCAGGGGCGTTGCTGGCCCACAGGTACCCTTCTTTGAAGGTGGCGCAGCCCTTGAAGATCTCGGCCAAAACGCCGGTGATCAATCCGCCCTCCTGGATGCCGAAATTGTAGCTGGCCAGATCCAGGTGGAGTTGGGCCGTATGCCCAATGGGCGAGACATCGCCTGGGCCGTGCCAGGCCGTTTTGACTCCGAACTGCTCGGCTAGCATGGCGATCTTCCGTGCGGGCGTCACGCCGCCGACCTGCGAAACGTGGCACCGGATGAAGTCGATCAGCCGCTCGGCGATCAGGGGAGTCCACTCGTGCGGGCTGTTGAACAACTCGCCCATGGCGATTGGGGTGGAGCATTGGGCCCGCATCTGCCGGAACCAGGCGTTGTCTTCGGGCGAGAGGGGATCCTCCAGGAAGTACAACTTGAACTGCTCGCAGTCCTTCACGAATTGAATGGCCTGGCGCGGCTCGTAGCGTTCGTGCATGTCGTGCATCAGCTCCACGTCGAAGCCGATCTCCTTGCGGCACGCTTCAAAGACCTGGAGCATGCGACGGAGGCCCGGGCCTCGTTCGAACACCGGACCTTCATGCAGACCCCGGGCGGCGGGTGCTGTTGCGCCTGCTTCGCCTTCGCCGGCGGCGGCCGCTCCGCCGCGGCCTCCGCCTCCGCGGGCTCCGGCGCTCACGCGGACGTGCTTGTAGCCGCGTGCCAGGGCTTGGCGCACGCCTTCCACCACGTCTTTCGGCTCGGCGCCTCCAGCATTGGCGAACGTCTGGGCCGCTTCGCGGCACTTGCCTCCCCACAGATCGTAGACCGGCATCCCGGCCTGGCGGCCCTTGATGTCCCACAGCGCCTCGTCCACACCGCTGATGGCGTTGTTGAGCACCGGGCCGTTCTTCCAGTAGGAGCTGTCGTAGCACATCTGCCACGTGTCCTCGATGCGGTCGGCGGGCTTGCCGATCAACAGCGGGCGCAGGTACCTCTCCACAGCCGCGCCCACCAGTTCGGCACGCTGCGTGAAGGTGGCGCAGCCGTAGCCGTACAGGCCATCCTGGTCGGTGGTGATCTTTACCACCGTCAGGCGCGCGCCGGCCGGCTGCGTGGCGATCACCGTCACGTCCTTGATCTTGGGCGGGGGCATCCCCCTCGTGGCTCGCGCCGTTCTCTCCTGGGCCAGCGACTGCCGCTGGCCGGCCAGGCTTGCCGCCGCGCCTCCGGCGATCATCCGCAAGATCCCTCGTCTATTCATGGCACGAATCTCCTCATGCGGTCCGGCGTCTGCCCGGCGGCCTGCTCTGCCGCGGCCCGCCATGCTCCCGGAAATTGAAAACCACGTCTTTGACGGGGGTACCGACGACTTCGATGTTCCCGAGGTCGCGGGTCCCGACGCCCAGCTCTTCCGCCAGCCGCAGGGTATTGTCGCAGGTTTCAAAGGGAGCCTTGCCACGGTCGGCCATGGGGTCGAACCCCATCACCGCCATCGCCACCGCATCGGTCGAGACAGCGTTTGTACCGATTACCAGGGCTCCCGGGCTGACGGCCTCGGTGACTCCGCTCCTGGGAAGCTCTGCACCAGCGATGGTCTCAATTCCATCCAGGATCTCCAGGTCCGGCGGTATGGCCGCGACCAGGTCGGCGATGAACCTGGGAATCCGGTACCCAGCTTCGCGCGGAGAGGAGGGGTCCTTCTCGGGCGGCGAGCTCTTAGGCGGCTGGCGGCTGCCGTTGTGGCCAATCTCCTGGCGCCCGCCATAGGGAATCGGGGCGGACTCATCCACCGGAACCTTGTTTCCATAAATCGTGGTCGGCGAGATCCCAAACAGGTTCTTGATGGAGAGCGTCACACCGGCGGTGCCGTGCTCCTTGAGCTTGTTCATGGAGACCAGCACGTCCGATTCGGTGTAGGCGGTGCTCAGGTCGTAGGCCGGGAAAAGGTGGCCGCCATTCGGCACCGGGAAACGGGTGTAGGGCTTGTTGCCCTTGTAGGGCAGGTTGGTGTTGATCAGTTCCACCCTCGGGGCGGCCCCCATAAGCAGGTCTGGATCCCATCCGGCCTTCAGCATGAATTCCTCGAGGGAGGCGGGCCAGACCCAGGCGCCCTCCACCACTCGAATGCGGCGAGCTCCGGCCTTGTCGAGCAGATGGATAACGGCGCCCACGGTGCGGGGATGGCTCCAGCACGCGCGGCCCTGGGGAAGGTAGTCCTGCCGGGTAGTCTCGCCGCCGGTCAGGTTGATCTTGATGGTGACGGTCTTGCCCTTCACCAGCCGTCCCATGCCGCCCAACTGGTCGAACATCTTTTCGGTGGCCGCCAGAAACTCGGCTCCATAGCTTCTGCACCGGGCAACCGCCACGGGAGCCGTGGGAACGGACGCGCGCATCCGCGCTGGGTGGAGCATTGCCAGCCCGGCAGCCCCCCACCCCGCTACGAATTCTCTGCGACTGATGTTCATGATCCACCCCCTCCAGTGCTATGCCTCAAACTCCAGCGCCAGATAGGATTGCGGCGTGTTTGCAGGCAGATGATACTCGACCCCAGCATACTCTTCGGAGGCCTCTGGATCAAGTGGTACAGGCTGAGCCCCGATGGTCCAAAGCCGCGTGTTCCGGTACTTCTGGCGAACCCAGATCGTTCGCAGCTCGCCGCGCCCGCCATCGGCGTAGCTGAGACATTGCAGTAAAGCCTTCTTTCCATCCGCCGAAGCCGTGAAGCGAGTGCATCCCGAGCTGCCGCTGTTGTAAATCTTCACGAGGTCGTTGCGGTGGCTGAGCAGGAACTGCGTGTCGACGGCCGCCTGATAGGGATCCGTCATCTTCTGCCGGGCCACCGCCAGCCGACCTTTACCTAAAGTCCGCACGTCGAATTGCGTTTCGAAATCGGGAGGCGCCGGCTTGCCCTGCCCACCCCATCCTGGCCCGACGACTAACAGGCCGCCCTGCTCGACGAAATCCGCGATCTTCCGCCGCAGCGCCGGGCCGGGCGGAGCGGCATCGGCATACACCAGCGCTTTCAGGCCGGTAAAAGGCTGGCCGGCAGCCTGCGACTTCCAGATGACCCGGAACAACAGGTCGCGCCGGGCCATCAGGTTCAGAATCTCGCCGCTCAGCTCGAAATCGCCGCCAGTGAAATCCGAAATCACACCCACCAGCCCGAGGGAGTGGTAGGATCTCCATTCCGCGTGCTCTTGAAAGAATCCCGCCACGGCAGCAGTCTGTTTCCAGGATTCGAGCGGCGCCGCGGTTCCCGCCGCCAACTCGGCGCGCAGGTCGTCATCCAGGGAGATCACCCAGCGCCCGCCGGCGGCTTCCGAGTCGCAGATGGCATTGGCATAGCTCCGCGCGGGCACGACCGCGCCCTTGCCGGGAGCATCGAACACCACCCACAGCGGCGCCCGGAGGCGCGCGCGAGCCATTTGGATGTACCAGCCGTTGGAATCGAGCCAGGGCAGGCTGGTGGGGCCGGAACTGGCGTCGCCGCCGGCGCTCGCGATATTCACGCCGGGCCACACATTGCCCGTGATGGCCACCGCGGCAGCCGCCGAGTCCCAAGGCACATCGGCGCGCTCACTCCAGGCGATCACCGGAAGATCCGAGCTGCCTTGGAACTCCCGGAAAGCTACTGCCGCCAAGCCGGCGGCTTTGGCCGCTGCCAGGGCTGGCTGGTGGCCCGCCGGGCCATCCACCCAGCCCACCACCGCCAGGTTCCGCTGGCGCGCCGCCTGCAGCAGGGGAGCGGCCGTGCGTTGCTGTTCGGCGTCCGCGGGCAGGCCCGCCGCCCAGCTCATCACGATGCAATCGATGGGAGTGCCGTTGAGTATCGCAAGCGCCGCCGGTTCGTGCCAACGTTCCAGCGTCTGCCGGATCCGGGCATTGAAACCCCCGGTCTTTTCGCGCCGGGCGATTTCGAGCGGACCGCTTGGCCAGCGCAGCGGCACCACGTTCTGTAACGGAGCCATCTCGTCAATCTTAACTCAATTCTTCGTTCAGGCTGCCCTGACCCTGCATTGCGACTTGTTCTTCCCCGAATACCTCGCGGTCATGAACGCGTCGGCGAAATGTGCGTGTCGGCTCCGGTAACTTGAAACTGATGGATCAAAACGAGAGGCGAAGCCCGAACTGGATGAGCCGAGCCTGATTGTACTGCGCCGTCACCTGCCCAAATGTGGACGATCCGGGCTGCGTGTTGGGCGGGCTGAACTGCACCCGATTGAAAATGTTAAAGAACTCCGCCCGAAACGCCAGTCCAATACGCTCGGTGATCGCGGTTCGCTTGGAAATTGCGAAGTCGTAGTTCTTGATTCCCGAAGCCCGCATGGTCGGATCGACGCGCGGCTCACTGCCGAACTCGAACTGGTTGGGCAGGGTAAAGCAAGCCGTGTTGAACCACTGGGTCAGACGCGACTGCGCCGGTCCGCCGATCACCTTGTTGCAGCCGGCGACATAGTTCGGACGGCTCACGCCCGCGCCCGGAGGCCCAGGGCCGCCGTTGCCGATTGCAAAATCCGTCTCAAGCAGATTTGGGCTGGCATCGATAAGGGCGAGCGGGAAGCCTGTCTGATACGTGGTAATGCCGTTCAATCCCCACCCGGACACCAGTTTATCCACGATGCCCTGGACGTTGGGAAGGAACTTGTGCCCCTTGCCGAAGGGAGCGTCCACAACATAGCTGACCACAAAGCGGTTCGGAACATTGAAGCTGGAAAGAGAGTATTCTCCGCCGGCAATGTTGGTGTTATCCTGCACCCCCTGCGAGCCACCGACGTTGTACCGGTTCGCCTCAAGCCAGGGGCTCAATACATCGACGGTACCCGTCATGTGCGACCAGGTATAGGACGCCAGCAGGACTCCTCCTCCTCCAAAGCGCTTCTGAACCTTCATTTGCAGCGAGCGATAGAAAGAATCCCCAATCGACGGGGCATCGAGGCTGGCGTAAAGGTATTGCGGGTATGGCTTGAGCAAGTAACCCTGCGCAACCGTCGGTTGGCCGAGCACACCCGCACTGGTGGGGATCACGCCGTAGAATGGATTCTTCACCTGATTCAGAAGCGTATTCCCCATCGATAAGTATTGGTCCGGGAGTTGGTCCAGGTTCATGTCATACACAGTCAGATGAACGCCGCGCGATCCTACGTAGGCCACATCCAGCATGAGATTGTTGCCGAACTGTTTCTGGACATCGACGTTCCACTGCTGCGCGTACGGATAGGGTTGGCTGGCGAGAGGGGATTGAATGCCTTGACCGACAAGCGCGTTCAGAAAGGCCTGACTGTGACTCGGGGGGATGATACCACCCGGGAATGGGTTGCTCAGCGTCGTCGCCAGGTCCGGAGTCAGACCACCGTCGAGCGAAGTGGTCATGTTCGTGACGGAATTGTTTACCGGTGAGTTGTAAGGCCCCAGGCTGAATGCCACCACATTCGGAAGGTCTGCGATCCCGTAGCCAGCGCGAACGACCAGACTGTTGGTAAAGCTGTAAGCCAAGCCGACCCTGGGGGAGAACAGATGATAGTGTGGATCCTGCCAACTTCTGTTGGAACGTTGAGACGAGCCATCCAGGACTAGCCCGCCTTTGATCGCTAACCCGGTTGCGCTTGACAAGGCCGGTTGCGCAAGATTCGGATCAAAAGTGGTGAGGCTGTTATATCTCTCCTCGAAGGACCCCGGCGACTCCCAGCGCAAGCCAAGCTGCAGCGTCAGCTTGGTGCTCACGCGGAATGCATCGTTGAAGAACAGCCCAGAGTAATGCATCAGACCCGCCGATAGATCCGGTTCGGTCGCGGATCCCGCGGAAGGAAATCCCAGCACGTAGGAAGCCGTGCCATATCCCGTGTTCGAAGGAGAACCGGTCACCGAAGATGCGGCCAGCGGGAACTGCGACGTGAAACCCGAGTCGAAAGTATAGGTCGATCCGGCGCTGTTGCTCTGCGCGTAATACCATTCGATTCGCCTTGCTTCACCGCCCATACGCAGCGTGTGGCGGCCGAGAATCTTGGTGAGATTTCCGGAAATCGAATAGCTATTGTCCGTTTCGAGAATGATCGGTGTGCCGTTGAAGTTGTTGTCGGGGATAATATTCGGCGTCGGCAAGAGAGCCTTGGTGACCTCGGTATTGTAGGCTTTCCAGTTAGGACTGATTTGCGAGAAATCGAAGTTGCAGCACGACAGCGGCAGCGAGGTGTCGACAAATCTGAGGAACGCCGCGCGGACATCGACGAGGGTGGTCGGATTAATCGTGTAGGTGTCCCCCAAGACGGCCTGATCGGTCCCCCACTTGCTGCCGGTCCCGGTCCCCAGGAGCGCGCTGCTGGACGACCAGTTCTTGTTCCACAGCGAGAAGCGGGCGAACAGTTGGTCCTTGTCGCCGAACCTGTGATCCCCCCGCGCATTGTACTGGTTGTAGTCAGTCACCCTGGGAACGTTAACTATGAAGTTGTTCGTCAGCGAGGCGTTGGTGGGAAGTGGGAACAACAGGTTCTGCAGGTTTAGCGCTGCCTGGTTCAGACGATTCGACGGAATCTGGTTGCCGGGGAACTGCGTGCGGCCGTATTGGCCGTTCGACTGGAGGGCCGTCGTCAACGGGTCGAAGATCGAAGGAATGCCCTTCGCCGAAAAGTCGCCGGTGCGCATGGCGGCCGTTGGTACCGTGGTGGAGGTCGTGGAGGCTTGCCGCAGGTCGAACTGCTCCCAACTCAGGAAGTAGAACGTCCTATCTTTGATCACCGGCCCGCCGAGGGTAGCGCCATACTGATTCTGTTGGTAAACCACTCTCGGAAGGCCGTTCTTGTTGTTGAAGAAGGTGTTGGCGTTGAGATCCTGGTTCCGCAGAAACTCATAGGCGGATCCATGAATCGCGTTGACGCCGGACTTCGTACTCATGTTGACGATGCCGCCCGCAAAACGCCCGAATTCGGGACTCACATCGTTTGTGACGACGCGAAACTCCTGGATCGCCTCCTGAGTAGGCACGAGAATCGTCGAATTGACGTAGGAAACATTTACCGGGGCGCCATCGATGTAGGAAGCACTCTGGTTTGCGGCGCCTCCGCCGATTTGATAGTTGCCCCAGGCATTAACGTTCCCAGTCGCCGCGTTGCCCGTGGTGCCGCCTTGCGGTACAACACCGGGCGCGAGGGCGATCAGGTTGTACACGTTGCGCCCATTGAGCGCCAGTTCCTGGACTTGCCTGGTCTCGACTTCATGCCCGACCGTCGCGGTCTGCGTTTGCAGAAGCGGCGTTTGTGCGGTGATCTCAATCGTCTGAGTGGCATCACCGACCTCGAGGACGGCGTCGATCCGTATGGAACTCTGCACCTGAACCTCAATCGGCTGACGGGTGAGACGCTTGAATCCTTGGCGCGTCACCGAGATCCCGAAGTTGCCGGGCAGGAGGTTGACGAAGGTGTAGCTGCCGCCGGAGTCGGTTTGCACCGACTTTTGCTCGTTGGTGCCCAGGTTGGTCAAAGTAACCGCGGCTTCCGGGATCATGGCGCCGGTGGAATCTGCCACGTTTCCGACGATTGAGCCATAGACCGTCTGGGCGCACACCGGGGTGGTCAGCAACATGAGCGCGGCGGCCAGGATGGCTGCTCGGCCCGTAACGGATGCAGAAGACATATGTTCCATTGTGCACTCCTGAAGTCGACCAGAATTTCCATTCTGGCTTTCCGGCCTGGAATTTTCGTTTTGGCTCCTGACTTGAGACATTCTACACCCAGCAGCCAACTTTTGATCCAGTTGTTTGCAGTTTTTATTGGGGAGCCGTCTTTGGCTCAACCAAGTTCCAATTTCGCGCTGCCCGGAAAGTCCGAAACCGGGAAGTCCCGTCTTTTCGATGCATTTTACAACACCTCTCCGGCCCCCTACGTCCTGGCTGGTCTACTTGGTTTCGCTGGGTAATTGCCATCCCGCTACCCGGTCGCCACCGGCAAGGCGGCGATCCTTCCCGCTATCGCCCCGAACGCGCGCAACGACGGCGACACCATGGACGGCATCCGCTGGACGGCGTGAAAACGAGCAAGCGCGGTGGGTGCGTGTGGGCTCGGACCGGTCACGGCCGTACCGAGGTTCCATCCCTCCGCCGCACCTGCTTCCACCAACTGGCGTGGTCCTTCGGCACCGGATACTTGGCGGCGGCCTTCTCGTCGATGTCCACGCCATGCCCCGGCGCTTCGTTCACAAACATGTAGCCGTCCTTGAATGTCGGGGCTCCGGGGAAGACATCCCGCACCTGGTCCTGGAAGACGTAGCTCTCCTGGATGCCAAAGTTCCAGGCCGCCAGGTCGATATGGGCGTTCACCGCGTGGCCCACGGGCGAGACGTTCGACGGGCCATGCCAAGCCGTGCGCACGTTGAACCACTCCGCCAGGCGCGTCACCTTCAACGCACGGGTCAGCCCGCCGGATTGAGAGATGTGGATGCGGATGAAATCGATCAGCCGGTCCGTGATCAGGCCGGTCCATTCGTGCGGACTGTTGAACAGTTCGCCCATGGCGATGGGGGTGCTGGTTTGCTCGCGCAACTGGCGGAAGTAACCGATATCCTCCGGCGCAAATGGGTCTTCGATAAAGAACGGCCGGTACTGTTCCACGCGTTTGCACAGGTTGATGGCGTCGATGGGCGGGAGGCGCTCGTGGACGTCATGCAGCAGTTCGACCTCGTCGCCACACTTGTTGCGGATGTAATCGAACATCTTCGGCACCGAACGCGCATACGGCCCGGCGTCCATATATTCGTCGTCCGCCGCGCCAAAGCCGGCGTTGCGGAAGTGCGGCGTCTTGGAGAGCTGTGCGGAACCGTATCCGCCTTGCTGGATGCGGATGTGGCGGAAACCCTGCGGCATCAGCCTGCGGACGCTCTCTTCCAACTGCTCTAGTGTCGCGCCGCTGGCGTGAGAATAGCACTCAACCGCGAAGCGGCACTTGCCGCCGAGTAACTGGTAGAGCGGCATATTGGCGCGCTTGGCCTTGATGTCCCACAGCGCTTGATCCAGGCCGCTCAGCGCCGAATTCAGAATCGAACCATTGCGCCAGTAAGAGCTGACAAACGCGCTCTGCCACATATCCTCGATCATGTCGGCGTCTTTGCCCTGCGCGAACGGGTGCAGGTAGTCCTCCACGGCCGACCTGACCGCGTAAGGCCGCAGCGACCCAGTGGAGCAGCCCAGGCCGAACAACCCCGGCTCGCTGGTCTCAACCTTCACCACCACCAGCGTGCGGATGTTAGCGGGGCAGGTGAGAATGGCCTTGACATTGGTGATCTTCAGGGGCGGCAGCCCCCTGGTGGCGCGAGTGTAGGTTTGGCTTGGGCCGAGCGTGCCGCCCACGGCCGCGGCCGTGGAAGGTCCGGCGGCCATGGCCTGCATGGCATCGCGCCGGCTAAGCAAGGAATTCGGGTGCATGTCGGTTCCGTCCTTTTTGTAGAGAATATATCAGCTAGGCTTCCTGGCTGCCTTCGATTGTATATCCATGCACCACGGCCCGGCTGTCCTTCATCACGTTCAATCCCGCGTCGAAGGCGTTGTAGGCCATCAAGAGGTTATCAGTAACTACTCAAAATGAAAATGCGGGTTGAATACTCAGCGTCTCGGCGCCTCTCCCGTGGAAAATCTTTGCGCTTACCGACGGATTATGGCGGGGTTAGGCGCGGCGGCCCGGCGCTCTTTTGGGGCCGGCGTTCACGATCTCCTCGGGACAGCCCTCCGTCATGAGCTTGAAATTCTCGATGAACCGCGCGGCCAAGGCCTGGTACTTGCGGTCGTAATCGTCCTTGCTCGGCCACGTGTTTGCCGGATTGAGGATCTTCGCCGGTATGCCCTCGCATTCGGTGGGCACATCGAATCCGAAGACCGGGTCCTCGCGAAATTCGACCGCGTTGAGCTTCCCCGAGAGGGCCGCGTTCAGAAGCGCGCGGGTATGCTTGATGCTGATGCGCTTGCCGACGCCGAACGACCCGCCGGTCCATCCCGTATTCACCAGCCAGCATGTGGCGCCGTACTTCAGCAGGCGCGCTTTCAGCATTTCGGCGTAGGCATACGGACGGTGCACCATGAAGGGGCCGCCGAAACAGGTGCTGAAGGTGATCTCCGGCTCCGTGCCCAGGCCGATCTCGGTGCCGGCGATCTTGCTGGTGTAGCCGGAGATGAAGTGGTAAATGGCCTGGTCGGGGGTGAGGCGCGAGATAGGCGGCATGACGCCGCTGGCGTCGCACGTCAGGAAGACGACGTTGCGCGGATGGCCGGCCATCTTGGGCGGCAGATAGTTCTCGATGTAATCGAGCGGATAGGCGCCGCGGGTGTTTTCGGTGAGCAGGTCGTCATTGAGGTCGAGGCGGCGCGAGAGCGGATCGACCACCACGTTCTCCAGAATGGTGCCGAAGCGGCGGGTGCAGGCATGGATCTGCGGCTCGGCTTCGGGTGAGAGACGAATGACCTTGGCATAGCAGCCGTCCTCGAAGTTGAAGACGCCGTTATCGCTCCAGCCATGCTCGTCGTCGCCGATCAGGCTGCGGGAGGGGTC
>PMYB01000007.1 GCA_003170915.1 Bryobacterales bacterium | reverse complement strand
CGGAAGACGCCGTTGAATTTCAATTCCTTCGCGGGGTCGTCATCCTGCTTCAACAGCCCGTAGGGCGGGTCGGTGAAGTAGAGCGCGCCGTCGGACTTGTACACCAGGTCGTTGGGGCTGTTGAAGCGCTTGCCCTGGTACTTCTCCAGGTACGGCGTCATGGTGAGGTCCTTGGCCACCCGCACAATGCGCCGATTGGTGTGCTGGCAAAGCAGCACGAAGCCGTCTTTATCGGCGACCATGGCGTTGGAGCCGATGAAAGACCCCGGGGGCGCGGAGGATTGACCTCCGGAATTCTGGATCAGGACCTCAACCTGTCCGGACGGCGTGATGGAACGAACCACGTTGCCGACCACGTCACTGAACCACAGACGGCCATCGGGCCGCCACAGCGGGCCTTCGGTGAACTGGAATCCGCCGCCGACCTTTTCAATAACCGCATCTTTGGGCACGATGGAGTCGAACGCCGGATCGAGGCGTACGATGCTCCCCACGCCGTGCGATTCCGCCACGGGCGCAGGGGCCTGGGAACAGCCAACCAGCAGGATGGTGAGGAACAGAATCAAAGCAGCTTTCATTTTCATACTCCTTTCGCGATTCGGCGGCGGAACGCTATGGCAGGTTCGCCGCGTCGATCTTGCCTTTCTCCATGGCCACGCCAACGACCATGAGTTCCAGGTCCCCGCCGCTCGTGTTCTCGATGGAGTGGACGTCTCCGATCAGCACGGGAACCGCGTCTCCTTTGCGGATGGGCGCGCTCTCGTCGTTGACGCGGACCACGCCCTCCCCTTCCATCACGTAGCAAATTTCCTCCACGCCGAGGTGCCGGTGGCGGCCGATGGAAGCGCCCGCCGCCAGCAGCACATGGTCCACGTATGCCCACGGAGTGAGGAAGACTTCAGGCGGCAGGGCCCTCCGGTAGAGCGCCACGCCTTTGCCGCCGTTCAACCCCGAGGCCGGCCGGAGAAGTTCCCGGTAGAGCCGCATGGCCATGAAGACCGGCGGTTTGTCGAGAGGCGCTCCCACGCGGCCGTCGCCCAGGTCGAAGTTGTCGTACTTGCCCTTGATGCTGCCGACGGCGATGTTCATCCACTCCACCGGTCGATCGGTGGGATTGTAGATGGCGTGCGAATGGCCCATGCGGCAGGGCGCGCCCACCGGCCCCGTGAGGAGCGACGTTCGGCCGTCAATGGTGAACTCGGCTTCCCCGTTCAGGATGACGAACATCTCCTCCATCTGATTGTGGAAGTGGTGCCCGATGCCACTCTTGGGCTGGATCACGCCCCGGTGCAGAAACAGCACGTTGGCGTTGAAGTCCTTGGCGTCGAGCATGGCGAAGAAGTTCACCTGGCCGGCGCCGCCGTGAACGGCCTGGGACGGGCGATACTTCGCCGGGTCGTTGTGGCGGATGCGCTCTGCCAGCGGGTCCCGCGCGAACAGACAGGCCGCGCACAGCGCGGCGAGAAGGAAGGCTCGCATCTCAATCTCCTCTTCCGGGCATCGATGGTTGGTCCGATGTTGAGCATAACACCGCCCCGTACGCGGCTAGCGCCAGCCAGAGCAGCCATCCGGGTCCGCGGCGTGCGCGCTTCATACTTGTGGCCTTACGCCTTAACCAATTCAATGCCTTCCCGCTTCCCCAGATTCCGCGAATACTGCTTGTCGTTGGCATTGTTCCAATGTTCGTGAACGCCCAGGCTGGTTACCGGCGCGTGGTCCCGGTCGGGGTCGTACACCGTTCCGGAAGGCGGCTTTTCGGCCAGGGCCGCCTCATGCAGATAGTTCTCCGGTTTGCCGCGGCACTCGAGCGCTCTCGGCTCATTGCGGATGAAGTCCAGCCCCACCGAGTCGATGGCCACCGGGTCCTGCGACGCGAACAGGCTGGAACACCAGTGGTCGTCAAAGGACTGGTACTTAATGACGCGTTCATTCTGGCTCATCGCCACATATAGAAAATCCGACAGGTAGAGGAGTGTTTTGCCGCCCAGGTGGTTGTGCGCCATCAGGTCCACCAGGCAGTTGTAGGAACCCATCGGCAGATCTCGCGACGCGAAACCGTGCAGCGGCTGGGGAGTGAACCCGGGGCCCTCGAAGTACACCGAGCCGAACAGGTTCTTGGCGGTCTGGGTGACGCCCATCAGCCCGTGCGCCCGCGACAGCGCCACGTTCACCAGGTACTTCGCCCCGGTGACGCATTGCGGCAGATAGGCCGTCGGTACATCAGGGTGGCAGAACTCGACGGGATTAGCTTTGTCCGGCAGAGCCGCGGTGCGCCCGTTGCCCGCCATCCTCTGGCTGACCGCGAACTTGACCGCCTGGAAGTTCGGGTCGGGGTTGGCCCGGATCCGGTCGTAAATGGGATCGCCAATGTACCGCGACGCGTCGTAGAGCGTGATATCCTGCCCAGGCACGCCCGCCACCGTGATGAGTTGATGGACCAGCGAATACAGCACCTGGGGGCTGGGCATTCCCGCGCCGAAGCGCCAGGCGCCCGGACGGTCCTGGTTGGAGTTCACCTTGATGGCGATCTTCTCGCCCGCCCGGTATCCGGCGCCGCCGCCCAGCTTTCGGGTCTGCTTGAAGCTTCCGAACAGGGCGCGCCACGTCTCCTTGTCGGTTCTCTCGCCTGTCAGCGAATGCAGGCTTCCGGACACCATGGCATCGACGATGCGTGGGTCCGTGCTGGCGTCGTCCCACCAGTTGCCCGTCTTGCCATCCCAGGTGGCCACCTTGGGTTCGTGGGCCCATGCAACCCTGCCGGGGTGGATGCCTTTCCCGACGCCCATGGGAGTGTTCGGCGGCTCCGCGGGGGTCTTAAGTGGCGGGTCGTCCGTGGTGGGTCTGTTTGGCAATAGGGTCACTACGCCGGTAATCGGATCGACCTTTGCTTGTCGAAAAAAGGGCCAAGCCGGACAGGCCGCCGCCAGCGCGGCGATTCCCGGCATTCAGCGCCCTCCGGCGGGTCAATCTGAAATTCGTGCATCCGTCTGCGTTCATACACCGCACCTGCCAGTCTTTTTGCGATCCCGTGCACGCCAGTGTACAACAATGCGCCTCGATGGAGAAGCCATTGGAGGCCCCCATTGGAGACCGGAATTTCGAGGGTGGTTGACCGTTTTGGGGATTTCGGGGCCCAGAAGCGAAATCTGCCGGTCAGAGGCACCGGCGGTCATGGCGCTTTCACCTGTAGAAACCTGAGGCCGGCTTCCCCGGATCGGCGAAGCACCCCACGCGGGTGACGCATCTTGTCCGGGTGTGTGAAATTTTTAATCATGACCTTTTAAGCTCCTCTTTTTCAATGGGTTGCGTACGTGGGTCGGGATTGGGAGACTGAAAAAGGTTTCATCAG
>PMYB01000180.1 GCA_003170915.1 Bryobacterales bacterium | reverse complement strand
TCCGAAGAGCGCGGCGAGTGGCCCGACATCGATCTCGACCTCCCCAGCGGCGAAAAGCGCGAGCGCGTCATCCAGTACGTCTACCAGCGGTTCGGAAAACTCGGCGCCGCCATGACCGCCAACGTCATCACCTATCGCGGCCGCTCCGCCGCGCGCGAAGTGGGCAAAGCGCTAGGTTTCGAGATCACCGCGCTCGAACGGCTCTCCGGCCTGGTGCGCACGTGGGAATGGAAAGATCCCAAGGACTCGACCGAAGCCCAGTTCCGCGACGCCGGCCTGGACCTCAACCATCCGCGCGTGCGCAAGTTTTTCGAGCTGTACCGCATGGCGCAGGACCTGCCGCGCCACCTGGGCCAGCATTCGGGCGGCATGGTCATCTGCCAGGGGCAGCTCGATTCCGTGGTGCCGCTCGAACCCGCCAGTATGCCCGGCCGCGTGGTGGTGCAGTGGGACAAGGAAGACTGCGCCGATATGGGGATCATCAAGGTGGACCTGCTCGGCCTGGGCATGATGGCGGTGATCGAAGACTGCCTCGAAATGGTTCCCGAAGTCGATCTGGCGCGCCTGCCCGCGGACGATCCGGCGGTTTTCGAAGCCCTGCAAAAGGCCGACACCATCGGCATGTTTCAGGTGGAGAGCCGCGCGCAGATGTCCGCGCTGCCGCGCATGAAGCCGCGCCGTTTTTACGACATCGTGGTGCAGGTGGCCATCATCCGGCCCGGCCCCATCGTCGGCAANNATGGTGCATCCGTACCTGAACCGGCGGCAGGGCCGGGAAGCGCCGGACTGTTTGCACCCGTCGCTCGAGCCGGTGCTCAAACGCACGCTGGGAGTGCCGCTGTTCCAGGAGCAGTTGCTGCGAATGGCCATGATCGCGGCCGGATTCACCGGCGGCGAAGCCGAGGAGTTGCGGCGCGCCATGGGCTTCAAGCGCTCGGAAAAGCGCATGGCTGAGATCGAAGTAAAGCTGCGCGCGGGCATGGAGCGCAACGGCATTCGCGGCCAGGTGCAGGACGATATTGTCCGCTCCATCACCGCATTTGCGCTCTACGGTTTTCCCGAATCGCACGCCGCCAGCTTCGCGCTGCTGGCCTACGCCAGCGCGTATCTGAAGTGCCATTACCTGGCGGCATTCACCTGCGCCATGCTGAACAACCAGCCCATGGGTTTCTATTCGCCCGCCATCCTGATCAAAGACGCGCAGCGCCATGGGCTGCGCGTGCTGCCGGTGGACGTGACGAAATCGGAATGGGATTGCACGCTGGAGGGCCCCTGCCTCCGCCTGGGCCTGCGCTATGCCCGCGGTCTCCGCGAGGAAGCCGCCCGGGCCATCCTGCTGGCGCGGCCGTTCAGCAGCATCGACGACCTGGCGTTTCGCGTCCGCGAACTGCGCAAGGACGAACTCAACCGCCTGGCGGAAATCGGCGCATTGAACTCGCTCGATCGGGTGCATCGCCGCGATGCCCTCTGGCAAACGCAGCGCGCCACGCTGCCGGTAGGCCCGCTGCTGGCGCCGCTGGAAGAAAGTGGCGAGCCTTCCCCGCTGGCCCCCATGAACACGGAAGAGCGCCTCCATGCCGATTACCATGGCACCGGCGTGACCGTCGGCCAGCATCCCATGGCTTACCGCCGCGCCGAAATGAACGCGCTCGGCGTAACGCGCGCCATCGACCTGGCGAGAATTCCAAACGGCCGTCTGGTGCGCATCGCCGGAGCGGTCATCGTGCGCCAGCGCCCCGGCACGGCCAAGGGTTTCGTCTTTATGAGCATGGAAGACGAAACCGGCATCATGAACGCCATCGTCGCGCCCGCCACCTTCGACCGCTACAAGTTCGTGGTGCTGGGCGAACGGTACCTCATCATCCACGGTGTGCTGCAAAACCTGGACGGCGTGATTTCGGTGAAAGCCGGCCGCATCGAACCGCTACGCGCGGGCGCGGCGCCGTCGTCGCACAACTTTCATTGAAGGCTTCGACAATTCGTCCCCTGCCATCGGCGGATTCCCAACGCCGGCGCGAGACAGAATCTTCAGCGCCTTTTTTACGTCGCCATGAGCCGCCATCTGCCGAAAGTAGTCCTCGGTGCGTAACGCCGACAGCTTTTCCGCCACGGCGACGTTGATCAACTGGTTAACCGCGACCCCCTCGCTTTGAGCAACCTTGCGGGCTTCCTCCAGGAGAGACGGTTGAAGCCGCAAAGCAACATTACTTCTTCTCATGAAACTCCTCCACGCGACGCCACGCTTCGCCCGGATTCAACACAGGTATACCGAACCGCTTCGCCGGCTCGAAATCGCGGATGTTCAGCGTGCACAATAAATCCGCTCCGCCGCTAACGGCCGTCTCCAAAACCATCTCATCGGCCGGGTCCCTCAAGAGCGGGCGCCATAAATACGCAAGCCGGACCGGCTCAAGCACGACGGCCACGGCGGACAAGATTCCATCCACGTCATCCGCCGACACGCGCGCGGCTTCGAGGTGCTCCGGGCGCGCCAGCACGGATTGATACTCAACCATCAATGGCACGGAGACCAGCAGAGTGAAACGCCCGCTCAAGGCCCCCACCAAAAGCCGGCGGGATGCGCCACGGTCACTCCGCAGGGCAGCTACCATAACGCTCGTGTCGAGCACCAGCCGTATGCCCACTCGAACTCAGTATATCATGGGCGATATCACAATGTGGCAGACAGGTCTGCCGTCGTCTCCGGCCTATTGCACGTAAAACGGCACCTGGTTGGATGACACGCCCAGAATGGAAACGTACAACAGTTTGGCGCCGGGCGTCTCGCCGGCATACACCTGGAAATTCACCGGGTACAAGCCGGCGAAGCCCGGCGCCAGGCCTGCGTATGGCGCAGAATCTACGAGCCGTGAATCGACCACCACTTCAAAGCCCTGCTGGATAGGCGCCGCTGGGGCTGGGTCACCCGCTCGAACGCTCCCGTTAACAGCTCCCAAACCAGTACAGAAAACCGCCAGGTACTCGCCTGCGTGGGCCGGGTTCTGTGGCGTCACCTGGGTGTAATCGGAGGTGTGGACGACCATCGGCGAGTTGTAGCCATCACCCGCCGCCGTGAAGATGCCGGGGTTGGCGGAAATCACGAAGACCGGCCGTCCCACAGACGCACTGCCGCGCGTCACTACGATCGACGTTCCGCCCAGGGCGACTCCGAAAGGCACCTGAAAATTGATCTGCGTGGGAGAGACGTAGAATTGCGGTGCGGCAACTCCCCCGACGGTCACCGTGACGCCCTGCAAATTTTGCGGCAGCGGAAAGCCAGTTGCCGAACCCGCCGCCGGCGCCAGTTCCTCCCTGAAAATAGTCACGATCTGGCCGGGAGAGACAACGTCTCCCAATTGCCAACTGGCAGCGTTGAAGACGGCGCGCACCAGCGGTATACCCGGTGTCGCCGGAGCGAGAGGCTCGAGGTCTAGCCGTGCCAGAAAACCGCCGGATTCGAACGCGGCGCCACCGAGAAAATTCGGTGAATCTGCCGCCCCGGCCATCCAGATGCTGCCGGTTGGCCCGATCGCGAGCGCGGCGATGCTGTCATCCGCGCTGCCAACATAGGTCGAAAAACCCAGGACGATCCCTGCGCCCGAAGGCGCCAGCTTTGCGATATATGCCCCGCCTCCACTGCTTGAAATGGGGAGGACCAGCGGGAGCCCGATCCCGGCCTGACCCGCCACCCAGGCGCTTCCCTGGGCATCCACCGCGATACTCGATCCGCCGCCTCCGCTGAGGTAGGTGGAGTACAGCAGTTTCCCACCTGTCGAATCGAACTTGGCCACGAACGAACCGCCAGAGTTGCTGCCCGGCGCCGCCTGGATGGCGTTGACCGTGGGGAAGTCGGTCCAGTCCGTGGAGCCCGCAATGTACGCTTCCCCGGCGGAATCCACCGCGACAGCGTTGGCGGCATCGTCACCGCTCCCGCCCAGATACGTGGAATAGAGGAGCTTGGTTCCGTCGCTGGAGATTTTGGTGAGGAAGGCATCGAACCCGTACCCGACAGCCTTACCCCGGACGGCCTGAACCGGGTTCGCGAGCGGGAAATCCAGAGAATTGGTGGTGCCCGCGACATAGGCGTCGCCCGTGGAATCCACCGCGACGGCGAGTGCTTGATCCTGTATCGAACCGGCAATCAGCGTTGCCCAGAGAATCGAGCCCGCGGGGTCGAGCTTCGCGGCGAAGGCATGCTCGAAGCTTCCCGTCCCCGTAAAACCCACATAGATGGTCGAAGACGGGCTGACGGGATCGAGCGCCAGAATGTGCGCTCCCTGCGCGTTCGCGGAACTATTCGTCCACGGCCCGTACCGGACCGTCCACGTGACGCCGTCATCCGTGCTGCGCAGCAGAATGCCGGCGTCATTGAGCAGGTAAAGCGCACCTGAACGATCGATCGCAAGGCCGCGGTAGTAGGGGCCTGGGGGCGCGATGGACGGGAGGGCGACGTCCGTCCAGGATTGGCCGGCGTCGATGCTGCTGCAGCAGGCCGGTCCCCGACGACGCGTACAGAGTCGCGCCATTGCGCGGATCCACCACGGGATTCGAGAAGTTGGCGCGCCCGCCTTCCACCCAGGTCTTTCCGCCATCCTCGGTGCGGAACACGGCGGGTACGACGTATACGAGTTGATAAGCACAGCAGGCATAAACGCGCGAGGAGTTCGTCGGGTCTACAACTATGACGCCGCCGGAAAGAGAATCTCCCTGCCCAATAAAAGATGCCGGAAAATCATGGACGTCGCTCCAGTGTGCCCCGCCATCCGCGCTCCTGTCATCCAGCGATTTGTAGAGACCGATGGAGGTCGCGGCGTATAGCGTAGCTGGCCGGGTGGGGTCGATGGCCAGCGAGTTTATGGTGAGCGCCGCCAGGTTGTTATTGAGCGCGCGCCACGTGCCGCCGCCATCGTTGGTAACGAACAGCGATTTTACCGGCGTCTGTGCTTCGAGGGCATTCACCGCTGGAAAATCGAGCGCCAGGCTGGTGCCGGCAAGATAGGCGTTGCCCTGCGTATCGACCGCGACCGCGCTGGCTGTGGTATCGCCCGCGATATTGCGGTTATAGAGCAACGCGGAACCGCTGGGTTCAACTTCATCACCCATGCACGCGGCGTGGTATTCCCCACTGTTCGCGTGGTCCCCGCGACGTAGGCGTTACCGTCGCGATCGACGGCAATTCCAGCAGCGTCGTCGCGCGTGTCGCCGCCCAGGTAGGTGGAATAGAGCAGCTTCGCGCCGGTGGGGTCGAACTTGGCCACAAAGACACCTTCGCACTGCTGAAAGGTCTTGCCGGGTTCCGGGGAACAGTTGCCGGCGCTCGGTTTCGGGTTAATGGGATTGAGCAGCGGAATTGCGGACGTGGTGAATCATCGACGATCAACTCGCCGGAAGAGCCGAGGCGCACGCTTTCCGCGCCGTCAAACTCAACGACGATCTGATCCGGCGACCCGCCCGGCGCCACGTCGAAATCGTATTCCACTTCTTCGGTTTCCTCGCCGTGGAACACCAGATCGATGCCCGGATAGACTCGCGCGAACCGCACCCGGCCATACTGCGGTATACCGGTTCGCCATCGGGCGGGATCGTTGCCGCGGAGATCGTTTGTATAGCCAGGAAGACGGTTCGAAAGAGACGCTCTACTGCCGGGGGCCCGGCCAAGCAGGCGCATCTCAAGCCGTGAAGACAGGCGCAGGTCACCGGACGCGGCGCCACACTATCCTAGCACTGCGCCTTATCCGCTCCGCCTGGTCAGGTTGACCAGGTCGCTGAACACGCCGTAGGCCGTCTGCTCCACCGTCGGCTCGATCGAGACCGTGCCGAAGGTGCCCATCAGGTCCGTGTGAAAAAGGATCAGGTTCGAAGTACCCGGCGTCGCGGCCAGTATGTCGCAGCGGTCCAGCACTTCGGCGCGCACGCGCAGCGAGACACGCCCGCCGGTGCGGCGCGCGCGGCTGATCAAGCGCACGGTCTTGCCCCGGCGCGCGATTTCCGCGACGCGCTCCGGCGTCAGCTTCACAATGCCGCGCGTCGAGACCTGCTGCGGCGTGGTGCGCGCGTCCATCAGTACGTTGGCCAGCGCGGCGGTCTTGGCGGCGGAGTCCCAGCCTTCCACGTCGAACGCGCCATCGCCTTCGGTGATGCCCATGGCGCGCGCGGCTTTCAAACCGTCCTCGAACGAGCCGCCGCGCTCCAATGCTTCCACCACCACCTTCGAGGTGGAATTCAGCACGCCAGTGAAACCCAGAACCTGCACGCCCGGCAGGTTGTGGTGCCACAGGTTGAACACGGGGGCGCCATCCATGACGGCCGATTCGAAGCGGAATCCCACGCCCGCGCGGGCGGCTTCGTCGCGCAATTCGGCGTAAGCGTGCGCGATGGGCCCTTTATTCGCGGTCGCCACGTGCATGCGCCGGGCGAAGGCGGCGCGGATATGCGAAATGGCCGGCTCACCCGTGGCAGGATTGAGCGTGGTCAGCTCCACCGCGATATCGGCGCGCGCGGCATCCAGAAACTCCTCGACGGAGGCTGCGCGCGGGCCGAACGGCGGGCCGAACGGCGGGTCGTCCGGCAGGCCTTCAGGCGCCACCGCCGTGCCGTGGCGCAGCGTGTGGATGCCGGTCACAAGGAACGGAAACTCCTCGCGCTTATGCCGGAGGAGCCGCGCCAGCGCGCGGCCCGCGTAGCCGTATCCGATAAGAGCGAGCTTCAAAACGCCAGCGCCTCGATCAGCTTGTTCAGCTCGGTTTCGAGCGCCGATTTCTTCTTCTGCAACTCCGCCTGGCGGCCGCGCAAAGCGGCAAGCTGCTGCTCGTGCGCGTCGAGTTGCCGCGCGTAGTTCTGCACCTGCTGTTGCTGGCCGCTCACGCTGTTGAGGCTGCCGATGTTCTGCCGGATGCGCTCTTCGTCGGCGGTCAAATCGCGCGTCTGCCCCTCGGCTTCCTCGAGCGCCCGGTCGTTCGCGGCGACCTGCCGCTTCTGATCCGCGATGCGCTGCAACTGTGCGCGGCCCGCGTCGCTGAGAGTCCGGTTACTTACGTAACCCACAATCACGTCCGGCGTCAGGCTGGTCACCTGGTAGGTCTGGTCATACACGCGCTCTTCGGAAACCGGGAACTCCTCGGTGCCGCCCGGCGCAAGCTGCATCTCGAACCGGTAGGCGCTAGCCGTCTTCTCCGCCGGCTTCTGATTCAGCAGCGTGTAGCCCTGCCGCAGCGGGTGCTCGATAATCAGGGTCTTGGCCTTCTTGTCCACGTTGCGGACGGTATAGGTTCGGGTCTCTTCCGCGGCCAGTTTGGTGGTCAGGACGCCGCGCGCGACGTGAATCTCGCGCACCACCGCCTGTTTGCCGCCGAAGGCTTCGGTGATGCGTGTGCCGATGTCGACGGCGTAGCTGATCAGCCGTTTGTCAGCGGCTTTGAGCGTCTCCATGAGGGCTTCGCCGCCGTAGGCGCCGCCGTCGTAAACCGTGATGGGGCCGCCGTCGAGGGTCTTGCCGCTGGAGTTGGTCAGCTCGGCGGCGTTGGTGGGATGCTGCGAGCTGTGGTCGGAATAGATCAGCAGCTTGCGGGCTTCGATGGGCTGCTGCAAGAACGGCAGCATGGCGGATTCATCCTTGCGGATGGTCACCGGCTGGGCGATGCGGTATTCGAACAGCTCGCCCAGTTCGCCGGCGGATGCGCTCGCCACGATGGAGCTCGGCGCCACCTGCATGATCTCGGCCATGGCCCTGCCAGCCACAGGCGCCATCGCCATCGGCGCCGCGGTCGCCGCCCGCATTTGCGGACGCGCAGCATACACGCCTCCGCCAACGCCTCCGCCCTCGCCGTGCCCAATGCCGGCGATGGCATCGAATCCGCCCTCGTGCACCACCGGCCTCGCCGCGCG
>PMYB01000212.1 GCA_003170915.1 Bryobacterales bacterium | reverse complement strand
GAACGCGCAGTCGGGGCCGGGTGAGCGCGGCCCGGCGGTCGCGCCGTGTCCGTCGGACTCCCGTGCACGTGCACGGGGGCTTCGTCGCCGCTGCTCGTGCTCCTCGCCGCCCGTGGCCGCGGCTCGCCAGCCCGGCACAGTGCGGTGGCTGCGCGCGCTGGCGCGGCTTCGAACATGGCGCTGGCACGGAACCACCGCGCCATGCCACGCGCAGGCTTGGCTGCCAACGAAGGCCGCGCCGCCCGCGAAGCGGCCGTTTCGGATCGAGCCTCGCGCGCCGGCGTCTCCCACTCAGCGACGCGGGGGCGTACGATCCGAACGCGCAGTCGGGGCCGGGTGCGCGCGGCCCGGCGGTCGCGCCGTGTCCGTCGGACTCCCGTGCACGTGCACGGGGGCTTCGTCGCCGCTGCTCGTGCTCCTCGCCGCCCGTGGCCGCGGCTCGCCGGCCCGGCACAGTGCGGTGGCTGCGCGCGCTGGCGCGGCTTCGAACATGGCGCTGGCACGGAACCACCGCGCCATGCCACGCGCAGGCTTGGCTGCCAACGAAGGCCGCGCCGCCCGCGAAGCGGCCGTTTCGGATCGAGCCTCGCGCGCCGGCGTCTCCCACTCAGCGACGCGGGGGCGTACGATCCGAACGCGCAGTCGCGGCCACGCGCGCGAGCGTCCCGGCGGGCACGCCGCGCCCACCAGACTCCCGCGCAGGGCATGGGGGCTTCGCCGACGCTGCTCGTGGTCTGCGCCGCCCGCGCTCGTGTCTCGGCGGCCCGGCGGCGTGCGGCGGCGGCACGCGCTGCCGCGGCTTCGAGAACGCCGCGCCGCACCAGCTTCTCCCCGTTTGGTGTTGTGACGACGTGCCGTGGGGCGTGGTGACTCGTTGCGGCGCCGCAGCGGTGGTGCGGTTCGGGCCGTTCGAGCCGCGGCGGGAGTACGCGCGGTAGGCTGACGCCGAATTCTGATTCCGCTACCGCTCCGGCTGTGGCACAAGCTGCTGGGTAGAATCACGGCTGTCGAATTTGACGACGCGCCAAGGTCAGGCAACCAACAGTTTGGGCGGGCTATTCGTGGCGTCGCTCTCGAATTCAGACCGGTCGGCCGCCTCCTGACAGTGAACACAATATGCAGCCCACGGTACCGCAGCGAGACGCTTCGGGTTGATCGCGGTGTCGCAGTGCAGGCACATACCGTAGCTGCCATCCTCGATGCGCGCAAGGGCGCTTCGAACACTCTTGAGGAGGTTCGATTCCCGGTCCAGATTACGGATCGCCAGTTCCCGTTCGCCGGCAAACTGCACTTCGTCCAGCGGATCTGCCGCCTTCTCGATCGTAATGTCTTCCCGGCTCCTGAGACCGAAGGAAAGCTCTCTCTTCTTGGCTTCCAGCATCGCGCGTTGACGTCGGATCTCGGAATGGCTCATCATCGTCGTCCTTTCCCGTGCCTTCCATCTAACCGGATCGAGTCCCGTGAGACTACGCTATTCGCATTCCTCGGGGAGCAATTCTGAATGATTCTGTTGGCGAGCGCAACGGTATCTTAGGTTAGGCCCGGACTATTAATAGTTCGGAATGGAATCACCGCTCGCGAGTTGAATTTGAGCATTATTGTCGAGAAAAGGATGCCTGGGAGAACAGGCTCCTTGGCGGTGCCGGCGAGGCGTTGGTGGGCCGCGCAGGCGGCTTCAGGCGGTCACGCCGCGCCCGCCAGACTCCCGTGCACGTGCATGGGGTGTCGTCGACCCTCCTCGTGCTCTTCGCCGCCCAAGCTCGGGTCTCACCGGCCCGGCGCACGTGAGGTGGCTGCGCGCGCTGGCGTGGCTTCGAAAGTGGCGCTGGCGCGGAACGGACCCGGCGCGCGCCTTATCCCCTGCGCGGGGCACACGAGTCCGAGCGCGCCGACGAGCCGGGCCAGGCGCGCGGGGGCGGCTCGGCGGTCACGGCGCGTCCGCCAGACTCCCGTGCACGTGCACGGCGGCGTGGCCGGTGCGGCTTCGAAAGTGCCGCCGGCACGGAACCGGCGCCGCTCCCGTGCACAAGCAAGGAGGAGTCGGCGCTGCTCGTGGTCTTCGCCGCCGCCCGCGCGTCGCGTCGCGCCAGCCCGGCGCCGTGCGGTGCCGGCGCGCACTGCCGCGGCCTCGAAAGTGGCGCTGGCACGGAGCCGATGCGGCAACGGGTCATCTTGCGCTCACGCTTCGCTGCCGACAAAGGTAGCGCCGCCCGTGAAGCGGCGTTTCGAATCGAGCTTCGCGCGTCGGCTTCTCCCGCTCAGCGCCGCGCGGGCGTACGCTCCGAACGCGCCGTCGGGGCCAAGCGCGGGCGGCCAGGCGGCCACGCCGAGCCTACCAGGTTCCCGTGCACGTGCATGAGGGATTCGCCGGCGTTGCTCGTGGCCTTCGGCGCCGCCCGCCCTCGCGTCTCGTCGGCCAGGCGCAAGTGCGGTGCCGGCGCGCGCCGGCGCGGCTTCGAAAGTGGCGCTGCCACGGAACCAGCGCGCTATGTCACGGGCAGGCGTCCCTGCCAACAAAGGCAGCGCCGCCCGTGAAGCGGCGGTTTCGGATCAATCGCCGCACGCCGCGCCGTCTTCTCCCTGCTCGGCGCAACTGCGCGAGTGTACGAGTCTAAGCACGCCGTGAAAGCCGAGCCGGAAGCGCGAGCGGCCCGGCGGTCACGCCGTGCCCGCAGACTCCCGTGCACGTGTAGGGCGCTTCGCCAGCGCTGCTCGTGCTCTTCGCCGCCCGCGCGCGCGTCTCGCCGGCCCGGCGCCATGCGGTGGCGGCGCGCGCGGCCGCGGCTTCGAGAGTGGTGCTGGCACGGAACCCGCGCGGCCTGGAGCGGCTCTGGAGACAAGCAGGAACCGAGTTGTGGAAGAGTGGACGACTACGCTGGAGTTGCAGTGTATCGGTCTACGCTTCGGCGTTACGCAGGAGGTATCGCCGACTCAGCCCACGCGCGATGCCGGATCGTTCAGGCCATCATCGTCCAACAACAGGACACTTTAGAGCTGAACCTGCTCCGCGCGGGGCACCCGCCGCGCCAGGAATAAGAAACCCAACCCGGCAATCAAAGTCAGTGGTGCGATTATGAACACTACGAGCGTTTCAGCGAGCATCAAAAAAGCTCCGGCGAGGATTAACCGACGACGTGAAACGGCCACACCGATGATTCCCAGCACTGCACTCAGGAGCACCCCTCCTGGAATCAGCGCGCACATCGTCGCGGCTCGCAGCCTCGATTCGCCTCGCACGGTGATGGATCTGCACGGGTCGTTCGGCTCGAGTGAAGCGCTCAATTCAGGGCTTCCACCGCCATCCCAACGGACGCACGGATTGCACATCTGCGAAACGGTACGATTGATAGACCAAATAGCCACAGCCGCCGGAGGAGTTGAAAAGGTGACGGCAAGCAGCACTCCAGTTAGCGAAACCCGACCCAATCGATCCAGCCTCGTTCCCCGATCTTAACTGAATGCAAGTAGATTTGCCGAAGTCGCCATGTGGCGGGCAATCGCCCACCACGCAGGATTCCCCGACACTATGGCGTTACAGAGGATCTATCTGCTGCCAACGCCCTGTTAGGGGACTCGCTGTATACTGGCGGACGTGAGCCTCGTTTGGCTGTTTTTGGCCGCGGCGGCCATCGGCGCGCCCTTCCCGGACCCGCGGAGCTTCGAGATTGCGCCTCCGGAGTACTCGGCGCGGACCATTTTACCGAGTGGCGCCAGTGACCCGGGTCCACTGACACCCGGCATACTGGCGTCCATCTACGGTGAACGTCTCGGCCCCGAGACTGCCTGTTCCGGCTCAGCCGATCCGCGACATCGAGAAACTCCCAACCCTCTGCGGCCCAATCAAACACTGATTGAGACACAGGTCTTCCCCAAGCGGCTCTGCGATACGGAGGTGCAGGTCGGAGGCATTGCCGCCGGACTGCTGTATGTGCAGGCGCGGCAGATCAACTTTAAAGTGCCCCAGGAGTTGCCGGTCGAGGGTACCACCGAGGTTCGGGTCACATATAAAGGCCAATCGGGACCCGTGGTGAGGATGAATCTCGCGCGCACTCGAAATACGGAGCCCGCGCAACGGCTGGCCGAGACGATCTGGTCTGGTCTGCAAAGGGTCAAGTGGGAAACAGCTTATCGGCAACCGGCGCACGGAAGCGCGAGCGCCTGCAGCGGGGTGCCGGCACACTCGGACCTTCGAGGCGGGTTGTACGGACATGCCTACTACTGTTCCCAACGGATGGGTGAGGTAAGTGCCGAATCGCTCTACTACCCGGCCGGCGGTTCCCAACCGGCAGTTCTGCTCCGCCGGGCCGATTTTCGGCTGGCCGGCGCGTATCCCGAGATGAGCGCGGAGGTGGAGCGGTTGCTGGCGCAGCGGCTGGTACGCGCGTACGGACCTGGCACTGTTCCGGATCGCCTGTTTGAGATCGGGGCCGTTGGGCCGACTCCCGGGTTGAGCTGGCAGGCGGGCGAGATCACCATCTTTCTGCACCGGAATCGCAACTTCGTGGCGCCTGCCGGCATTCGCGAAGGTGTACAGTTGATTGCCGTCCGTAATGAAGTGCTGCGAGAACGCGAGTTGAAGCGCGAGCTCGAAAAGGCATTCGGCTCGACGACCGGGCTGGCGTATGACACGATCTCGAGCGATCTCAAGAAGGATCTGGGCACGTTGTACCTCACGCCGGGAAGCCGTCCGGAATCGGAGGCCGGCCGGGCGAAAGGCGAACGTGAAACGCGAGCGGCGCTGCTGTCTCTTCTGGGCCAAGCCGGTGCGGGCGATCACGGCAGACGCGCGGCTATTCTGGTCGCCGCGGACGACCTGACGGTTCGCCTGGGAAGTCTTCTGGTGACTCGCTCGGTGGCACATGGAGGGTTGACGCTAGCGGAAGCGGCTGACGCGAACCAAGTCCGGCGGCAACTAGCGGCCTACGGCCTGCGGTACACCGGGATTGGGCACGACAGTGGCGACCTCGAATACGATCGCAGCCTTTTGCGCCGCGCCTGGAAGGAGTTCCCGGAGACTCCGTGGGGACAACGCGCTTTCCTGGTGCTCCAAAGGATCGGTTGTTCGATTCCCGATTCTGGCTGTCGGGGACCGAACTGTTTTCGCACGGTGATTGAACAAGGCGAGAAGTTCCTTCGCGAGTATCCCGAAACGCCTTTCCGTAAGGAGCAGATCTACCATCTGGCGCTGGCGTATGAAACCTGGTGGTCGCTCAGCCAGGCCGAGCCGGGCGACCCGACCGCGGAGGGAGCACAGATCGACAGAGCCTCCGCGGAACGCGCCAGGAAGAAGGCGATCGACCTTTACGAGGAGTTGACCCGGATTGCGCCGGAAAGCCCGGAAGCTCGCGCAGGGCAACTGGTACTGCCCCGCTTGAAACTCGGCCTCGGCACTGGAGAACGCATGTTCTTCTGCTTCTCAGATTAAGCGACAAGCGGTCGCACTCGGAATCGAAGATGAAGCCCGTCTCGACCCACAGCAGGCGAGGCTGCCGGACCCTGGCAGGTTGGCTCTCCGGAAACTGGCCCAAGCGGGCACTGACCGCGGCGGGCGGCGAGACATCGGTACTCCCACGGCCGGAGTTGGCGATCACCCGCGTGTAGTCGCGAAGGGTTTACCGATGGTCTTGGGCCAGCACTGACCCTTCCGATCGGATCACCGCGCACTCGGAAACAGCCCCAAACGGATGGCTCAGGCGGTTGCGCCGCCCGCGCGCGTGTCTCGCCGGCCCGGCGCAAGTGCGGTGGCTTCGCGCGCTGCCGCGGCTTCGAGAATGCCGCGCCGTCTTCTCCCCCCTCGGTGCCCCCGCCGCACTGCCCACTAGCGGAGCGCGCAGTCGCGGCCAGGCGCGCGAGCGTCCAGGCGGGCACGCCGTGTCCGCCAGACTCCGGTGCATGCGCAGTGGGCTTCGCCGGCGCTGCTCGCGCTCTTCGCGCCCACGCTCGCGTCGCGCCGGCCCGCCGGCGGTGCGGCGCCGGCGCGCATTACCGCGGCTTCGAAAGTGGCGCTGGCACGGAACCAGCGTCGCGCCCAGGCTTCGCTGCCAACGAAGGCCGCGCCGCCCGTGAAGCGGCGTTTCAGATCGAGCCTCGCGGGCCGGCTTCTCCCGCTCAGCGCCGCGGGGGCGTACGCGCCGAACACGCAGCCGGGGCCAGGCGCGAGCGGCCGAACGCCACGCCGCGCCCGCTAGACTCCCGTGCCCGTGCATTGGGCTCCGGAGTCGCGCTACTCGTGCTCTTCGCCGCCGCCCGCGTGCGCGGCTCGTCGGCCCGGCGACGTGTGGTGCGTGCGCACGCGGCTGCGGCTCGAAAGTAGCGCTATGAAGGCCGCCCCCCACGACCGCTGGGAAGCCGTCCGCGCGCGACCGCCAAGCGATGGCCGAGTTGCGTGAGAGTGGCCAGCGGTTCGCCTGCGAGGCGTTCTGCGCGGCGGTGGGGAGGAGATTGAGGAGCGAAAAGAGGCCATTTGCGCTTTTTTCGCGCCGGAAAAAACCCAGAGAAACCCGAAATTTTGGCTACTGCTTCTCGTAAACGTAGGTGGCAGTGAACGGCTTGCCTTCGGCATTTGTGCCCTTGGATGTGAC
>PMYB01000048.1:425-32983 GCA_003170915.1 Bryobacterales bacterium | reverse complement strand
CGCTCGAAAGGCAGCGCGCAGATGTAGTGATCGGCGGCGCGGCGCTCGCCGGCTACCGTGAAGCCGAAGCCATCGATGCGCTCGACCGGGGAGCGCAGGTGAAAGCGCACATTGGCTAGGCGCTGCCAGGCGCCGGCGCCATAGAGTTCGGCCAGGGGAACGGTGGGGATTCCCATCTCGTAGGAATCCGCGCGCGCCAGAAAGCCCAGCCAGAAGACCTGAAACCCGTGCACGGCGGCCATGCGGTCGAGGTCCTCATTGACGGCGCTGACCAGGATCTGGCGCCAGAAGCGGTCGATGGCGCGCGGCGTCTGGCGTTTCTGGAGGAGCCAGTCGAGCATGCTGATGCGGTCGAGATCCGTCCGGCGGGTATGTTCGCGGCGGATGGCCAGCAGCGCGCGCGCGATGCCGAACTTGTCGGCCCGGTCGAGACAGCGCATCCGCAGAAACGAGCCGGTGAAGTGAAAGGGCGCGGGCAGCCGGCCGCGGCGCAGGACGGAGAGGCGGCCTCCGGGCTCCAGGAAGTAGACCTCGCGATAGAAGCGGATGCGGTCGCGGACGCCCAAGCGCTCGTAGAAATCCAGGAGGTTGACGCAGCAGCGCAACAGGAGGTGCTGGCAGTTATCGATGGTCTCCGCGGAATCTTCACTCGAGCCGGGAATCGGGTAGGACGTGGCGCGTCCGCCCAGGAAGGGGCGCGCCTCGAAGAGGTCCACGTCGAAACCAGCGCCGCCCAAAGCGGCTGCCGCGGAGAGGCCGGCCAGGCCGCCGCCGGCTATGAGAACCGAGGGCATCAGCAGCCAGTATGGCATGTCGGGGGCCAGGGGTCGGGGGGATTTGCGTGGTTCGTGATAGAATTCAAGAGTCCCCTCCTACCATTCTCAGAGACACGGGTAACCAGGCACATTTTTATGCAGCAGCAGGAACCTATAAGAGTTCTAGCAGTAGTCAGCGATCTGTTTTTCTCGGTCAAGCTGGCCGATGCGGCCAAGCGCGCGGGGCTGGCGCTGGAATTCGTCAAAGAGTCGCAAGAAGTCCTGGCCAAGGCGAAGCAGCGGCCGTCACTCATCGTTTTCGATCTGAACTTCGAAGCGGCCCAGCCGCTGAAGGTGATTGCGAAGTTGAAGGGAGATGCGGAAACCAAAGGGATCAGCTTGATCGGCTACCTCTCCCACGTTCAGGGAGAACTGAAGCTGCAGGCGCAGGAGGCCGGATGCAACATGGTGCTGGCGCGATCCCAGTTCTCGCAGAACATGTCCCAGATTTTCAGGCGGCACTCGGCGTGATGCGGGCCAGCGCTTCCACCTTGCCGCGGGCGGCGCCGGTATCGATGGAAACGGCGGCAACGGCGGCCCCTTCCACGAACGTCGGCACCCGCCCGGCGGCCACCAGGGCGGCGGCGGCGTTGACCAGGACGATGTCGCGCTGAGGGCCGCGCTGGCCCGATAGAACCGCATTGGCGATGGCCGCGTTGCGCGTCCTGTCGCCACCCTTGAGGTCCTCGGGGACGGCTGTGGGGACCGCGAAATCCGCCGGCTCGAGCGTGCGGCGCTCCACTCTGCCATCCCGGATCTCAAACACCAGCGTGGGGCCGGTAGTGGTGATTTCATCCAGACCGTCGGAGCCGTGAACCACGAAACCGCGGCTCAGTCCCAAAGCGGCCAAGGCTCCGGCGATCAGCTCGGCGGCCTTGGGCGACGGCGCGCCGGCCAACTGGGCGGTGGCGCCGGCGGGATTGGTGAGAGGGCCGAGCAGGTTGAAAACGGTGCGCATCTTGAGGTCGACCCGCACCGGTTGGGCGTGCTTCATGGCCGCGTGGACGGCCGGAGCGAAGAGAAAACCGATGCCCACTTCGCGGATGGCGCGCGCGGCCTCGCGCGGCGAAAACCCGATGCCGATGCCCAAAGATTCCAGCAGATCGGCGCTGCCGCACTGGCTCGATATGGAACGGTTGCCGTGCTTGGCCACGCGCACGCCCGCGCCCGCCACCACAAATGCGGCGATGGTCGAGATGTTGAACGTGCCGGCACAGTCGCCGCCCGTGCCGCAGGTATCGAGCAGAGGCTCGGCGCCGAGCTGGTGATCGATGGGCTCGGCCATCTGGCGCATGGCGCGCGCGAAGCCCACCAGCTCGTCCACGGTCTCGCCCTTCATCCGCAAGGCCATCAGGAAAGCCGCGATCTGGGCGTGGGAGGCCTGGCCGGTGAGGATGGTCTGCATGGCCGCCATCGCATCGGCGGACGACAGGTTCTCCCGTTCGGCGACGCGCTCTAGGTACGGCAACAGGGACATGATAATATGTTGAAAGGTTTGGCTTTCTCGCCATACTAACACAAGCGGACTTCCATGAAAATCCATGAGTATCAGGCCAAGGCCATCCTGGCCCAGTACAACGTACCCGTGCCGCGCGGCGAAGTGGCATACACGGCCGAAGAGGCCGAAGCGGCGGCCAAGCACATCGGCGGCAGCGTGGTGGTGAAGGCCCAGATCCACGCCGGCGGACGGGGCAAGGGCGGCGGGGTCAAAGTTGCCAAAAACTCCACAGAGGCGGCGGAATTCGCGCGCCAGATGATCGGCATGCGGCTGGTCACGCGCCAGACGGGGCCGGAAGGGCGCATCGTGCAGCGGCTGCTGGTGGAAGAGACGCTGCCCATCGAGCGCGAGTTGTATCTGGGGATCGTGCTCGACCGCGTGCAGGGCAAGCCGGTGTTCATGGCTTCGGCGGCGGGCGGCATGGAGATCGAAGAGGTGGCCGCCAAGACGCCGGAGCTGATTCTGAAGGAGACCTTGCAGCCGGGCACGGGCCTGGCGCCCTACCAGGCGCGCAAGCTGACGTTCGGAATCGGGATTCCCGCGGCCAGCGCGAACGGCGCAGCGGCGGCCATGGTGGCGCTGGCAAGAGCGTACCTGGCGATGGATGCGTCGCTGGCCGAAATCAATCCGTTCATCCTCGCCAAGGACGGCAAAGTGTACGCGCTCGACGCCAAGATCAACTTCGACGACAACGCGATCTACCGGCACAAGGAGCTGTTGGACCTGCGCGACCTGAATGAAGAAGACCCGCTGGAAGTGGAGGCCTCGCGGTTCGGGCTGAACTACATCAAGCTGGACGGCACGGTGGGCTGCATGGTGAACGGCGCGGGCTTGGCAATGTCCACCATGGACATCATCAAGCACGCCGGCGGAGAGCCGGCGAACTTTCTCGACGTGGGCGGCGGCGCCAGCGCCGAGCAGGTCAGGAACGCGTTCCGCATCCTGCTCACGGACAAGAACGTGAAGGCCGTGCTGATCAATATTTTCGGCGGCATCCTGCGCTGCGACACGCTGGCCACGGGGGTGGTGGCCGCGGCGCGCGACCTCCACATCGAGGTGCCCATCGTGGTGCGGATGGAAGGCACCAACGTGGAGAAGGGCCGGCAGATCCTCATGGAATCGGGGCTGAACTTTACGGTGGGGCTGGATATGCGCGACGCGGCGCAAAAAGTGGTCAGGCTGGCGGCATAAGATGAGCGTACTCGTAGACCGAAATACTCGACTGATGGTGCAAGGATTCACGGGCAAGGAAGGCACCTTCCACACCGAGCAAGCCATCGCATACGGCACCAAGGTGGTGGGCGGCGTAGTGCCCGGCAAAGGCGGCACGAAGCACCTGGATCTGCCGGTTTTCGACACGGTGGCGCAGGCGCTGAAAGAGACCGGCGCCAACGCGACGGTGATTTTCGTTCCACCGCCGTTCGCCGCGGACGCCATCATGGAAGCCGCCGACGCGGGGCTGCCGCTGGTGGTCTGCATTACCGAAGGCATTCCGACGCTGGACATGGTGAAGGTGTGGCAGTTCCTGCAAGGCCGGCGGACGCGGCTGATCGGGCCCAACTGCCCGGGCATCATATCGCCCGGCAAGTGCAAGATCGGGATCATGCCGGGACACATCCACAAAGAGGGAAACGTCGGCGTGGTATCGCGCTCGGGCACCTTGACCTACGAGGCGGTGGGGCAGTTGACCAGGCTCGGCATTGGGCAATCGACGTGCATCGGCATCGGCGGCGATCCCATCATCGGCACGAATTTCGTGGACGCGTTGACGCTGTTCAACGAGGACCCGGAAACCGAGGCAATCGTCATGATCGGCGAGATCGGCGGCAATGCCGAGGAGACCGCGGCGGCTTACGTGAAGGCCTATGTGCGCAAGCCGGTGATCGGGTTCGTGGCGGGCCAGACGGCGCCGCCGGGACGCCGCATGGGCCACGCCGGCGCGATCATCGCGGGCGGCTCGGGCAAGGCGTCCGACAAGATCCAGGCCATGCAGGAGGCGGGCATTACGGTGTGCTCCACGCCGGCCGAAATAGGAGAGAAAGTTCAGAGCCGCATATGAGTTTGGAACGCACGTTCGCCATCGTCAAACCCGACGCGGTGGCCGCGAGGCAGGCGGGCGAGATTCTCGCCATGATCGAGAAGGCCGGTTTCCGGATTCTGTCGCTGCGCATGACGCGCCTCACCGAACCGCAGGCCAAGGGATTCTACGCGGTGCATTGCGAGAAGCCATTCTTCCCCGGTCTGGTGAAGTTCATGACCGAAGGCCCCATCATCGTGATGGCGCTGGAGCGGGAGGACGCCATCCGGAAGTGGCGCGAGACCATGGGCGCCACCAACCCAGCCAACGCCGCGGAGGGCACCATCCGCAAGCGGTTCGCCACGAGCATCGAGCGCAACTCGGTGCATGGCTCGGACGCGCCGGAAACCGCGGAGACCGAGCTGCGGTTCTTCTTCAGTACGGCGGATCTGCTGGGGTGATTCTGAACTGAAGGACCCGGCGGCGGCCGCGTGGGGCAGACCCCAGGTCTGCGCGGGTCCCCTGGACCCGCTCTTGGCTCGAGGAGTCAGGCCCTTTGACAATCGCGACAGGCCGACGCGAGCACGGCAAGAGGGGGTCAGCCTCAACACCCTTGTGACCGCGATGATCGCGGAGGGACTCGGCCAGCGCAAGGCAAGGTAGCCTGCCCTACTCGCACCGCAGCGCCTCGGTGGGGTCCACCCGGGTAGCGCGCCTGGCCGGAACCAGACACGCGGCCACCGAAACCAGCAGCAATACCGCGGCGGCTGCGGTGAAGGCCAGGGGATCGCGCGGGCTCACCTGAAACAACAGGCTAGCCACAGAACGGCCAATGGCCAACGCTGCCATGGCGCCGGCGGCCAGGCCGGCAAAAACCGGCATCATGCCTTGGCGGAGGACCATCGCCAGGACGTCCCTTCGTGTTGCGCCCAGCGCCATGCGAATTCCCATTTCGGCCCTGCGGCGGGCGACGGCGTAAGAGACCACTCCGTAGGTTCCGAAGGCCGCCAGGGCCAGCGCGGCGGCGGCAAACAGCACCACCAGCATCACCTGGAACCGGCGCTGGGCGACGGATCGCTCCATCACCTGCTCGAGGGTTCGAACTTCGGGTATAGGCACCTCGGAATCGACGGCCCAGATGGCGTTGCGCAGCGCGGCCGCTATTCCGCGGGGATCCATGGCAGTGCGCACCAGCAGCGAACCCTGACGCTGCGCCCGTTGCCAGTAGGGGATATACATCATGTTGACCGGGTCGTGGTCGAGGCTGGTGCTGCGGATGTCCGGAGTGACTCCGACCACTTCCATGGCGGACTGCTCGTCGTTCCCGTTGTCGAGCCTGCGGCCAATGGAGTTTTGCCCGGGCCATAAGCGCTGCGCCAAACCGGCGGAGATGATGGCGACCTTGCGTTTCTGGTCCTGCTCCTGGAAATCGCGGCCATCGCGCAGCGGGATGCGGAGCGTCTGGAAGTAGCCGGGGCTGATGAACCGCACATTGGTGGAAGGCCTCTCCAGCAACGGACGCGGATCGTGTTCTACCCCCACGATGTCGATCCAGATTTCTCCTTCGAGGGGCAGATTTGAGACGAGCGCGACCGACTGCACACCCGGCATGGCCACCGCCTTGTCCAGCACTCGGCGGAAAAAGGCGGCGCGCGGCGCGTCATTGGGATACCTGGTCGAAGGAAGAGACATGTCGAGCGCAATCACCCGTTCCACGTCGAAACCCTTGTCCACGGTCATAACTCGCACAAAGCTCGCAATCAGCAGGCCGGCGGTCACCAGCAGGGTGGCGCCGATCCCCACTTCGAGGCTCACCAGGAGGTTGCGGATGCGCAGGCCGCGGCGGCCTTCGGTGTTGGTGCGGCTGCCGGATTTCAGGCTCTCGAAAGGCGACGCCGCGGCGCTTCGCAGCGCGGGGAGAATGCCCAGGACCGCACCAGCCGCGAGCGATACGCCGAGCGCAAAGAGGAGCACTCGAAGGTCCACATGAACCTCGTTGAGGCGCGGCAGGTCGATGGGCGCGGCCGCGAGGAGCGCCCGCAGACCCCCGTAGGCCAGGGCAACTCCGAGCGCGCCGCCGGTGAGCGCGAGCAGCAAGCTCTCGAACAGGGACTGGCGCACCAGCCGGCCGCGACTGGCTCCCAGCGCCGTCCGGATAGCGGCATCCCGCGCCCGGCCCGCCGCGCGGACCAGCGAAAGGTTGGCAAGGTTGACCCACAGGATCATCAGCACGGCTCCCACAGCGGACATCAACAGCACCAAGCCCTGGCGCACGTCGCCGACCATGTAGTCCTGGAGCGGCACAACGCTGGCGTGCAGGTCCAGATTGTCGGGAAGCGTGGCGGAAATCCCCGCCTGCACCACGTTCAACTCCGCCCGCGCCTTGGAGATGGAGACTCCCGGACGAAGCCGCGCCGTCACCCAGTAGTTGAGATCGCCAAAACGCAGTTTCAGGTCGTCGTTACCATAGCCCAGGGGCCTGAAAACTTCGGTCTTTGCGGCAGCCGAGAGCCCTGCAAACCCGGTGCCTACGGGAAATCGAAAAGATGCAGGCAGCACACCGACCACCTCGTGGGGAGTGCCGTTGAGCAGGATCTTGCGGCCCACGATGGCGGGGTCGGAATGAAAGCGGCGCCGCCACAGGGAATCGGCCAGAATGGCGACGCGGTCATGGCCGCTCGGATCCTCACCATCCATAAAAGACCGGCCTAGCCGCGGCTGGATGCCGAGTACGGCGAATATGTTGGCCGAAACCCGGGCTCCCGAGAGCAGCTCCGGCTCTCCCGCTCCGGTGAGGTTCACCGAGGTGGGCTCCATGACGCCGATGCTTTCCAAAGAGGTAGCCTGCTTTCGCCATGCGAAGAGAATGGCCGGGTTGACCGGGAGCGCCGGGTACAGTTTCGCAAACTTGGGTACGATCTGGTCGATGGCCACCAGGCGATCGGGATCGCGGTATGCCGGGGGACGCAGTAGCACGCTGTTGACCAGGGAGAAGATGGCGGCGTTGGCGCCTATTCCCAAGGCGAGGCTGAGCACCACCATGGCGGCGAAAGAGCGGTCCCGCGAAAGGCCGCGGATGGCATAGCGGATCTCGTTGCGCATCATATGCAAGTACGCACGAGGCCGGTATTAGTTCCGACTCTGCCCCACTACGGCGCCAGCTCTCCCACTTTGCGCAGTTCCAGCACCAAGTCGCCTTCTCCATCCACGAAGAAGGCCGGGGCGAACCGATTGCCCCACACGATCTCGTCGTGCCGGTAAGAATGGGGCGCCAGCACCGTCTGGCTGAAGGTGTCGTCGTACCCTTTGATGAGAATCAGGACCTCCGCCTGAAGCCGTTCAAGGTCCTCGGCCGACTTGCCCCAAAGGGGGCTTTCCGCGTCGATAGGGTGCACGACGGTCCAGGTGAGAGGAAAAAACAGCACTTGGTCGCGCTCCAGCCGCAATGCGTGATAGCTGCGGCGTTGCCGGCCGTTGTCCGTCTCCACGGTCATCAGCAGTAGCCGGGCTTCCAGCTCCATCAGCGAGTTGGCGCGGCGGTTGACCACGCGGAATTGCAGGCTGGCGCCGTCCTGGTACGGGCCCACCACCATGCTCTCGCTGAACCCGATTCTCGCCGAGGGCCGCGAGACGCGGCCGAACAGCAGGCCCGTGGCCACCGCGAAACCAAGGACTCCCATCAATGCTTCGAGCGATGCCGCATATTGATGAGATCGCGGGGGATGGGAGAGGGATGCAGTGATCACGCTTGCGGGAACGCGGTGCGGCGGCGCACCAGGAACCAAATCGGAATGGCACAGGCCGCCGCGCCGATCAGGCCAAACATCCAAATTTTGTCCAGTTGGGGCATGGCGCGCTGCATTTGCTCCATGAATCCCGGACGCGCCACGGCGGCCAGGTAGTTGGCGGCGAGGGCGCAGAAATACACGATCGACCACAGGCGCGCACGCTCCTGCAATCGGAGCAGCCCAGCGCCGAGATAGATCTGGATCGCGATGTAGGCCATCGAGACAGCCACTGCGGACCACCCTGTGAGAATGAAGCCGAACAACACGGCCACACGAAAGACCGTTGCCAGCGCAGTGCCGGCGGCGCCGATCAGCAGGTACCATCCAATGATGCCGATGCTCAGCGGGCGGGCGCTCTCGCGCGCAGACTCTCTCTCTGCGAAGTACTGTTTCGTGGCGCCGGTGTTGAACAGGACCAGCCACCAGGCGCCCACCCGCGGCGGCGGAAGATTCCCACAGCCGTCCAGATTTCCCAGACGCCAAGGCCGGCGAACAACACTCCCATCGCGACGCCGAATACTTTCAGCGCCACGGGCGGCATGGCCACCTCCCGTGGCAGTTTCGCGTGAAACATGGTCCACGCCATCACGCCGGCCGCCAACAGCGTAGCCGCGCTGCCGAGAATCACGAGCACGGCGCTGGCCCGGATTCCGATCCATCGCCTTCGCATCGGCGACGAGTGTAACGGATTGCGCAGCGCCGGTCCAGCCACGCGCGCGATAATGCGGATCTATGGTTCTCGAGCTGGCGGGTGCCGCGGCGCTGGCGATCTGGATCTACCTGCTGCTCGGGCGCGGCGGATTCTGGCGCATGCGCGACGCTCCGCCGGAGGGCGCGCTGCCCGCTGTGGCGCCCGGGGTTGTGGCGGTGATTCCGGCGCGTAATGAGGCGCTGGTGGTGGCGCACGCCGTCGGCTCGCTCGCCCGTCAGCGGTACCCCGGTGAGTTCCACATGGTGCTGGTGGATGACGATAGCGCCGATGGCACGGCCAGTGCCGCGCGCGGCGCGGCTCCGGCGGGGCTTCTCGAAGTGATCCGGGCCGGCCCGGTGCCCGCGGGCTGGACCGGCAAACTGTGGGCCGCCTCGGAAGGCATTCGCGCCGCCCGGCGTTTCCAGGCCGAATACCTGCTGCTCACCGACGCCGATATCGTGCATCCGCCGGAGAACCTGTCGGCGCTGGTGGCGCGCGCCCGCTCTTGCGGTTACGACATGGTCTCTGTCATGGCGACGCTGGAATGCCGGACATTCGCCGAGCGGGCGCTCATTCCCGCTTTCGTGTTCTTCTTCTTCATGCTGTATCCGCCGGCCTGGATTGGCAGCTTGCGGCGGGGGACGGCCGCCGCCGCCGGCGGATGCATCCTGATCCGCCGTGAAATGCTCGAGCGCGTGGGCGGCCTGGCTGCCATACGCGGTCAAGTGATTGACGATTGCGCCCTGGCCCGCGCGGTCCGGCGGCAGGGCGGCCGTGTATGGCTGGGCCTGAGCGCCGCCACCCGCAGCGCCCGCGGATACGCCACGTGGGGCGAAATTGGCCGCATGATTTCACGCAGCGCGTTCGCGCAGCTCCATCATTCCGTTTTGCTGTTGATCGGTACAGTGCTGGGGCTGGCGCTGACGTACCTGGTACCGCCGGCGCTGGCGATCGCCGCGCGCGCGCCGGCAGCCGCGCTGGGCGCTTGTGGCTGGTTATCGATAAGCGTCGCCTACTTCCCCGCCCTGCGGTTCTACGGCCGCTCGCCTCTGTGGGCGCCACTGCTGCCGGCCATCGCGGCCTTCTATCTGGGCGCCACCATCCATTCCGCCCTCTGCTATTGGCGCGGCGCGGGCGGTATGTGGAAAGGGCGGGTGCAGGACGGAGCGCGGTAGCAACTTCACCAGCCTCCTGTGATAAACTCGGTGTTCCGCATCTGAAACTTCGGAGAATGGAGAGGCTCTTCGCTTGAAACTCGCTCCGGTTGACTACACCATTCTCGCCGTCTATTTTGCCTTTGTCCTAGGCATCGGCTGGATACTTCGGAAGAAGATATCCACCAGCGGCGATTTTCTTCTTTCCGGGCGGTCGGTTCCCGTGTGGATCACCAGCCTGGCATTCATCGCGGCCAACCTCGGCGCCCAGGAACTGGTCGGCATGTCCGCCTCGGGCGCCAAGTATGGCATCATGACCGCCCACTTCTATTGGATCGGGGCCATTCCGGCCATCCTGTTCGTGGGAATTTTCATGATGCCGTTCTACTACGGCAGCAAAGCCCGCTCGGTTCCCGAGTACCTGAAGATGCGCTACGACGAAAAGACGCGCACGTACAACGCCTTCTCCTTCGCCGTCATGACGATCTTTTCCTCGGGAATCTCCATGTATGCCCTGGGCAAGCTGCTGCAATTGGTCCTGGGGTGGGACTTCAGTGCCTCGATCCTGGTTTCGGCCGCCATCGTTTTGGTCTATACCTTCCTGGGCGGGCTCACCAGCGCCATATACAATGAGGTTCTCCAGTTTCTGTTGATCGTTGCCGGTTTCTCTCCGCTGGCTATTCTCGCAGTCGCCAAAGCGGGAGGCTGGAAGGGCATCGAGGCGCGGCTGGGCGCCACGACCCTGGCCGGTGGCATGTCCGGGAAGGTGATGACCCATGCCTGGACTTACATGGGAAGCCCGCAATCCAATCCCATGGGCGTGGAGCTTTTCGGCATGGTGGCGGGCCTCGGGTTTGTGCTCTCGTTCGGTTACTGGTGCACAAACTTCCTGGTGGTGCAGCGCGCCATGGCGGCCGATTCCATGAACTCGGCCCGCCGCACGCCGCTCATCGGAGCCTTCCCCAAGATGTTCCTCCCGTTCATCGTCATCGTCCCCGGCATTGCCGCCGTGGCGCTCGCCAGGATGGGCGTCGGCTATAGCATCCCGGTTGAGGCCAACGGTGCTCCCAACTACAACCTGGTCATCACTACCCTCATGGCCAAGTTCTATCCGGCCGGCATGCTGGGCGTCGGGCTGACGGGCCTGGTGGCGTCGTTCATGTCGGGCATGGCGGGAAACGTCACCGCCTTCAACACGGTCTGGACTTACGACATTTACCAGACCTACATCCGCAAGAACGCGCCCGATCGGCACTATCTCAACGTCGGACGCGCCACCACGGTCGTCGGCGTGCTGCTCTCCATCGGCGCCGCCTACATCGCCACGCGCTACGACAACATCATGGACCTGCTGCAGTTGGTCTTCGGGTTTGTCAACGCGCCGTTGTTCGCCACCTTCCTCCTGGGCATGTTCTGGAAGCGCGGCACCGGCCACGCCGCCTTCTCCGGGCTGGTCACCGGCACGGTGGCTGCTTCGCTCACCTGGTGCCTGACTGTGGCCGAGGGCAAGGGCGGCATCCTGGGCCACGTTCACACTTTCCCCTCCGTCATGGCCCAAAGTTTCTGGATCGCCCTGATGGCCTTCACCAGTTGCTTCCTGGTGACGCTTCTCGTCAGTCTGGCGACCAAGCCGCGCCCCGAGAAGGATCTCGAGGGGCTGGTCTACGGCCTGACCAAGATCCCCGAGGACCGCGGCAGTTGGTATCAGCGCCCCGCTCCCCTGGCCGTGACCGTCATCGTAATCCTGTTGGTATTGAATTTTTGGTTTGCCTGACATGCTGGACTTAAGAGTGCCTTCGGGCTGGTTCTTCACTGTGCTCGGTCTCATCCTGCTGGGGATGGGCATCTTCGCGCCCGACACGCGCGCCGCACTGAGCGATGCCAACGTCAACCTGTACAGCGGTCTCGGGATGCTGGTGTTCGGCCTGTTCATGCTGTTGCTGGCATGGCGGGCGTCGCGCAGAGCCTCATGACGGAGGACTTCCGCAAGCTGTACGGATCGGCGGAAGGGGTGCGCATCTTTCGCGCGCCGGGCCGCGTCAACCTGATCGGCGAGCACACCGATTACAACCTCGGGTTCGTGCTGCCGGTGGCGCTCGATCTGGCCACCTATATCGCCGCCGCCCCATCCACCGATGGCAAGCTGCGCATCTATTCCGAATTCCGCAAGGAGATGCGCGAGTGGAACGTGGCCGATCTCGCCGCGCTCACCCCGGCGCGCCATTGGACCGATTACCCCATCGGCGTGGCCCAGGAGCTGCTTTGCGCGGGCTTGGCCATCGCGCCCGCCAACCTGCTCGTCCGCAGCAGTGTGCCGGAAGGGTCGGGGCTAAGCTCCTCGGCCGCGCTGGAAGTCTCCACCGCACTCGCCTTTCTGGCTGGCCGCTTGCTCGATCCGCTGGATCTCGCCCGCCTCTGCCAGCGCGCGGAGCGCAACTTCGTGGGCATGCCCTGCGGCATCATGGACCAGTACATTTCGGTCTTTGGCCGCGAGCACTCGGCCGTGGAAATCGATTGCCGCAGCCTGGGTCGCCGTTTTGTCGAGCTTCCGGCGGGCATTACCTTCGTCGCCGTGAACACCATGGTGAAGCACGCGCTGGCCGGTTCGGCTTACAAGGACCGCGTGGCGGAGTGCGCCGCCGCCGTCGCGGGCATCAAGGAGAAGTTTCCGGGCGTCGAGAGCCTGCGCGACGTGTCTCCCGAACAGCTCGAATCGGTGGCGCCTTCCCTGCCCGCGGTGGTCGAGCGCCGCGCCCGCCACGTGGTGACGGAAGACGCGCGCGTGGGCCGATACGTCGAAGCCAGCACTCGCGGCGATCTGGCGCTCATGGGCGAGCTGCTGGTGGAATCTCACCGCAGCTTGCAACACGATTACGAAGTGAGCTGCGCGGAGCTGGATTTCCTGGTGGACACGGCGCTGGCCATCGATGGCGTCCTCGGATCGCGCATGACCGGCGGCGGCTTCGGCGGCTGCACCGTGACCATGCTTCGCCCCGATGCGGTGGCGCGCTTCGGCCAGGAGATGGCGCGCGCCTACCAGCGGCAGTTCCAGGCGGCGCCGCAAATCTACGCGTGCCGGCCCTCGGCCGGCGCCGGCGAAGTAAAGGATAGCGAAGAATTCTGAGAGGATTCCATCCGCCATCCGACTACATAGCAAACACATGAGAATGTCCTCCACGGCGGGGCAAGCTCGTTTCGGATGCCCCGCCGTGTAGGACCCCGCGGCTCCCGCGCTACACTCGTTTCAGATGACGCGCTCGGTCAACGCCGCTAATCTGCTCACGTTGCTTCGGCTCGTCCTGGTTCCCTTCGTCATCCTTGCCATCCTGGACGGCCGCCACACCCTGGCGCTGGCGCTGTTTGCCGGCGCAGCCCTCACCGACTTCCTGGATGGCGCCGTGGCCCGCCGCTTTCGCCTCGCCACCCCGGCGGGCGCGTGGCTCGACCCCGTCGCCGACAAGTGCCTGCTGAACGGGGTCTTTGTGGCGCTGGCCTGCGCCGGCACGGCGCCATGGTGGCTGGTGGGCATTATCTTCGGCCGCGATTTCTACATCCTGGCAGGGGCTGCAACTGTAATGTTGCTCACACCCGTCAGGCAATTCCCTCCCAGTTTTTGGGGAAAGGTATCCACCTTGGTCCAGCTTGTCACGGCGGTGGCGTGGATGGCCGGAAGCGTGGGCCAAGCTCGGGTAATGCTTTGGCCCTGCGCGGCTTTCACCCTCTGGAGCGGAATCCACTACACCTGGCGCACGCTTCAAGTCTTACGCCATCCCGGGGTAGCGCATTGACGGGGTGCCCGCAGGGGAGTAGGCTAAAAGTGGGACGGGGTTTACGATGACTCGCTACTTGCCGGCGCGACATTATCTCTGGCTGGGAATCACAGCCGTGGTGCTGGCCGTCTTCTCCGGATGGGTAGGGTGGGAATCGCGGCTGGCGTTCATACCGGCGCTCCTCTTTGTACTGACCGCCGCGTTCCTGTTCCTTATGGCATTTCGCCCCGCCATCGAGATTCACGAAGGCTACCTCTCCATCGGCAGGCGCATTATCCCCTGGATGGACATCCGGCGCCTCGACCGCACCGGTTGGATCTCGCCGCTGATTGTCCGTATTACCCTGTTCGACGATTCGCGCCTGGTGCTGGTGTATCCCGGCGATCTGGATTCGTGCAACAGCCTGCTGCGGCATCTGCGGCGCCGCTCGCGCGATGCCCTCATCGACGGCATCCCGTACCGCCAGTATTGGGGTGAAGTGCTGGCCGCCGGCGCGGAGCGCAAACCGGCGCCGCCGCCCCGCTATCGCATCCTCAAGCCCGAGGATGAGGCGGAGGTCGAGCGCCTTTACCAGCGGCTGAAAACAGTCGGTAATCTCGATCAGAAAAAGAACTCCACGGACGAGAAATAGTTCGTGGCCCGCCCCCGTTCCTTCCGCCTCAAGCTGTTGGCCGTCTGCCTGCTTCTGGCGGCTGCTGCCATCCTCAGCCGTTCGCTGTGGCTCCCGTGGCTGGGTTACGCCCTGATCCACGACGACGGACCGGCCAAGGCCGACATCGCCGTGGTGCTGGCCGGCGACTACGTGGGACATCGCATCGAGAAAGCCGCCGGGTTGATCCGCGAGGGCTATGTTCCCGCCGCGCTGATCAGCGGTCCCCCCGGTTTCTACGGCTTGCACGAGAGCGATTACGCCATCGCGTATGCCGTTCGCCAGGGCTTCCCGGCGCAATGGTTCATTGCGTTGCCGCATTCGGCGCTCAACACCCGGGACGAAGCCTTCGTCGTGCTTGCCGAGCTGCAGCGCCGGGACGTGCGGAGCTTCCTGCTGGTCACCAGCGACTACCACAGCGCCCGCGCGCGGCGCATCTTCCTGGCCGCCGAGCGCGCCATGGCGGGCGGTCCCGCCATGCGCACGGTGGCGGTCCCCGGCGAGTTTTTCCGCCCCGATTCCTGGTGGCGCAACCGCGAAGGGCAGAAGACCGCCTTTTTCGAGTGGTCGAAGACCCTCGCCACCGCTCTAGGCATTTGACAATGTGGGCATAGAGGTTTCCGCGCTATTTGCCGTACCGGGATCCCGCGCGGGAACCCGCTGTTTCCGAATGCCCTGTAACCCCACAGCACTCCATCGGCACCGCGTCGGCTGTGCCTATCTGACCGGTCATTGTGGGCTAGGTTGACGCGGCAGATCGCCGCCACAGTCGGCCTTCGACCGGCTCCCTCCGCGATGCCGAGCAGTGGGATGGTCTTCACATCCTTGCAGGCTCCGCCTGCTGCGACGGCCACCGCGAACGCTGCGGCGCTGACATCGTCCGGCATCTCGAGGACTCCGACAAGGTCGTAGTCTCCAAACGCCATCCAGAACGCTCCGATCTTGCCTCTGAGCGTCTCGACCACTTTTCGGACCGCCTCGACGCGGTCCTGCGAGCGCTTGATCAAGGCGCAACCCCACCTCAGATGACCTTCGGCCCGGTTCTCGTTGTTGGCGGTCTAAACCCAATCGGTGGCGAATCCCACCGGAGCTTCCAACTTCTACGGGACGGAGGCCTACTTTCCGCCCCCGCTGGTGCAGGTGATGTTGAAATTGGCGTTGTTGGAACCTTGCGTAGGGATACCGTGCTTGCCCGAAGCGTCCGCTCCAATAGCCTCCAGGATGGCTCCGCCGCCCATATCGTTGCCGTATTTGGGCTGAAAGGTCATCACGTGGGTGACGGTTTTGGTTCCCGCGGAACTGAAGGTGATGGTTTCTCCCGGATCGATATTGCCGGCGCCGAATTGGTAGAATACCGTTCCCGGCCCATCCGTGGTGATGGTTCCAACCAGCGTAATGTGCGCCGGGCAGGGGCCGGTATAGTTGCCGATCTTTTGGAGCGTCAGGGCCGTGACGTTGGTGCTGGGTTTTATGCTGGCCTCCACCTGGACCGACTCGCAACCCGCTGGAAGAGCGAAAGCGGAAGCGGGGGGCTTGGCAAGGCTGAGTTGCTTCACCTCGATCACCGTCTGCATCTTGCCGTCCGCTCCGATGGCGGCGATTTTGACCGGGAAGCCGCCGTTTTGTGCAATCCAGATCTTACCGTTGCCCTGTGCGGAAGCCACCTCCAGAACCTTGGTGGCGATTCCGTTGACGGTATCCGTACCGACCTGCTTCATCTGTCCATCGCCGACTAATTCCTTCAGCAAAGCGTCTGAGCCAGTGATCGGGTCGAGCTCTGCCGGCGCGGCGGGATCGGTGTACTCGTCGACCCCGCAGGGCGTTGATGGGTCGCTCACAATTTTGAGATAGAGCCTATGAGCCAGAAAGTCATAGAGGCGATGGCTATGGTATTCTTTGTCGCGCCCCGGCCCGACCGGCATGATCTGGTCCACAGCTTCTTTGGAACCATCGCGGCTAATTTTCACAACGACGGGACCCAATAGCGCGAACCCAGGATCCTCTGTAAGCGAGTAAGCCTGGGGCGCGGGGCCTTGGGCTTGCAGACCCGAGAGACCCCACCCGGAAATCACCGTCGGAACGGCAAGAAGAACGATAAACCATCGTCGCATCGCAGCCTCCCAAATTCTGAAGAGCTTTGGAGCGTTCCGGGATGTCGTTGGCCCGCCGACGTCGCGCCGCTGGAACCTTGAATACACCTGTCGGAGTATTCGCTACTCGCCAGTCCTCTGGCGTAAACCGGACAGTCATGGTTTGATCTTCTCATGGATTATGCAACTGCTGGATTGTCCGCGCAGGCGATCTCGACCATGACAGTTGGCTCAGTTGATCCCGCGGTGCTGGTCCTGGGCGTAGGCAACACGCTCTTTGGGGACGACGGCGCGGGCCTTCTGGTGCTCGCCGAGTTAGAGCGGGATGCCGGCCAATGGGCTGGCCAGTTGGAATTCCTGGATGGGGGCGCGCAGGGCTTGGCGCTGCTGGACCGCATCGCCAACCGCCGCGCGTTACTGGTTCTGGACGCCGTGACGCTGGGAGCGGAGCCTGGAACGGTCCACGTTCTGCGCGGTTGGGTTCACGCCGGCGGCCGCGCTTCCACCGCGCATGAAAGCAACGTAGCCGAGTTGCTCCAGGCGTCTATGCGGCTCGGCGAATGTCCGCAGCAAGTGACGGTTATCGGAATCGAGCCGGCGCGGATCGCCACGGGGATTGGGGTTTCGGATGCAGTCGCCAAGGCCGTGGGCGAAGCAGCAGCCTGCCGCGAGCTGGCCGGTAGCCTCTAAGTGACAGTTTTCTGCAACCCAAGAACCGCTCCCTGACGGTCGCGGCTCCGAGCGGGGCACACGGCTGCACTTCGAGCCGCGACCGTCAGGGAGCGGTCCTGTCACTGTATTAGGCGAACATCGGTAAATGACCTGTCTCCCACGAGCGGGCTTTATGCGCGTAACGCCGCCAGGCGCGGGAGGCTGAGTTGACAGCGCCGGCCGGCCGGCTCGTAGTGGCGGCAGTGGATCCGGGTGAGGCCGAGGACGTATTCTTTCATGAGCCACTCGTGGTGCGCAGCGATCTTCGCCCTTCGAAGAGAGAGAAGCGATACTACGCCGCGAGATATGAAGAAGAAACTTCCTGAATTCAAGAACGAAGACGATGAAAGGAAATTCTGGGCCACCGCGGATTCGACGGAGTACGTGGATTGGCAAGCGGCAAAGCGCAAGAACCTCGTCCACCTGAAACCGTCTCTGAGGACGATATCACTGCGCCTCCCGGTCTCCATGATTGAGGATCTCAAAGTACTGGCGAATCGGCGCGACGTTCCGTACCAGTCTCTGCTCAAGGTCTTCCTGGCCGAGCGACTGGCGCGCGAGCGCCGGCCGATCGCGTAGCGCCAGCGGACGAATCGGAGATGGGAGGCAGCGGCTTATTCCGGCTGACCACGTTTACCAGCATGCCGATACACTGCTGGGGCGTCTTGTAGGCGATGTCCCGGTCGTAGTGCCACCCTCCGATGCAGGTGTCCGTCTGGAAGGGGTCGGGCCAGATGCCCTGCGTAATTCCGCGCCATATGGCACTGTCTTGTCGCTCCCGAAGGTTGTCGTGGTCCTCGTTTCAAGCGTAGCGCGCGGTAAGCTGGAAGAAGATCCATGAAGCACATCGACGAGTATCGCGACGCCAAGATTGCGCGCGCTCTCCTCGCCGCGCTCGAGCGGAAAGTGACGCGGCCGTGGGTCCTCATGGAGATCTGCGGCGGGCAGACCCACACCCTGATGCGATACGGCATCGACACCCTAATCCCCTCTCAGATCGAGCTGGTGCACGGCCCCGGCTGCCCGGTTTGCGTGACGCCGCTCGAAGTGGTCGAGAAGGCCATTCAAATCGCATCGCAGCCGGACGTGATCTTCGTTTCCTACGGCGACATGCTGCGCGTGCCCGGCTCGGCTACCGACCTGCTCCGCGTCAAAGCCTCGGGCGGCGACGTGCGCATCGCCTATTCGCCCATGGAAGCCGTCAAAATCGCGCGTGCCAACCCGCAGCGGCGCGTGGTCTTTTTCGGAATCGGTTTCGAGACCACGGCCCCGGCCAACGCCATGGCGGTTATGCAGGCCAAACGCGAGGGCCTGCGGAACTTCTCCATGCTCGTCTCCCACGTGCTGGTGCCGCCCGCTATCCGCCTGCTGCTCGAATCGCCCGCCAATCGCGTCCAGGGATTCATCGCGCCGGGCCACGTGTGCACTGTGATGGGCTATTGGGAATACGAGGCGCTCAGCCGGCAATACCGGGTCCCCATCGTGGTGGGCGGATTTGAGCCGGTGGATTTGATCGAGGCCATCGGGATGCTGGTGGCGCAGTTGGAAGAAGGCCGCGCCGAGGCCGAAAATCAGTACGTGCGTTCGGTCACGCTCGTTGGCAACCGCGTCGCCCAGAAAGTTTTGCTGGAGGTTTTCGAGGTGACGGACCGCAAGTGGCGCGGCATCGGGGCCATCCCGCAAAGCGGTTTCCGCCTCCGTCCCGAGTTCGCCGAATACGACGCCGAGAAAATCTTCGGCCTGGCGGACACCGTCGTGGAAGAGCCCGCCGAGTGTATCAGCGCGCAAGTGCTGCAAGGCCTGAAGAAACCCGTCGATTGCCCCGCCTTCGGCGTCCGCTGCACGCCCGAAAACCCGCTGGGAGCGCCCATGGTTTCCTCCGAAGGCGCCTGCGCCGCGTATTATCAATACCGGCGTGATACCGTGAAATCGTCATGATGTGCCCCACGCCCCTGGTCGCCAGGGACAAGATTCTGCTCGGCCACGGCAGCGGCGGCAAACTGAGCGCCGATCTGATCGAGAGCATTTTCCTTCCCGCCTTTCACAACCCGGTGCTGGCGCGGCTGGACGATCAGGGCGTGGTGACCATAAACGGCGCCAAGCTGGCCGTCACCACCGACTCGTTCGTGGTCAAGCCGCTGTTCTTCCGTGGCGGCGATATCGGCTCGCTCGCCGTCCACGGCACGGTCAACGACCTCGCCATGGGCGGAGCGCAGCCGCTCTTCCTCACGGTGGCGTTCATTCTCGAGGAAGGGTTGCCCATGGACACGCTGCGCCGCGTGGTGGATTCGCTGGCCGGGGCGGCGCGCGCGGCCGGCGTCCAGATCATCACGGGCGATACCAAGGTGGTGGAAAAGGGCAGCGGCGACGGCATCTTCATCAACACCACGGGCATTGGCCTTGTGCCCGAGGGCGTCGAGCTATCCGCCAGCGCCGCACGGCCCGGCGATTGCGTGATCCTGAGCGGATCGATCGGCGAACACGGCATGGCCATTCTCTCCGAACGCGAAGGCCTGGAGTTCGAAACCGCGCTGGAGAGCGACTCCGCCGCGCTCGACACGCTGGTGGCCACCATGCTCGCGGCCGACGGCCGGATTCACACGCTGCGCGACCCCACGCGCGGCGGCGTCTCAAGCTCGCTGAACGAAATCGCCAGACAATCCGGCGTGGGAATTGAGATCGAGGAGAGCGCCATCCCGGTGCGCGACCCAGTGCGCGGCGCCTGCGAGCTGCTCGGCCTGGACCCGCTCTACGTGGCCAACGAAGGCAAGCTGATCGCCATGGTGGACGCCGCCGCCGCCGATGCGGTGCTGGCCGCCATGCGCAGCCACCCGCTGGGCCGCGATGCGTGCGCGATTGGCAGCGTCACGGCCGCGCACCCGGGCCTGGTGACCATGCGCACCCTGCTCGGCCCCAGCCGCATTGTGGACATGCTGGCGGGCGACCAGTTGCCGCGGATTTGCTGAGGCCTTATGAGACGACTTCTCGAGACCCTGGCGCGGGACCTCGGTTACGCCGCGCGCATGCTGCGCCGCAATCCCGGATTCACGGCAACGGTAGTGCTCACGCTCGGCTTGGGCATCGGCGCCACCACGGCCATGTTCACCGTGGTCAATGCGGTGCTTTTGCGCCCCCTGCCCTATCCCGAACCGGATCGCCTGGTCTATATCGCCACTAACTGGCGAAACACCGGAGACAGTGACTTTTCCTATACCACGGATTATGCCGTTTGGAAGAACCACAACCGGAGCTTGAGTCGGATTGCAGGCTACATGACCTTCCAGGCCAACTTCACCGGAGGAGGCGAAGCGGAACGAATCACCGGCGGCTATGCGACCATGTCCCTCTTTCCGCTCCTGGGTGTTCAACCAATGATGGGGAGGACTTTCCTTCCCGAGGAGGACCGCCCCGGTGGCCCTCCGGTGGCCATCTTGAGCCACGCTTTCTGGAAGCGCCGTTTCGGAGGCGACCCCTCGGTCATTGGCAAAGCGCTGACTCTGGATGCGGACACTTATACCGTCGTTGGCGTGCTTCCGGCGACGTTCGTGATTCCCGACCGGCACGAATCCGATTACGACCTGTGGGTGCCCTTTGCGATCAGCGACACCGGGAAGGCGAAGGCGATCCTGGTGCAGGTGGTCGGCCGGCTCAAACCCGGAGTCGGAATCAACGCCGCGCACGCCGACCTGGGCGCGCTCGTGTACCAAGTCCGCAGGGGTCTGACAAAGAGAACAATCGTCTCGGAGTGGCACGAAAGGGTGGCGGGCGGCGCCAGGCGCTCGCTGCTCATCTTTCTGTGCGCGGTTGGTTTCGTGCTGCTCATCGCCTGTGTCAATGTCGCCAACCTGCTGCTGTCGCGCGCGGCGGCCCGGGAGAAAGAGATGGCCGTCCGGCGCGCCCTGGGAGCCGCCAAGGGCGGCGTCCTCCGGCAACTTCTTACGGAGAGCACGCTGCTGGGTCTGTTGGGAGGAATCGCCGGTCTGGCGCTGGCATTCTGGGGCAAGAACCTTCTGATTGCCTGGATCTCGCGCAACTTGCCGACGCTCGATCCTATCCGTCTCGACTACCGCGTTCTGGCCTTCAACCTGGGATTCGGCCTGCTCACCGGCGTGGCCTTCGGGCTGGCGCCGGCGCTTCAGGCATCCCAGGTTCAGTTGAACGAATCCCTCAAGGAAGCGGGCCGCAGCGCCGCCGACGGGCGCTCGGGCCACCGCCTGCGCAACCTCCTGGTGGTTTTCGAGGTCGCGCTCGCCATGGTGCTCTTGTGCGGCGCCGGTTTGCTCCTCAAGAGTTTCGTGCGCATGCGCGGCATCGACCCCGGCTTCCGGTCCGACCGCATCCTCACCTTGAACGTCAACCTTACGCCTTCCCAATATCCGAAACCGCCGGAGCAGACCAGGTTCTTTCAGCAGGCGATCGAGCGAATCAGAAGCCTCCCAGGCGTGCAAGCGGTGGGCGCGGGCACTTCCCTCCCCCTGGGAAGCTACAGCATGACCGTATCGGGACTGACCATCGAAGGAAAGCCGGACGCCGACTCCGCCGTTTCACTGGTGATGGTAAGCCCGGATTACTTGCGGACCTTGGCCATTCCCCTGGTGCTTGGGCGCTACTTCGGCGATTCCGACCGCGAAGGCTCGCCCAGCGTCGTCATTGTGAATGAATCCTTCACCCGCCGTTTTTTCCCCGATGAGAACTGCCTGGGCAGAAGAATCCAAAACCCCGGCCGGAAGACCGACTGGATGACCATCGTGGGTGTGGTGCGCGATATCTGCCCCTGGCCGCAGGAGGCGGCGGCTCCGGAGATGTACTTTTCCTATTTGCAGGCCGAACAGGTGCACATGAGGATGACCGGCGGGGAAATGGGATCTGAAATGTACCTGGCAATCCGCACCGCGGGTGACCCGATGAGCCTGGCCGCGGCCGTGCGCAGCCAGGTCGCCCTGGTCGACAAATCCCAACCCCCACACGACGTGAAGACCCTGGACGAGCGCCGGGCCGGATCGCTCGCTCCGCGGCGCGTGAACATGCTGCTGGTGGTGACATTCGCCGCGCTGGCGCTGATTCTCGGGTCGATCGGCATCTATGGCGTGGTGTCTTACTCCGTAGGCCGGCGCACCCACGAAATCGGCGTCCGCATGGCGCTGGGGGCGCACCAGGGCCAGATTCTGGGCATGGTCCTGCGCAACGGATTGGCACTGATTGCCGCCGGCGTCGCCATCGGTCTTCTGGCCAGCGCCGGCCTGACGCGGCTGATCGCCAGTGAGCTTTGGGGTGTTTCCGCGACCGATCCGTGGACCTTCGCGGCGGTGGTGACGGTTCTCGCCGCCAGTGGTTTTGCCGCCTGCCTGCTGCCGGCCTGGCGCGCGGCGCGGGTGGACCCGGCGCGGGCGCTACGTTACGAGTGACGCCAGTTCCTCCAGCCGCAATCGGCCGGTATAGATGGCCATCCCTAACGCCACGTGGATGTCCATCGCCAGCAGCGCGCGCACTTCGTCCATGGTGGTAATGCCGCCGGCCGCCGTCAATTCCAGGGTGGTTGCCGCGCGCAGCCGGCGGAACCAATCGAGGTCCGTGCCTTCGAGCATGCCTTCCTTGTCTACATAGGTGCAGAGCAAGCCGGAACAATAGGGTTCGAGCGAGCGCAGCACTTCTTCCGCCGTGAACTCCGTGGGCTCCCGCCATCCCTTCACCACGATGCGCCCGTTCTTGGAATCCACCGCGACGATGAGCCGCTCGCGGCCCGCCGCATCCCGCAGCGCTGCCAGGAACGGTTCATGGACGCCAGTCTTGGTGAATGCGGACGTCCCCACGATCACTCTATGCGCACCCTGCTCGATCAACGCCCGCGCGCGCTCGACGGTGCGCACGCCGCCACCCACGCGCGCGACGGCTTTCGATGCCAGCATCCGCACGATCCCGTCGTTCGAGCCGCGGCCCATGGCGGCGTCGAGATCGATCACCTGGATTTGCGGAAAGGCCGAAAACTTCCGCAGCATCTCGTCCGGGGAGCCACCCTCGAGCGCCTTCTCGCGCCCCTGGACCAACTGCACTACTTCGCCGTCCATCAGGTCGATGCACGGGAAGATCATGGTGCTGGCCTCACGGGGATGCCGCGCTTGTCCAGTTCTTCCTTCAACTGGTTCACGGTGAAGGTTCCGTAGTGGAAGATGGAGGCCGCCAGCGCCGCGTCGGCGCACCCGTCCGTCAGGACGCGGACGAAATGCTCCGGCGTGCCCGCCCCGCCGCTGGCAATGATGGGGATGTGCGTGGCCCCCGACACCGTCCGGGTCAGCGCGCAATCGAAGCCGTCCCGCACGCCGTCCGTATCCATGGAGGTGAGCAGGATCTCGCCGGCGCCGAGCGACTCGCCGCGCGCCGCCCACTCCACCGCGTCGATGCCTTCATCGTCGCGGCCGCCGCGCGTGTAGACGTGCCACTTCCCCGCGCCGTGCCGCCGCGCGTCGATGGCCAGCACCACCGCCTGCGCGCCGAACTCCCGGCTCAGCTCCGTAATCAGCTCCGGCCGGCGCACCGCCGCCGTATTCACCGATACCTTGTCCGCTCCCGACATCAAGATGCGCCGCGCATCCGCCACCGCGCGGATGCCGCCGCCCACCGCCAGCGGAATGAAGACCTTTCGGGCCGTGCGCGCCACCACATCCGCCATGATCTCGCGCGCATCGCTGGAGGCCGTAATGTCGAGAAACACCAGCTCATCCGCGCCGTCGCGGTTATAGCGGTCCGCCAACTCGACCGGATCGCCCGCGTCGCGCAAATTGACGAAGTTGACGCCCTTCACGACGCGCCCGGCGGTCACATCCAGGCAGGGGATGATGCGCTTGGCTAACACGGCAACTCCACAAAATTCCGCACAATCTTCAGGCCCACCGGCCCGGACTTCTCGGGATGGAATTGCACGCCGAACACGTTACCGGCCTCCAGCGCCGCGGTGTACCGCACCTCGTAGGTGCACGTCGCCGCCGCGCGGGCATTCTCCGGCACATAGTAGCTGTGCGCAAAGTAGACAAACGGCCGCGCGTCCAGGCCGCGCAGCAGTCGCGAATCGCGGCGCACTTCCAACTCATTCCAACCCATGTGCGGAACGCGCGCGCCCGCCGGGAACCGCCGCACCACACCTTCGTAAAGGCCCAGCCCGCGCGCCTCCGGGGCCTCTTCGCTGGCCTCGAACAGGGCCTGTAACCCCAGGCAGATGCCCAGGAATGGCACGCCCGCGCCGATGCGCTCCAGAAACGTCTCCCGCACTGCCAGCGCATCGAGCGCGCGCATCATCTGCCCGAAATGGCCCACTCCCGGCAGAATGATCTTGGACGCCTGGCGCAGCCCTTCGGAATCCCGCACCAGCGTATACTCCGAGGCAAGCTCGCCAAGCGTATTCTCCACCGACCGCAAGTTGCCCGCGCCGTAATCGAAAACCGCGATCACAACAGCCCCTTGGTGGAGGGAAGCTGGTCCTTCAGCCGCGCGTCCTTCGAGCAGGCGTACTTCATGGCCCGCGCGAAGCACTTGAAAACAGCTTCGATCTTGTGGTGGCTGGAACGCCCGTAGAGCACCCTGGCGTGCAGATTCGCGCCCGCGTGGTTTACAAAACCGCCGAAGAAATCCTCGACCAACTCGGCTTGTAAATCGCCCACCAGCCGCACCTTCACCAGGTCCCGGTAGACCAGCGCCGGCCGCCCGCCCAGGTCCAGCGCCACTACCGCCAGCGTCTCGTCCATGGGCATCGCAAAATAGCCCGCGCGGTTGATGCCCTTGCGGTCGCCCAGAGCCTTGGCGAACAATTGCCCGAGCACAATGCCCACGTCTTCTACGGTGTGGTGCTGATCCACGTCGAGATCGCCATCGGCGCGCAGTTTCAGGTCGAAGCCGCCGTGCCTGGCGAATAACTCCAGCATGTGGTCGAAGAAGCGGATGCCGGTGGAGATCTGGTACTGGCCGTGCCCTTCGATCTTGAGCGCGCCCGAAATCCGCGTCTCCCTGGTATCACGCCGAACCGTAGCGGTCCTCATGACGAGAACACCTCTTCCAGGTAATTGATGTCGTCCACAATGGCGAACGCGCCCTCCGCCTGAAACAGGAACACCAGGTCGAGATAGCGTGGATTCAACGGCGCCGCGACGCCGATGAACGGCACCCCCGCCGCCCGCGCGCACCGCGCGTCATCCGGCGTGTCGCCGATATAGTACAGCTTCGACCCGCCGCTGGCGTTGCGAATTTCCACGAGGCCATCCGGCGCTGGCTTGTGGTTCGCCACTTCGTACATACCCACAATCGGACGGAACACCAGCCGCGGCGCAAAGCGATTCAAAGTCAGCTCGACTTCCGCCTTGGGGCGGCCGGTGAAGATGGCGAAGCGGAACCGTTCGTTGAGCTTCTCCAGCATGCCCGGCCGCGCCGCCCATCGCTCCCGCAGAATCAGCCCGTCCGCGCCATTGCCGAGAAAGAGTTTTTGGAAATGTTCCACCACCTCGTCGAAGGGCACGCTCACGCCGGCGCGGGCGATGATGTGGTGGGTGAGCTTCCAGTCGTCGTTAAAGCCGCCGCCGTTCTTGTAATCCTGGATCTGCTCGGGGGCGATCTCGACGCCGGTGAAGTGCGCCACCGTTTGCGCGATGGTCTCGCGATACGATTCGGTGACGTCCGCGAGCACTCCGTCCATATCGAAGATCAGAATTGGCGGGCTCATTTCTTCCAGACCTCGCTCAGCGCCGCCAGCATCCGGCGGGTCTGCGCGCGGGTTCCCACCGTGATCCGCACGCAACCCGGCGCTTCATAGCTTCGATCGCGCACCAGGATTCCCCGTCCGCGCAGCGCGTCGCGCACCTCGATGGCCCGCTTACCGAAATCGCCCAGCACGAAATTCGCGGAGCTCGGCACGTAGCGGATGCCCAGCTTCTCGAGGCCAAGGCACAGCAACTCGCGCGCCGCCAGGACCTCGGCGACGTAGCTGTGAATGTACGCCTTGTCCTCCACCGCCGCCTGCGCAGCCTCCACGGCCAGCGAATTCACGCTGTAGGGGGATTGCGCCTTGCGCAGAAACGCGATGTTGACTTCATGCGAGAACAGGCACCCCAGCCGCATCGCCGCCATGCCGAAAACCTTGGAAAACGTGCGGCACACAAACAGGTTCGGCACGCGCTCGATCTCGGTGAGCGCGGTAACGCCTGAAAACTCGTAGTAAGCCTCATCCACCATGACGACGGCCTTGCGCGCGCGGTGCAGGATGCGCTCGATCCCCAGCAGGGAGACGCCCGTGCCGGTGGGATTGTTGGGATTGGCCAGCATGATGGCGCGCGTCCGCGGCGTGATGGCATCCAGCACGTGCTGGAGCGGAAACTCCATACCCGGCGGCGGGTACCGAATCTCCGAGATCTTCGCGCCCGCCACCTCCGCATAGAAGCGGTACATGGCGTACGAAGGCTTGAGCAACAGCACTTCCTGCCCGTCGTCCACGTAAGTGTTGACGAATACCTGGATGGCCTCGTCGGTGCCGTTGGTGAAGGTGAACTGGTCCGGTTGTACGTGGAAGTACGCGGCGATGGCCTCCTTGGCCTCGCCATATTCGGGATAGACCGCCAAGCGACCGGCGCCGAGCCGTTCCTTTAGCGCCGTGATGACGTGGGGCGAGCAGCCCACGGTGTTCTCATTGAAATCGAGCCGCAGCTTGTCCGCGCGCCCGGCGGTGGGCGGAGAATACGGCGCCATCGCAACCACCGCGGGCCGGGGCTTGATGGCGCCCTTGGGAAGCTTAGTCCCCACAGCGCACCTCGACCGAGCGCGCGTGCGCCTCCAAACCTTCGGCCCTCGCCAGCGTCGTAATCGCCGGCGCCAGCCGCTTCAGCGCCGCCGCGCTCAACCGCTGCACAGAAATCACCTTCAGGTAATCCGTCACCGCCAGGCCGCCGCGAAGCCGCGCCGCGCCGCTGGTGGGCAGCACGTGGTTCGGTCCCGAAGCATAATCTCCCGCCGCCTCGGGGCTGAACGGCCCCACGAACACGCTCCCGGCGTGCTTCACCTGGGCGAGCAGGCGGTCGTCCGGAATGCTCAGGTGCTCCGGCGCGAACTGGTTGGCGATTTCGATGGCCCGTTCGAGCGACGGCACTCGAATCACCGCGGAATTCCTGGCAATCGATTGGGCCGCCACCAACGGCGCCGGCAGCAGCGCAAGCTGGCGGTCCACTTCCTTCGCCACCGCCTCCGCCAGCCGTTTCGAGGTGGTCAGCAAAATCGCCGAGGCATCCACATCGTGCTCCGCTTGCGCCAGCAAGTCCGCTGCCAGGCGCCGCGGATCGCCTTCGGCCGCAATGATCAGGATCTCGGTCGGACCGGCGATGAAATCGATCCCCACCTCGCCCGCCAGCAGCTTCTTGGCGGCCGCCACGTAGATGTTGCCGGGTCCCACAATCCGGTCCGCCCGCGGGATCGTGCGGGTGCCGAACGCGAACGCCGCAATGGCCTGCGCACCGCCCATCTGAAAAACCTGGCGAACGCCCAGCAGCGCCGCCGTGCCCAAGACTTCCGTCACCGCCTGGGGAGACGCCGCGCAGATGTTGGGCACGCCCGCCACTTGCGCCGGAATGACAGTCATCATGAGCGTGGAGAACAGCGGGTAACGGCCCGAGGGAATGTACGCCGCCACGGTCTCAAGCGGGCGCACGATCTGTCCCAGCCGCAGCCCCGGCTGCATCTCGCGCGACCATTCCCGCGGCAGTTGCCGCCGGGCGTAGGCGCGAATGTTGGCCGCCGCCGTCTCCACCGCGCGGCAAAACCCGGGCGCCAGCTTCCGGCGCGCCGCGCGCAGCTCGGCCTCGGGCACGCGCACCGATTTCCGCTCCAGCCCGTCGAACTGACGCGCGTACTCGAGCAACGCCCGGTCGCCGCGCTTGCGGACCGCTTCCAGAATCGGACGCACCACGGCTTCCGCTTCGATCAGCCGCGCCCCACGGCGCGCCAGCAAACCACCGATGTCTTTACTCTCAAGAATTCGAATCACAGCACAATTTTGTTCAGCGGATACTCGACAATTCCCTCGCCGCCCGCCTGCTTCAGCCGGGGAATGATGGTGCGCACGGTGGACTCGTCCAGAATAGTATTCACCGCCAGCCACTCCTGGTCGCTCAGGTGCGAAATGGTGGGCCGCTTCAGCGCCGGCAGCACGGCCAGAACCGCCTCCAGGTTGTCCTTGTGCACGTTGAGCATCAGCCCTACCTTCCCCAGCGCGTTGATGGCGCCTTCGAGCAGCATCTTCACGTCTTCCAGCTTGCGCCGCTTCCACTCGTCCTGCCACGCTTGCTTGTTGGCGATCAACTGCGTGTTGGACTCGAGCACGGTGTCGATGATCTTGAGGTTGTTGGCGCGCAGCGACGAGCCCGTCTCGGTCACCTCGACGATGGCATCGGCCAGCACCGGCGGCTTCACCTCGGTGGCGCCCCAACTGAACTCCACCTTGGCGGCGACCCCGTGGGCGGCCAGATAGCGCTTGGTGGTGGCCACCAGTTCCGTGGCGATGATCTTCCCCGCGAGGTCTTCGACGGAGCGAAAGTTGGATGACTCGGGCACGGCCAGCACCCAGCGCACCTTGCCGAAGCTCTGCTTGGCGTAGATCAGGTCCGCCACCGCCACCACGTCGGCCTCGTTCTCGATGATCCAATCGCGCCCGGTGAGGCCCGCGTCGAGGATGCCGTCCTCCACGTAGCGCGCCATTTCCTGCGCGCGGATCAACATACATTCGATATCCGGATCGTCGATGCCCGGGAAATACGACCGGCTGCTGGTGGTAATGGCAAAGCCCGCGCGCCGGAACAGGTCGATGGTGGCGTTCTCGAGGCTCCCCTTGGGTATTCCCAGCTTGAGTTTCATGGCTTGCCTCCGTACACAACATGCGGGTCGTAGGTGCGCTCCTCGGCCACCTTCCACTCGCCATTCTCGAGGCGCCGGAAGAAGCAGCTACGATAACCTTCGTGGCACACCCCGGGACCGAGCGCCTCCACCTGCACCAGCACCGCATCGCCGTCGCAATCGGCCGAGATTTCCTTCACCACCAGCTTGTGGCCGGAGCTTTCGCCCTTCAGCCACAGCTTGCGCCGCGAACGGCTATAGAAGGTGGCGAAGCCGGTCTCGACCGTCTTGCCGAAGGCTTCTTCGTTCATGTAGCCCACCATCAGAACGCGCCCGGTGGCGTGGTCCTGAACGACGGCGGTGATGAGCCCGTCCGATTTTTGAAAATCCAGGTTCATGTCGCTGCAATAAAAAAGCCCGCCATTACCGCGGCGGGCGTCCTTTCCAATTTGATTTCCGTGAAATCAGAACACCACCCGTCGCGTCGAGGCATGATGATGACGATGATGCCGGGCAACGGTGGCTGCTCTCATAAACTGCCAATATAGCACATACTGGAGAGAATGCGCGTGGTGATCGATGCCGTTCCGCTGCTCATCCGCAGCGCCGGTGTCAAGAACTACCTGTATCACTGGATCGAGCACCTGAGGCGCGCCGCGCCGGCGGATATGATCGCCACCTTCCCCGCCCTGAGCGGTTTTGGCCCGCTGCGGCACAATGCCTCGATCGCCGGTGGCTGGCGCACCGGGACGGGTTTGGCCGCGCTGGCTTTGGCCAACTACACTCCGTTGCCGGTGCTCGACTGGCTCACCCCCGGCGCCGATGTCTTCCACTGCTCGGGCCTCACCCGTCATCCGCCGCGCCGTCCCCGCCTCACCGCCACCATTCACGACATGACGTGCTGGCTCATGCCGGAGCTGCATCCCGCCGCCAACCTCCGCGCCGACCGCAATTTCGAAGGAATCCTGCGGCGCGCCGATGGCCTGATCGCGGTTTCAGAGAGCACCAAAAGCGACGCGGTCCGCGTTCTGGGGCTTCGGCCGGAGAAGATCGCGGTGATTCACTCCGGCATCGCCGCGGCGTTCTTCGACCCGAGCGCCGAAGCCATCGACGCGGTCCGCGCCCGGTACAGCCTCAACCGTCCTTTCGTCCTCTTCGTCGGCGCCATCGAGCCGCGCAAGAACATCGACATGCTGCTGGACGCCTTCGATGCCCTGCCGGCATCGGTGCGCCAGGAATTCGAACTGGTGTTGGCCGGCCCCATGGGCTGGGCGTCCGCCCAGACCGCCGCGCGAGTGCGCCGCGTACGCTACCTGGGTTACATCCCGGAGTCGGACATCGCGCCGCTGACCGCCGCCGCCACGGTCTTCGCCTATCCCTCGCTCTACGAGGGTTTCGGATTCCCCGTGGCGCAGGCCATGGCGGCGGGGACGCCCGTGATCGTCTCGAACGTCTCATCGCTGCCCGAAATCACCGGCGATGCTGCATTGCTCATCGATCCGCGAAGTCTCGGAGAACTTCGCGACGCCCTCAGCCGCCTGCTGCTTTCGCCCACGCTGCGCGCCGAGCTGGCTGGCAAGGGCCGCGCGCGTGCCCGCGCCTTTCGCTGGGAGGCATGCGCCGCGCAGTCCCTGGTGTTTTTTCGGAAGGTTGCCGGCGGGTGAACCGGGGGCAGGGGCCGCACCAGCCCTTAGATCTCTTGCAGGAGGACCGCCCGGGCCAGTTTCGGGCTGATCCCCCGCGACTGCCGCTCGCCGTACAACCGAACCATGGTCGGGCCCTCGAACGGCGCGTGTTCCAGGACGGTCAGCCGGCGATTCGGAACCAGACCGATACGTTGCAGATATCGAAGCATCTCCGGGTCCCGATCGGAGACACTGCTCACCACCGCTGTCTGGCCAGCCGGCGCTTCACTCAGCCGAACCGTTTTGCGTTTCGGCAGCGTTCCGTGCTTACTGGGTATGCAATCCCCGTGCGGGTCGAATTCAGGATTCCCCAATTTCCGGGCGATTCGCTCTTCGAGCTTCCCGGAGATGAAGTGCTCCAACCGCTCGGCTTCCTCAGCTTTCCCGAAATCCCGGTAGTGGGCTGCTTTGGTCCTTCCGGCGCCTGACGAACTGCCCTCGGTGGTGGCGTGACAGGCTGGCGCTATTGGTATGCCTCCTTGGGTTGACGGGGTGTGCCTGGAGCGGTGTGACAGGGCAAGAAGTGAATCATGGTTGTTTAGGGCGTAATTGGTTTGGAGAAAACTGCGCCCGTTGGGCGCCGGTCAGAGTGATGTTCCCAAATGCCCGAGGGGGGTATTTATTATCCCCAAGTTCCTCTACGGATTGCCTTAGGAGGGCATTAGGCTTCCTGCCTATCTGGAATACAATGGTACGAGAAGGAAATCGGGAGGATCCCGGCGTATACCGGGATTCAATTCCTGAGTCGTTTAACTGCTTTGTTATCGATTGGGCTAATCGCCTAGTAGCTTCCACCTGAACTATGCACCAATCGCTGTTCCGCCAGCGGTGCGGGCCGACCCTTGTAGCTTGATCCTCGCCTGACGTTGCCCAACCCCTTCGCGAAGTGCCCTATTTGCAGGCTTTCCACGCTTGTGCATGGAATTCTATGCGCGGCTGCGCAAGAATCCGACGACGGCCCGGCGCGGGATCCGGAACCACGGCCGCGGCGGCACGCCGACACTTGTAGGGCGGGTTCCAGACGCACTTCTCCCTTACTCCTGCGGGGGGCGGATTCGGGAGCACCGGATTGTGCGAGGGATGCAGGTAGGTTGATCTGGTTCGTCGGCGTCGTGAGCGGAGCTTACGTCAGTACCCCCACCAGCACGGGCGCGAAGCTGAGACCCCGCGGCGTGATGCCGCGCAACCGATCCATCAGCCTTCCTAACAGCCCTTTTTCGGCGTACTGATCGCTGTAACTCACACCGGTTCGCCCGGCATGACTCCAGATCTTCGCAGCCACGAACAGAAACCGCAACCGCGCCCTGGCCAGCGTGGTGTGCCGCAAGGTGGCGACCTCATCCTGCTCTTCGCGGTTGAACAGCATCAGCCAGCAGTTCAGGTTATAGGCCAGCATCACCATCTGAAAGAAATTGCGGTTCATATCCCATCAGCCTGAGGGGTGGGCGGCCAGCCCAGCATCATTGTTCGCCTCTTTGATCAGGTTCTCCGCCCCGGCGCGTCCATTGTAGAACGCCACCACCAGGTGGATCGGCTCTGGCATGTCCGTCACGAACACGCGGTAAGTGTACTGGCCGGTGGCGAACAACTGGTATTGCTCTACTTCGTCGGCGGGCTTCGGCGGTTGCTCATAGCGCAAGGCCACAAAGCGGAAAGCCTTCTCCCATCCGTCGGGCTGGTAGGTGAATTCGCATTGTGCGTCGGCGTCGGTCTTCGGCGAGAGCTTCCATTCCGCCTCACGCAACAGCGCCAGCAAGGGCGCCGTCTTGCGCGCCACAATGACGAATTGGCAGCCGCGCTCCAGGTAGGCGGCCACGGCGTCCCAACAGTAGAA
>PMYB01000048.1:0-248 GCA_003170915.1 Bryobacterales bacterium | reverse complement strand
TTCTTGGGGTTATAACTCTTCCGCCCCCCCATCTGCTTGCCATACAGCGTGTGCACGGTCGTGTCCGTGTCCAGGGTGGCCACTGTTAAGCACACATGCGCCGCCGCCCACACCCGTTCCCGCATCTGCTGCTGCACGCTCAGAATCTGCACGGCCACGTTCAGGTGCAGCGCAGCCAGAAACCGCCACAGCGTGGACTGGGGTGGCAACCGGCTCGCTTTCAGGATTCCGGTCAGCAGGGGATCCTG
>PMYB01000174.1 GCA_003170915.1 Bryobacterales bacterium | reverse complement strand
GACATTTTACGCGACCCAATTCGTAATAGCGGCCGCCGGCCTGCTGGCGTGGTATAATTTGCGGGCGCGGAGGGTGGACCATCGAGGCGCGGTAAGAATGTGCGCATGGTACTTTGGGTGCTTGGCGGCCGGCGCTTTTCTGGACATGCACCACTCCGCAACCAGGCAGGAGGTGTCGGGGTTCTGGCGGGTAGTGGCCGTCGCTCTCCTGAATGCCGGCATCGTCTGGGTTTTCTATCTGGCGCTGGAGCCATGGGTGAGGCGGCGCTGGCGCCACACCATGATTTCCTGGACCAGGTACACCACCCGCGGCATCCGCGACCCGCTGGTAGGGAGGGATCTGTTGTTCGGCGCGGCGTGTGGCGCACTGGGGAGTGTTCTGCTTGTGCTCGAGACGGCCCTGCGCGGCGGCGAGCCGGCATTCCTATCTCTGAATGCGCTCTTGGGGGTGCGGCACGAAATCGCGGCCATGCTGAACGCGGTTCCCGACGCCCTCTTTTCCAGCTTGATGTTCTTTCTCATGTTGTTTCTTTTGCTGGTGCTGCTGCGGAAAGAATGGATTGCGGCGACGGCTTTCGTCGCCATCGCGTCGGTCGCCCTCGCCATTGGGTCAGCCACGCCGTGGGTGGATAGTCTCGAGAACGCGCTTCTCTTCGGTGCGCTCGCGTTCGTGCTGCTGCGGACCGGCCTGCTGGCGGCCATCGTCACGTTATTGTCTTTCGACTTGCTGTCAACTTGCCCGCCGACGCTGGACCTCTCGGCCTGGTATATCGGGCTGGTGCCGATCCCGCTGGTGGCCGTGGCTTTGATCGCCATCTACGGATTCCGCACCTCGCTGGCGGGCCGGCCGCTGTTTCAGATTTCGGGTGAATAGACCAACCCGGACGCCGGACCTGCGTGGATTCACCCACCCATAGGCCCGGAAGTGCAGAGTTATACGTCGTGTTTTCTGCCATTTAGGGTGGCGGGCGGCTGGCCCCGGAATTGCACCTTTGAAGGCATGGCATACGTAATTACGGACACTTGTACCAAGGATGAATTGTGCGTGGAAGCTTGCCCGGTGGACTGCATCCACCCCAAGAAGGACGAGGCTGGCTTTGCGGACACCCCCCAGCTTTACGTAAATCCGGTTGACTGCATCGATTGCGGCGCGTGCGTTCCGGTCTGCCCGACGAATTCCATGTTCGCGCTGGACGAGTTGCCGGCCGAGCATGCCCGGTTCGCCGAGGTCAACGCGGCCCACTACAACTGAGCTGAACAAGAACCGGGCAACCATCACCCGGCGCCAGGTCCGGCGGGCCTGGCGCCGGGTTTTTCTTACAATGGGGTATGCGTAAAATAGCAGCCTCCTTCCTGGGATTGGCTTGCCTGCTGCGCGCCGAGGTGCGCCCCATGACGCTGCGGCAGGCCGTCGAGACGGCGCTGAAACAGAATCCCGACATCGCTCTGAGCCGTCTCGAAGAGGAGAGCGCCCGGCAGGCGGTCCGGGTGGCCAAGGATCCCTTCACGCCCCGCCTCACGGTGGGCAGCGGCCTCGCGTACAGCAACGGTTTTCCCATGAGCATCGAAGGCTCGGCGCCCAGTATCGTGCAGGCGCGAGCCATCCAGGATCTGTTCAACCGGCCGCAGAGTTTCGCGGTGGCCCAGGCGAAAGAGGACGCGCGCGGGGCTGCCTTGGGCGTCGCGGGCAAGCGGGACGAGGTGGCCTATCGCACCGCGTCGTTGTACCTGGATGCCGAACGCGCCGCGCGCATCGGCGCTTTGGCGCGAAAGGACGCCGAGAGCCTGGACAAGGTTCTCGAGACCGTCCGGGCGATGGTGCGGGAAGGCCGCGCTCTGCCGCTGGCGGAGAAGCAGGCGGCCCTGGATGTGGCGCGCGCGCGCCAGACCGCCGAGAGCCTGGAGGCCGACCAGGCCACCGCCGAGACGGCGCTGGCCATAGCCATCGGGCTCTCCGCCGACGAGCGCGTGCGGGCCGTGGCGGAGGAGCGCCGCGCGCCGGCCTTGCCGCAATCCGAAGAGCAGGCCATCCAGGCCGCGCTGGAATCCAACCAGGAATTGCGGAAGCTCGAATCGCAGATCGTCTCGAAAGGCCTGGAAATGCGCGGCGAGAAAGCTGAACGGTGGCCGAAGATGGACCTGGTGGCGCAGTACGGCATGCTCGCCAAATTCAATAACTACGCCGAGTTCTTCCAAAAGTTTCAGCGCAACAACGTGCAACTTGGCGTTTCATTTCAATTGCCCCTGTTCAGCGGCCCAGGCGTGAGCGCGCAGATCGCGCAAGCGCAGACCGAGATTTCCCACCTGAGAATCGAGCTGGGCAACTCGCGAAACCGCCTGGCTTCGGACCTGCAGCAATCGTTCCGGGATGTGAAGAAGGCGGAGACCGCGGCGGAAGTGGCGGGGTTGGATCTGGATGTCGCGCGCGAGCAGCTTTCCATGAACCTCGCCCAGATGCAGGAAGGCCGCGCCCCGCTGCGCCAGGTGGAGGAGGCGCGCGTCGTCGAAAATCACAAGTGGATCGCGTTTTACGACGCGCAGTACGCCCTCGAAAAAGCCAAGTGGAACGTGCTCAGGTTGACGGGAGAAGTGGTGGCATCGGTGGAAGCGCTGCCGAACGCGGCGCGGTGAACATTTCCCCGCACGAATCAGAACTCCGTCAGCATTTTGTAAGCATTTCGGAAGGACTCTTCGCGGGGCGCAGTGATAGTGTCGGGAAAGGAGGCAATATGACTCAACTCTCGAAGCGGGCGTTGTTTTGGACGCCGCGCGCACTGTCGATCGTCTTCATCGCTTTCCTGAGCCTTTTTGCCATGGATGTTTTCGACGAACATCTTGGGTTCTGGCAGACAGCGCTGGTGCTGACCATGCATCTGATTCCGTCGTTCGTGCTGATTGCGGTCCTGGTGCTGGCTTGGCGCTGGGAGTGGATCGGGGCGGCGCTCTATGGGGCCGCCGGCTTGCTATATGTCGGGTGGGTCGTGTCCATGTCGCGCCCGGTGCCCCCGGCAATGAGGCTGATCTGGATTCTTATGATCGCTGGCCCGGCCTTTGTCATTGCCGGATTGTTTCTGGCCAACTGGCTAAAACGGGGCGACCTGCGTGCCCGACACGTCCACTGAACTAGCTGCAGCCGCTGGTTCCCCCGCAGTTGCCGCACTTGTAGCAGCTTCCGTTGCGGGTCATGATGGAGCCGCACTCGGAACATAGCGGGGCGTCGGCCGCGACGGGCGCAAAGGGCAGCTCCTGCTGCGGGTCGGCCTCGGTCGGGCGGAGCTTGGAACTCTCGCCGACCTCGCCCACCGCGTACTCGGGGCCCAGAAACTTCGCGCCCAACCAGCGGAAAATGTAATCCGTGATGGACTTCGCATAGGGGATCTGCTGGTTGCCGGTCCAGCCGCTGGGCTCGAACCGCACGTGCGCGAACTTGTCCACCAGGAACTTCAGCGGGACACCGTATTGCAGGTTGAAACTGACGGCCGTGGCGAAGGCATCCATCAGGCCGGAAATGGTGGAGCCTTCCTTGGCCATGGTGATGAAGATTTCACCCGGCGCGCCGTCGTCGTACATGCCCACCGTGATGTAGCCCTCGTGGCCGCCGATCGAGAACTTGTGCGTGATGGAGCGGCGCTCGTCGGGCAGTTTGCGCCGCCTTGGCCCGTGAGCCGCGCTCTCCGCCGGAGCCGCAGCCCCGCTAGGGGCGGCCGCGGCGGTCTTCTTCTCGCCCTTGCCCGAGCCCGACCCCGAGCTGAGCGGCTGCACCCTTTTCGAGTTGTCGCGATAAATGGCCACCGCCTTCAGCCCCAGCTTCCAGCTCTCGGTATAGGCGTTCACGATGTCTTCCACCGTGGACTCTTCGGGCATGTTGATGGTCTTCGAAATCGCGCCCGAAATGAACGGCTGCACCGCCGCCATCATGCGCACGTGTCCCATGTAATGGATGGAGCGCACGCCGTTCTGCGGGCGGAAGCTGCAATCGAACACCGCCAGGTGCTCGGGCTTCAAGTGCGGCGCGCCTTCGATGGTGCCGGTGGAATCGATGTGGCTGACGATCTGCTCNNTTCTTGTACTTGATGAGCGCCAGGTCGGGCTCGATGCCGGTGGTGTCGCAATCCATCATGAAACCGATGGTGCCGGTGGGAGCGAGCACCGTAACCTGGCCATTGCGGTAGCCGTTGCGGCGGCCGGATTCGTACGCGTCTTCCCAGCACTGCTCAGCGCCGTGGTAGAGCGCCGTGGAAACACTGTTGCGGTTGACGCTATTCACCGCGTCCCGATGCATGCGGATCACTTCGAGAAAGGGCTGCTCGTTCACGGCGTAGCCGGCGAAGGTCCCCATGGCTTCGGCCACGCGGGAACTGGTCAGATACGCCTGCCCGCACATCACGGCCGTGATGGCGGCGGCGTGGTCGCGGCCCTGGTCGCTGTCGTAGGGGAGGCCCATCGACATCAGCAGCGCGCCCAGGTTGGCGAACCCCAGTCCCAGCGCCCGGAAGCTGTGCGAGTTCTCGCCGATCTTCTGGGTGGGGTAGCTGGCGTTATCGACGATGATCTCCTGCGCCAGAATCAGGGTATCCACGGCGTGCCGGAAGGCTTCCACGTCGAACTGGCCGTCGGGGCCAACGAACTTCACGAGGTTCAGCGACGAAAGGTTGCAGGCCGAATCGTCGAGGAACATGTACTCCGAGCAGGGATTCGAGGCGTTGATCCGCGCCGTGTTCTTGCAGGGGTGCCAGCGATTGACGGTGGTGTCGAACTGCATGCCGGGATCGCCGCACTGGTGGGTGGCTTCGGCGATCTGGCGCATCAGGTCGCGCGCCTTATAGCGGCGCACCGGCTGGCCGGTGGATACCGACTTGGTCCACCAATCGTCGTCGTCGAGCGCGGCTTGCATGAAATCGTCGGTGGCGCGCACGGAGTTGTTGGCGTTCTGAAAGAAGATGGAGCTGTAAGCTTCGCCATCGAGCGATGCATCATAGCCGGCTTCGACCAAGGTGTAGGCCTTCTTCTCTTCCTTCGCCTTGCACCAGATGAACTGCTCGATGTCGGGGTGGTCGGTGTTGAGGATCACCATCTTGGCCGCGCGCCGCGTCTTGCCGCCCGACTTGATGACGCCGGCGAAGGCATCGAAGCCCTTCATGAACGAGAGCGGCCCGGAGGCGCGGCCTCCGCCCGAGAGCACGGCGTTCTCCTCGCGGAGCGCGGAGAGATTCGAACCCGTGCCCGAACCCCACTTGAACAGCATGCCTTCGGTCTTGGCCAGGTCGAGAATGGATTCGAGCGAATCTTTCACCGAAACGATGAAACAGGCCGAGCACTGCGGCTGTACCACGCCGGATTCCAGCTTGGCGACCCGGTCGGCCTTCTTGTCGTAGATCCAGCCGTAGCCCCGTGCCTCCTTGACTCCCACGTTGAACCAGACCGGCGAGTTGAAACAGGCCTTCTGAGTAAGCATCAGGTGGGCCAGATCGAAGCGGAAGTTCTCGCCGTCTTCACCGGTCTTGAAATAGCCGTCCTGCTTGCCCCACCCGGCAATCGTGTCCACCACGCGCTGCACAAGTTGCGCCACACTGGTTTCGCGCTCGGGCGACCCGAGTTTGCCATGGAAATACTTGGAGGCGACGATGTTGGTGGCGGTCTGCGACCAGTCCACGGGCGCTTCCACATCGCGCTGCTCGAAGATGACGTCGCCCTTATCGTTGCCGATGGAGGCGGTGCGGGTTTCCCATTGGACCTCGTCGTAAGGGGTCTTGCCGGGTTCGAGCCGTGACGTGAAATAACGCGGAAAAGAAATCCCCGTTCTAATTCTGGTGGCTGGTCTGGTCTTCAATAAATCCATTTTCGCACTTAAATCTACAGACAATTGACCCATGTGCCGGTCCTCCTAGGATTCCTGCTGGAAAGAAACGCCTCCGTAATAATGCCCCAATATATAGTGGGACGTCAAGGACTTTATCTATATGAAGTGTGTTAGGGTTACGGCGCCAGTGTCCTATAACGCACAGAACCACTGTCAAGAGGGGACATTCCGGAGGCTGCCAGGTCCGTGCGTCCCGTCCCGCCGCGCTGGCTGCCCGGCCACAACAGTCCCATGTATCGACTTCGACCGGCCTCGTCCCGCAACCGGACACCACACCCGCAGCCATCCGCGTAAGTTTAAGGAAAAGCGTGCTGTTCGGCCCCCCAGGGTCTGGCACAGTGGTTGCACCCAGAATGGTCTATGCCACTGTGGAACGACACTCGCTTCGCGTTTCGCCAGCTTCGAAAGAGTCCGGCCTTCACGCTGGTGGTGCTGGCCACGCTGGGCCTCTCGATCGGCGCCAACACGGCCATCTACCGCGTGCTGGACGCGGTTCTGTTGCGCCCGGCGCCGTATCCCGAGCTGGACCGCCTGGCGCTGGTGAACACGCACTGGCGCCAGAACGGCAAGGAAGGCATGTTAACAAGCCAGACCGGGGCCCTGTTCGAGGGTGTCCGCGATGGCTCGCGGGCTCTGGATGTAGCGGCGTTCGGGGGAGCGAGCGGCGTCAACTTCGCGGCCCAAGGACATCTGGAATATGTCCGGCAGCAGCGCGTTTTCGCCGGATTCTTCCGGGCCTTGGGGATCGCTCCGCGGATGGGACGGGAGTTCAGCCGTGCCGAAGACACCGCGGGCGGCCCGGCAGTCGCGGTTCTGAGCGTGGACTCCCTTGCGGCCATCGCGCACCGGGGGAAGGATCGGGGCAGAATTATGACGTAATTGCGCGCGTGAAACCGGGCTTCTCGTGGGCCGCGGCCGCCGATGAGCTGAAGGCGGTTAGTCCCGGCATTGCGAAACAAGCGGATGTTTCGAGGGATTCCACCACCGAGCAGCGCATCGTTCCTTTCCAGGGCGGATCCACCACGGGGATGCGTAGCGAATTGCTGCTCGCCTGGGCCGCCGTCCTGATGGTGCTGCCGATCGGCTGCGTGAACATCGCCGGGCTTCTGCTGGCGCGGGCGGGCGCGCGCGGCCGCGAGATTGCCACGCGCATGGCGCTGGGCGGAGGCGCGGTAGGGGTGGGGCTCGGCGCATTCGCCATCGATTCGCAACTTCCCATCGCCAGCTTTCAAACCATCGACGATTTGCAGGCGCACATTACCAGCGGCCAGCGCTACCGCGCCGCGCTGTTTTCCATCTTCGCGGGGCTGGCGCTGCTACTGGCGGCCGTCGGGTTCCTGGAACATCCGCTGTGGGGCGTGCGACCGACCGATCCGACCGCTTTCGCGGCGACTGCGGCGATTCTGCTGCTGGCGGCGGCTTTGGCAAGCCTGGCGCCGGCGCTGCGCATTCTGCGGCTGGACCCGGCGCAGACGTTAAGAAACGAGTAGGGGCGAAAAGGGGCCAAACGCAATTCCGCGACGCGATGTAGACTTCCTTTCCCGGACCCTGCTGCAAGCTACCTGGATCGCCGTCCGGGGCCACAACCCCTGCAGACTGCGTACTGTTGTAAGCGATCATGCCTCGTGATACCTTCAGATTCGGACGACAACGTCTCGAAAGCGAGGGCATGACGGATGAACCGCAGCGCACGCATCTTCTGTTTTCTCGTACTTACGCTTGCCGCATTGGGTGGTTGCTCCAGCCAGCCATCAGCCACGGAATCCAAGAAGGCCGAGGCCGCGCTGGAAAGAATCCAGGGAAAGGCCCAGGTTCTGGTGGAATCGACCGGGGCGAGCGACGCCGCTCTGAACGCGGGTGGACCTTCTGTCTACATTTGGGAGGGCGCGACTCGCTACCGCCTGTTCTTTAGGACGCCCGTCGAGGTAGTCCACGGGGACCAGTACATTGCCGAGGGCGTTTACGCGCAAAAGGCCATTGAGGAGATTGGCGATCCCGACCAGGGCAAGAACGGCTATCCGCTCCAAACAAGCTGCGAGCGTGTCGTCACGATGGCCTGGCGCAACCTGCCCTTCGATGCGATCGACGCGCAGGCCGCGGTTTTGCGCGCCAGGGTGAAACGGTATCCCGCCAGGCCCGTATTCCTGGTTACGCGGATAGCGCCCGTTACATCCACGGGGAGCGGCGCCGCTTCCGCGGAACCGAAGAAAGACGCCGCGGCCGAGGAGAAGGACGTCCCCGAAGTCTCGGTTGCGGCGGATAAACAACGCGCCTTTCTGATTGAGGGTTCGCCCGTTCAAACCGCGCCCCTTTGGGAGCCCGCGGGGGGAACGGTGAGTTGCAAAGTGGTGATCGACCCGGCAGGGAAAATCTCCGAACTGGAAAGCGGCGCGCAACTCTGTGAGACTGTGCCGTGGTCTAAGTTCCGGTATCAGCCCCCGGTCCAGGGCGGCCACCCCGTCAAAGTGAGAACCGAGGTTGAAGTGCGCTTCGAACCGCGAAAGTGAACGGCATCGCGATCCCCGAATCCGCCGGCTCAGTTGAAGCCGCGATAGGACCGGTCATTCTCCTCGACGGGCCGGGAGATTTTGTTGAGCTTGCCGGTCCCGGCTTCCATCCGGGCACCGCGTTGTGGACGCGCCACAAATAGTCGTGCCGCTTCTCGGCGCCTTCCGGAACCTTGAACGAAGCCACGCCTACGCCCTGCGGGTTGAGGCCCGTCATGACGTGGCGGATGCTTCTCTCCGTTTTGGCGCTTGCAATGAACATCGTGTTCATCGTCTATGCGGCCAACCTGTGCCGCCACATGTTCGACCTCCTTAAGTAATGCGGGACGCCGCTAACCCAACTTTCGCACT
>PMYB01000062.1 GCA_003170915.1 Bryobacterales bacterium | reverse complement strand
AACAGATTAGGTTAACGCTTATTGGCCGGGCGCCGTGGGCACCGTGTAATGACCATTGTGGAACGCGACGGGCGAGGTGGAGTACTCGCCGGCCGTCTCCACCAGTCCCGGCGTGTAAGGCACCATGCGGCAATTGGGCGTGGCGGCGGCGAACTGCAAGGTGGCGAAGAGCAGAGGGCCGAGGGCGGGCGCGAGATGCGGCACGATCTCCATGCCGGCGCGTTCGGCGGCGCGCGCGATGCGCAACGCTTCAGTGATGCCGCAGCGGCCCAGGTCGGGCTGGACCATGCGCATGGCGCCGGCGCGGAAAAACGGCGCCATCTCAACATGCGTGCGGTAACACTCCCCGATGGCCAGCGGAGTGCGGATGCGGGCAGCGAGCGCGGCATGATGCGCCACGTCCTGGGGCGGAAACGGGCACTCCAGCCAGAGTGCGCCGCGGCGGTCCAGTTCCGCGCCAAACGCCGGAGCGGTTTTCGGATCGAGCCGCCACTGCGCGTCCACCGCTATGTTTTCCGCGCCGCAGATGGCGGCCAGCGCGTCGTAGCACTCGAGAAGCTCGCGCTGGCTCGCATTGTGGAAGATCTTGAAGCGGCGGCAGCCCGCCTCCCGGCAGATCCGCGCGCGCTCGAGCCGCTCGGCGCGGGTGTCGCCCGCCAGATAGTTGACGTAGCAGGCCAGCCGCGGCTTGGCGGCGCGGCCGGAAATCAAAGCGGCGATGGGGGCGCGATGGATCTTGCCGGCCAGGTCCCACAGAGCGATATCGACGGCGGCGATGGCGTCGAGCATGAAGCCGCCGGTCTGGCCGCTCACCCGCATCTGGTTGTACATGGCGTCCCAGAGCGTTTCAATCTCCAGGCCGGTTCCGCCGAATTCTTTTCCTTTGAGCGCCGGTTTCAGGATGGAGTGAATGATAGCGCCGGCGACTTCGGGGGCGGCGAGAGCCTGCGATTCGCCCCAGCCCGTCAGGCCGGAATCCGTGGTGACGCGCGCCAGCAAGGTATCGAGCCGGTCGGCGCCGCCGCAGTTTCGCGGGATCCGAATGATGAGCGCTTCCAGAGAGACGATTTTCATGTCGGTCCTCTACCCCTAGATTTAAGCACCTAGCGCGGACGAGTGGGAAAAGCCGCGGCGTGCGAAACCCGTCGATTCGAATTCACCGCCGAGACGCAGAGACGCAGAGGAAGAAACCAAAGAAAGAAGCACGTGGGCAAGTGGGGATGACGCGTCTTCCCCGGATTGTAGAGAGCGCAGAGGAGGCGGAGAGCGCGGAGAAACCTTTTTTGAATTCTCTGCGCCTCTGTGCCTCCGCGGTAGAAAATCTTTTCCGGTCTGGTGGCGTTATGCCTGAATCACGCCAGACCCGCGATTCACCCTAGTAGTTCTGCGCGTGCTCCGCTGTCTCCGCGCTCTCTAACCCCCGCCAGCAGTGTACAGCCTCAATCCCCGCACGCCCCCTTATTCCTTCAGACTCTTCTCCGTGTTTTGTTTTCCTCAGCGTCTTAGCATCTCGGCGGTGAAAACTCTTTGGGGCTATGGACGGATGACTGCCGCATGGCGGGATACACTGGTGAGTAGCGGGATGAGATTCGCGGTCCTCTTTTTCCTGACCCTGGCGCCGATGGGGCAGGCCGGCGCTGCCGAGCATTTCGTTCCGGAGCACCGCGTGTCCGGGATCGGCGTGGCGCGCGACGACATTTCCAGCGACCTGCTCGATGTCCGCACGGACCTCATGATTCAATCGCAGACTTTCATCATCATGCGGGAGCCGCAGGCGGTGGCCGGGGCCAAGCGCATCACCAGCACCAAGCTCCAGGCGCTTTTCCGGTCGGCCTCCGAGCGCAGCGGCATGCCGGCGCAGGTGATTGAAGCCGTGGCGTATCTGGAAAGCTGGGGCGACGCCAAGGCCGAGAGCCCCACCGGCCCAAAGGGCATCATGCAGATTTCGGAAGCCACGGCGCGCACCATGGGGCTGAAGGTGGTGCATGGCACGCGCTACAACATCACCCGCGAAAAAGTTCAGGTGCCGAGCAAGAGGAAGAAGCCGAAGTACCGGACTGTGTCTCATAAGACTCCGTACCAGGTAATCACGCGCGACGACCGCCTGGTTCCCGGCCGCGCCATACCGGCGGCGGCCAAGTACCTGGCGGGCATGGAGGAAAAGTTCGGCGGGCGCGACTGGGCCATTTTCGCCTACCACTGCGGCCAGGGCTGCGTGGGGGAGATGCAAGAGCTGACGCGGCGCGCGCGCGGCATCCCTAAAGACCAGGCGACGGTGGCGCGGATGTTCTTTTCGTGCAGCCCGGCGTGGAACCTGGAACTCTATCAGGGCATCCAGCAGCAGATGCAGCGCGACTACTCGCCCACCTACTGGTTCCGCGTCGAGCGGGCGGAGCAGTTGCTGGCCCTGTACCGGCGCGATTCGGCCGCATTTGTCTCGCTGGCGGAGCAGTACAAGAGCCAGCTCGCGGGGCCCAATGGGCGTCCCAACCGCGCGCCGCACCGGCTTTCGGTCTGGCTCAAGCAGGAGCGACCTGGTGTTTCACAGCCGCGACGATATTCACGGCGACATGGGGAACCGGCTGGTGAAGGGCATTCGACCGGCCGGACTACTTCGGCTATTCGCTCAGGATCGCGGCGGACGATCCGTCAATTCTCGAAGATTTCTCGAAGGCCTCGCCGGCGGCCATCGGCACGCTGACGTACATTGCCTTCGAAACGCGGCGCCTGTACGAGGAACTGGGCGGAAACCGGGAGAAGTTCCAGCCGCTGGAAGTAACATCGCTGGTCGAGCCGGAAGATTACGCGCGACAGTTGGGCAAGCCGGAAGCGCTTTCGCACTGTTCGGGGCAGGTGTTCGACATCGATTATGCGGGCTTGCCCCCGGGCGAGCAGGAATGTCTGCGATTCGTGCTGGACGATCTCGGTTGGGACGGATACCTGGGCTTCGTCGAAGACGGTATGGACAGCCTGCACATCGGCTGCTCGCCGGCCTCGCGGGATTTCTTCACCAGCGTGTTTCAGGAAGCGGCGGCGGCGGACTAGCGGCGATTACCTGATCAGGTGCGCGGCGAGGAACGCGCCCTCCGTACGCCAGCACACCCATGTAAGTGAATTGCAGGATGGGCCACTTCCATCCGCCGGTCTCGCGGCGCACCACCGCTATGGTGGAAATGCACTGCATCGCGAAGGCAAAGAAAACCAGCAGAGCCACGGCGCCGCCGGGCGTGAGATCGTGCTGGAGCGCCTTCTGCAAGCCGAGCTTATGCGATTCGGGATCCATGCCGTAGATCGCTCCCAGCGTTCCGATGATGGTCTCGCGCGCGGCCAAAGAAGTAACCAGCCCGATCCCGATTTTCCAGTTGAAACCGAGCGGCTTGATGATCGGTTCGAGGGTGCGGCCGACGGTGCCGGCAAGGCTGTCTTCAATGGCCGGGGCCTTTCCGTTGACGGGCGGCAGGTGGGCCATGATCCAGAGGACCACCGTGACCAGCAGGATTACGGTGCCGGCGCGGCGCAGGAAGACCTTGGCGCGGTCGAACAGGCGCAGACCGATGGACCGCATCGTAGGCCAGCGGTAGGATGGCATCTCGAGCAGAAACGGCGTGTGGCCGCTTTTCAAAATGGACGACTTCAGCACCCGCGCGGTGACCACGGCGGCGAGGAAGCCTAACAGGTAAAGACCGAGCAGGGCGGTCGCGCGCGCGCCCAGAAACGGCCCCAGCACCGGGCGGTTGGGAAGGAAGGCCGCTATGATCAAGGTGTAGACGGGGAGGCGCGCCGAGCAGGTCATGAAGGGCGCGATCAAGATGGTGGCGAAACGGTCGCGTTTGTTTTCGATGGTGCGGGTCGACAGGATCGCGGGCACCGCGCAAGCGTACGCCGAGAGCAGCGGGATGAAGGACTTGCCCTGGAGGCCCACCCTGGCCATGGTGCGGTCGGCGATGAGCGCGGCGCGGGCCAGGTAGCCGGAGTCTTCCAGAATCCCGATGAAGAGAAAAAGGAAAAGGACCTGCGGCAGGAAGACCACTACCGAGCCCACACCGCTCCACACGCCCTCGATCAGCAGCGAGCGGAAGATGGAATCGGGAAGCGTAGCTGCAACCCACTTGCCCGAAACTTCAAACAGCCAGCGCAGCCCATCCATCAGTGGAACAGCCGCGGTAAAGATGGTTTGGAAGACCGCGACCACCACCACTGCAAACACCAGAGGGCCGGCCACGGGATGGAGGAAAACCGAATCGAGGCGGCGCGTCCACTTGGGCGGAACGGGCGGCCGGTAGGATGCACGGCTGCCGACCCGGCCGGCCCACTCGCGGCACTTGGGCACGTCGTGGAGGACCGGCAGTTCCATGGGCGCCGGCGCCGGCATGGCGCTGGCGAGGAATTCGAACACCTCGTCGATGCCTTCGCCCTGCCGCGCGCTGACCAGAGCCACGGGCGCGCCAAGCTGCGCCGAAAGCTGGCGTGTATCCACGTGGCCGCCGCGGTTGCGGAGGTCGTCGGCCATGTTCAGAATGATGAGAGTGGGCACGCCCAGAGCCAGGATGGGCGCCGCCAGCATGAGGTGACGGCTAAGATTGGTGGAATCCAGCACCAGCAGGATGGCCTCGGGCCGGGGCGTGTCGGGCCGCTCGCCGGTGAGCACGTCGTGGGCGACCTGTTCGTCCTCGGATTGCGGCGAGAGGCTGTAGAGGCCGGGGAGATCGATGATCCCGACGGAGCGGCCGTCGGGGAGTTCGGCGATGCCGGTATGCTGTTCGACGGTGACGCCGGGGAAGTTGGCGACCTTCTGGCGGAGGCCGGTGAGGCGGTTGAACAGCGTGGTCTTTCCGGAGTTGGGCGGGCCGGCCAGGGCAACGATTTTGGGAGACGCCAGCGGGCCGGGGAATTCGACGACGGACGCGGCGCCACAGCCGTGGCAGTCGCCGCACTCGCTCATGGCATCCCCGGAGCCGGGCGGGTCTTGTCGAGCCGGACCTTGAGGCGCCGGGCGGTCTCGCGCCGCAAAGCGATTTCCGAACCGTCCACCTGGAAGACGCGCGGATCGCCGCCGGGAGCGCTGTGCCCCGCGGTGATGCGGACACCGGGCAGAAAGCCGAGTTCCATGAGACGGCGAGCGTCCTTTCCGGGGAGGTCGATGTGGTCGAGGGTGGCGGCATCGCCGCGGCGGAGGTCGACCAGGGTCTTAGAGGAGGTTTCCGGCTGGACGTTGTTGCCACTCAGTTGCATCTTGGTTCAAGTATGCCGGAGTCCGAAATGATTGTCAAGATGCCCCCGCCACTTTTTGAGGATAACGGAATGCACGCCCGACACACGGTTCGGCGGCTGCGTATGGCGGACCTGAACGGCATCATGGAGATCGAGCAGGCCAGTTTCGGCGACGAGGCATACGATCGCAACCTGTTTGCAGAGTTCTTCCGCAATTACGGGGAGCTGTTTTTGGTCGCGGAGCACGACCGAAAAGTCCGGGGGTATATGGTCACCTGTATCCGCGGGGAGCAGGCGGAACTGGTCTCGGTAGCAGTGGACCCCGCGGCGCGCGGCAGGGGCGCGGCTTCGGCGCTGATGGAGAGCACGTTGCGAAGGTTGCGGCGGCGCGGCATTGCGCGCATCGGCCTGATGGTCAGGGTGACCAACGATAAGGCGCGCGCGTTCTATGAGCGGTACGGCTTTGAGAAAGTAAGAAAAGCGCCGCGGTACTACGAAGACGGAGGAGACGGATGGCGGATGGCCAAGAACTTGTGAACAAATGCTGAAACGAGGAGGCCGGAGCGTCGCGTCTAAGTGATTGCTGGAGAACATCTATGCTTGAAGCGGGCGGTCCACTGATTCTAAGCCGGAGGAACCTGTTGATGCTGGTGGGAGGCGGCCTTGCGGCTTGGCGGCCGCTCCATGCGACCACCTCGGGTTTCTGGAACAAGAAGCCGCCGGGGGATTGGAGCTCCGAAGAGATCGACACGCTGCTCGCGAAATCGCCGTGGTCCAAGGAAGCGTCGGCGCAAGGCGCGGCACCGGGAGGCGGAGGGTACGGATCGCCTGGCGGGTCACCCAACGGCGGCGGGTATCCGGGAGGGTCGCCCGGCGGGATGGGCACGCCGCGGATTGGAATCCCGGGCATCGGCGGCATTGGCATGGGTGGGGGCGGCCGGCGGATGGGCGGCAATCAAGGGGGCGGACGCGGTCAGCAGCGCGGGACGTCATACAAGGGCACGGTCCGCTGGGAAAGCGCCAAGCCGGTTCTGGATGCGCTCAAGATGCCATTGCCGGATGCGTTTGCGAACCATTACGTGATTGCCGTGATCGGGTTTCCGCTGCCGAGCGGCCAGCGCCGTTACCAGGACGAGCAGGGAGACTATCCTCCGAGGCAGTCGCAGGAGGACAATCCTCCGCGGCGCTCGCAGGATGACGCGCTCGATAACTTGAAGCAGTTCACCACTCTTCAGCCGAAAGGCAAGGAACTGGCCCAGGCGGGAGTGGTGCAACAGCAGACCAGCTCGAACTCCAACTTGCTGTTCGGCTTTTCCAAGGATTCGCTGACCCTCACCAAGCAAGATAAGGAAGTGTTATTCTCCACCACGCTGGGGCGGCTGGTCATCAGGGCTAAGTTCAATCCCAAAGAGATGCTGTACCACGGCCAACTGGCGGTGTGACGTCTCCGGTAAAGATCGCCGATAAAGATTTAGCGCCGAGAGGCAAAGGACGCGAGAAAGAATTAGAATTGCCGAAGTATTGCGTGAACTCCAATTGCGGCGGATCGGCGCCCGGCGGGCCGATATTAACTTCAGATGACCGACAAATACTAACTAAATCGAGGGTGATTATCCTGACATTTTGTGTAGTTTTGGGTTCTATTCGACGATATAATCAAGCCAGCATACACCGAGGAAGGCGGTGGCCTGTTTGTATTACGGTAAAGAGACCGGTGCATTCGATTCACCTCAGGACGGCGAATTCCGCAGCCCCGCTCACCGCAAGTATGGGGAGCATCTAAGGGAAACGCTGGACCGGGTTGCCGCGCCAGAGCCTTCCCCTGAGGCCAGCGACAGTTGGATGCCCAGCCCGGCCGCGGTGGCGGTGGCCAGGGAGGCGCGCCTGTCGGTGGCTTATGCGCTGTTTGGAAACGCCGCGCCCAGGCCGGCGATTGTCGGGCAATTCAAAGTGGCGGTCGCGCCGGCCGAGCCGCGGGTGGCGGCGAGTGCAAGATCGATGCGAACGCCGGGTGCCGAGCCGGCCGCCGTGAATGTGCGGCCGCAAGCTGTTCCGGCACCGAGCATGCCCGAACCTGGCTTTATTCCGCCAGACTTCCATTGCCAGAATGTGCGCGGCACGGCGGTGGACCGGCTGGAGTGGCATGTGTCGGACATAGCCCCTCTTCCGCCGCTCTTTGCGCTGCGGCCGACGCTTGACCGGGTGGAAGAGATCGTCTCGCGGAAGGCTGCGCCCAAGACCAGCCTGCCCGACGGCGCCGCCATGCGTCGAGTCGTGGAAACGATCGCCGCGGGCTTGTTGGTGGCCATGGGCATGTGGTTCGGCGCCGGCGCCGCCAGGACGTTGCGGAAGACGGCGTTGGTGGGCCAAGAGATGTCGGCAGCGGTTGGCGCGGCGCCAGCGTGGGCGAATCCCGCGCCCGCAACAGGAGTCACGAAGCGGCCTCTGAGTTGGGTGCGCAGCGCCATCTCGAAACGCGCCACCGTGGAGTTCACCGATACATTCCACACCGGCATGGAATCCTGGAATGCCGCTCCCCATAGCCTGGCCCCGGGTTGGTCGCGCCATCCCGACGGATATGTCCGGACGGGCCAACTGGCTCTCTACCGTCCTTCGGCGGTCTACTCCAATTACCGGCTGGAGTTCTTTGGCCAGATCGAGAGCAAGAGCATGGGTTGGGTGGTCCGCGCGCGCGACCTGCAGAATTACTACGCCATGAAATTCACGATTGTAGATCCGGGCCTGCGCCCCATCATCGCCATGGTGCATTATCCCGTGGTCGGCGGGAAGGAGGGGCACAAGGTGGAAGTGCCGCTATCCATCATGGTGCACAACGACACGCCATACCATGTGGCGGTGGAGGTCAAAGGCAACCGCGTGATCACTTCCATCGAAGGTCAGGAAGTGGACCGGTGGATCGACGACACGCTGGCATCCGGGGGCGTGGGTTTCTTCAGCGAGCCAGGCGAACGAGCGCGGCTTTACTGGATGAAACTGGCGGCGAATGACGACTTCCTGGGGAGAATCTGCGCCTACTTCTCCGGCGGTTCGGAAGAAGGGTCCGAGACAACCGCGCAACGGCGGCGGCTGGAGTCTCCGGCGGATAAGCCGCAGCCCCGTCCGGGAGGCGCGCCGTTGGGGCGTCCCGAAGAAGCTGTGCTGGCAGCGGCCGAGACCAGTCCGCTCGATTTCAGGAACCGGAGGATTCAATCATGGGGTTTCCCGAGGGAACACAGCCGGACGACTTGCCATCGCTGCCTGCCGGCGTGACCCCGATCGACAGCCTCAGGCGGCAGAAGCGCGCGGACCGCACGCTCTCGAAGGCCGTATCGTTGCGCCTGGAAGGCAATCTCGAGGGCGCCGCCGGCATGTTGAGCCGCGCTCTGGAATCGGGTGCGCGGTATTCCGCGATGTACTCGGCGCTGGGCCAGATTCATTGCGAAATGCGCAATTATGAATCGGCCGCCGCAATCTATGAGCAACTGGTGGAATTGGAGCCGCTCCATCGCATCGCGCATTTTAACCTGGGGGTCTGCCGGGGCAATCTGAAGCGTTGGAAAGCCGCCGTGGAATCTTTCCGGAGGGCGGCCGAAGCCGACCCCGCCCGCTCGGACGCCTGGCTGGGGTTGGGCCTCTGCCTGATCCACAGCGGTCGCCCGGCCGATGCGATCAGACCGCTCGACAGGTATCTCAATCTCTTCCCCAACGACGAGCAGGCGCTGTTCGGCAAAGCCGTGGCCTTGCAGCAGACCGGCCAGCTCGCCGAAGCCGCGGCGCACTACCGCAGGGTCCTGGTGCGCAATCCGCGGAGCGAGGAGGCGCTCGTGAACCTGGTGAGCGTTTTCCTCGAAAAGAAAGATCACCAGGCGGTGCGACGCTATGCGGAGATGCTGGCCGAGTTGCAGCCAGAGTCGCCCGTCGCCCTGGAAGCGCTGGCGGCGGTGGCGTTTGAGGACGGAGACTACGCGGCGGCCGCACGCTGCAGCCACAGTCTGTCCGAACTGGCTCCGGAGCGTTTCGAAAACTGGTTCAACCTCGGGGTGGCCCATCACAGGATGGGCGACTACGAGAAAGCCGCGCATGCGTATACCGAGGCCATCACGCTGAAGCCCGATTCCGCGGAGGCCTATTTGAATCTCGGGGCGGTGCGGCAGGAGTCGAACAGTTTCGCGGCCGCGCGCACTTGTTACGAGAAGGCGCTTCAGATCGATCCTGGCCAGCCCGGAATTCTCTGGAACCTGGCGCTGGCGCTGGAGCAGGAGGGCCAGCGGGACGAGGCCGAGAAGCTCTATGCCAGGCTTCCCGAGGATGCCCCGGAGTGGTGCGACGGGCGCTTCCGGCTGGGCTATCTGAGGCTGCTTCGCGGCGATTTCGCCGCCAGCGCCGAGGCGTTCGAGGCCTGTCTGGAAAAGCGTTCGGATTGGCCCGAAGCGTATCTCAACAGCGGCATCGCGTATGCGCGCTCAGGCAACTCGGACGCCGCGCGGCGGTGCTTCCAGGAGGCCCTCATGCTCCGTCCGGATTCTCCCGACGCCATGCGCGGCCTGGCCGCGCTGGCGCTCGACCACGAGGATTACTCCGAGGCCTACGACCTCCACCGCCGGCTCATTCGCCTGGGCGAGCACGGCCCCGAGCTTTACTACAACGCCGGCCTGCTCTGCCAGAAACTCGGGCGGACCGACGAAGCCGCGAAGTTCTACCAGCAGGCACTGGGCGAGGACCCGCAGCGTCTCGAAGCCCTCCTGAACTTGGGCCACGTCTGGATGGCGTCGGGCAACGTGGAAGAGGCGCGCTCGTGCTGGCGCAGGGCCATCCGCGAGAAGCCGGAGCTGGCGGAAGCGTACTTCGAGCCGTAGCGCCAGCGGCGGTGCCTGGTGATATTCTGTTTAAGGTAACCATACTTTATCTCCAAGGAGTGACCGCGTGAGAGTCGGCGTATTCACCGCATTGCTGGCGCAGTTGTCCCTCGACGACGTTCTCAAGAAGCTGACAAGCCTCCATATCGACACCGTGGAACTCGGCACCGGAAATTCGTTGGCCGGCGATCCGCACTGCAAGCTCTCGATGCTCGACAACCGGGGGGAACTCGACGAATTCAAACAGAAGCTGAGCGATCAAGGCTTCACCATCAGCGCGCTGAGCTGCCACGGGAATCCGCTGCATCCCGATAAAGCGCGCGCGAAACACGATCAAGAAGTAAGCCGCAAGACCATTCGGCTGGCGGAGAAGCTGGGCGTGCCGGTGGTGGTGGACTTCAGCGGCTGCCCGGGCGATTCCGCCAAGTCGAAATGGCCCAACTGGGTGACCTGCCCGTGGCCGCCCGATTACCTCGAGATCCTCAAGTGGCAATGGGACAAGGTGGTGGCGCCGTATTGGATCAGGCAGGCGCAGTTCGCCGCCAATCACGGCGTGAAGATCGCCATCGAGATGCATCCCGGGTTCGTGGTCTACAGTCCCGAAACCATGCTGAAGCTGCGTTCGATCGCCGGACCGACGATCGGCTGCAACTACGACCCGAGCCATATGTTCTGGCAAGCCATCGACCCGATCGCCGCCATCCGCGTGCTGGGCGACGCGATTTTCCACGTCCACGCCAAGGATGCCCAGATCTACGAGCGCAACCTGCCTCTCACGGGCGTGCTGGACACCAAGAGCTACACCGACGAGCGCCACCGGGCGTGGATCTTCCGCACATGCGGGTATGGCCACGGCGCCGGGTGGTGGAAGGACTTCGCTTCGACGCTGCGCATGTTCGGCTACGACTACGTACTCTCGATCGAACACGAGGACAGCCTGCTCTCGGCGGAAGAGGGCCTCGGCAAGGCGGCGGCGTTCCTGAATGGAATCGTCATGAAAGAGCAGCCTGGCGCGGCCTGGTGGGTGTAAGGCAGCTATAATACGGTTTTCCAGTCCGTAAGAAACCCACATTTTCAAGGAGCATTCATGGGCGTGAAACGTATCGGTATACTCACGGGCGGCGGCGACGTGCCGGGGCTGAATTCCGTGATTAAAACGGTGGTCTACCGTGGAAGCGAGATTGGCTGCGAGGTGATCGGCATCCGCCGCGGCTGGGAGGGCCTCACGCATGTCAACTTGCAGGATCCGGCCAGCCGCACCCGGTATATTCTGCCGCTGAACCGCGAGAACACGCGCACCATCGACCGCACGGGGGGCACCTGGCTGCACAGCTCGCGCACCAGCCCCTCCAAGATGAAGAAGCTCCCGCCGGTTCTGGAGGGCCAGGAGTTTCCAACGGTGGAATCCACCAAGAAGGGCGTCACCACCAAAGCGTTCGACGTGACCAGGGCGGTCAAGAAGAACATCGAAACGCTGAACCTGGATTACGTAATCGCCATCGGCGGCGACGATACGCTGAGTTACGCGGCGGAGTTGGACCGCCAGGGCGTGAACGTCATCGCGGTGCCGAAGACCATGGACAACGACGTGCGCAATACCGAGTACTGCATCGGCTTCTCGACCGCCGTTACGCGCGCCATGGACGCCATCGAGCGGCAGCGGACCACGGTCGGCTCGCACGAGCGCATCGGCGTTTTCCGCGTGTTCGGACGCGACGCCGGCTACACGGCGCTCTACACCGCCTTGGTCACATCCGTGCGCTGCTGCATTCCGGAGTACAAGGTCGACTTGAAACACCTCATCGAGCTGCTGATCACCGACAAGAAGAACAATCCCAGCAACTATTCGCTGGTCATCCTCTCGGAGGGCGCGGAGTGGGAGGGCTACACGGTGAAGGAGTACGGCGATCCGGACGCGTTTGGGCATCGCAAGAAGATGAGCGTGGCCGAAGACCTCAGCAGCGAAATCAAAGCGTCCACGGGCGAAGAGACGATTGTCAGCGACCTGACCTACGAGTTGCGCTCGGGCAGCCCGGACTTCATCGACCGCCTGGTGGCCACCACCTTCGCGGGTATGGCCGTGGACGCCATCGAAGAGGACAAGCACGGCCTCATGACCGCCATCGATAGCGGGTGCTTCTCCATGGCGCCGATTCCCGATCCAAAGCTCGGACCGCGCAGGGTGGACGTGGCTACCATGTACAACACCGAGCGTTACCGGCCGACGTACGATCACAAGCTCGGTCTCCCGATCTTCCTGATCCGGGCATAAGTTTGAACTGGAAGCGGCTGTTTTCCGAACTTCGAGACTGGCCGGGAGGCCCGCGCCGCCACGCGCGGCTCACTCCCGAGTTGCGTGCGCGGATTCAGTCTTCGTTCGACGAGGCGGCGGGCGACGAAGAGCACTTTCCTTCCACCATCGATCCCCGCATCTATCACGTGCAGCTTATCCGGAATCATCTCGGCGATCTTCGCGGCAAGCGCGTGCTCGACGACGGCTGCGGCAAGGGCCGATTCGCGCGCGTGTTGAAGGAGCAAGAGCCCGACTCCGAGATCTGGGGTCTGGACATTTCCGAGGAGATGCTGCGATTCGTGCCCGAGCGAATTCACACGCGCGCCGGCTCCATGACGGAACTGCCGTTTGAGGACGGATTCTTCGATGCGGCCTACGCCACGGAGTCGCTGGAGCACGCCGTGGAAATCGAAAAGGCGGTGAGCGAGCTTTGCCGCGTGGTGAAGCGGGGCGGGCGCATCGCCATCATCGACAAGAACGCGGAGCAATGGGGAAAGTTGAAGACCCCCGAATGGGAGCAATGGTTCACGCGCAAAGGGTTGGAGCGGATGCTCCGGCGCCATTGCCGCCAGGTGTCGAGCCGGTACATCTCGTATTGGGAAGACGTCAAGCCCGACGGGCTGTTCCTGGCGTGGCTGGCGGTGAAGTAGGGGACGGGATAAGCAGCAGATCACGCGGCGTCCGAGGCCACGTCCGCTGGAGGCAAGCCGCCCCAGATCAAGACATCTGGACACAAATCCGCGCCATTCGGCCAAACCAACGTGCCGCCTTCCACTCGCACTTCCCGGAACCGTGCCGGACTGCTCCGGATGTCGTCAAAAACCGGGCCGGTCAGCAGCGGTGCAAGATCTCGCTCGACGATGCGGCCATCGCTCAGCTTGAGCCGAACGCGGTAATCCTCGACTGGCTTAACTTCTTGAATGCGGACCAGACTCATTCCTTCTCCTCAGTCTAACAGGATGCTGAAAAAGGCCGAAGACCGCTGGCTGACGCGCGCGGCTCGGAAACGCGGCCACGTGTTTGCAGGCGCTTACCGAGAGCGACCGTCGGAAGGTGTGAAGAAATCGGTTGGCAGGCGGAACCGCC
>PMYB01000178.1 GCA_003170915.1 Bryobacterales bacterium | reverse complement strand
GGCGGTGTGGTCGTGGAACGCTCTCATCGCGGCGGTGTGCGGCGACTGCGTGTTGTGGCGGCCATCGTCGGAAACGCCGCTCACGGCCATTGCGACGCAGAAGATCTGCAACCGGGTGCTCGACCGGCACGGCTTGAAAGGCGTGTTCAACCTGGTGATCGGGCCGAGCGGCGACATCGCGGAGGCCCTGATCCACGACCGGCGCATTCCGCTGGTGAGCTTCACGGGATCGACGGAGGTGGGGCGGCACGTCTCCGAAGTAGTGGCGCGCCGGCTGGGCCGCTCCATCCTCGAGCTGGGCGGAAACAATGGCATCGTCGTAATGGACGACGCCAACCCCGACCTGGTGCTCCGCGCCGTCCTGTTTGGCGCCGTGGGTACCGCCGGCCAGCGCTGCACCACCACGCGCCGCCTGTTCCTCCAGCGCGGCATCGCCCCCAGAATCACCGAGGCGCTGATCGCTGCCTACCGGCAGGTCAAGATCGGCGACCCGCTCCAGCCGGAAACGCTCATGGGCCCCCTGGTCAATCGCCGTGCGGTGGACGACATGATGGATGGGCTCGCGCGCATTCGCCAGCAGGGCGGCGAAATCCTGTTCGGCGGCGAGCGCATGACCGGATGCTACGTCCAACCTGCGCTAGTGCGCGCGCCCCCGGAGATGCCCGTCTTGAAGGAAGAGATCTTCGCGCCGATTCTTCACCTGATCGAGTTCGACCATCTCGACCAGGCCATCCACTGGCACAACGACGTGCCGCAGGGACTCTCCTCGGCCATGTTCACGGCAAACCTAATCTCGGCGGAGACGTTCCTGAGCCACCGCGGCAGCGACTGTGGGATTGCCAACATCAACATCGGCACCAGCGGCGCGGAAATCGGCGGCGCCTTCGGCGGCGAGAAGGACACCGGCGGCGGCCGCGAATCCGGCAGCGACGCCTGGAAGGCCTACATGCGCCGTCAGACCAACACCATCAACTGGTCCACCGAGTTGCCGCTGGCGCAGGGGATTCAGTTCGAGGTGTGAGGAGGCCCCGTGTTCCTCAAGGACACATCGAATCTCAGAATCTCCTCGTCGCTAATTGCGGCAGCGTGATTCCAGAGGCGTCCCAGCACGATCCTCCAGATTATCGTGGGATGGCGGAAATACTCGGCTATGGAACGAGGAGAACGCGAAATCTCTTCAATGACGCGTTCGACGGAACTCGCCTTCGTGAAATTGCGGAGTTGGAACAGCAACCGGTTCCGCTCGACCACGGCCTCGATTTCCTCACTCGAGTAGTGACGCGCAATTGTAGATCGTTGGCTGTGATGTGCGACTGAGACTGGGCAAAACAGCACTCGATAGCCTGATTTTCGGGCCCGCCAGCCCCATTCCACATCTTCCCAGTAGAACGGCTCATAGACGGACGCGACCAGGAAAGAGCGCAGCAGCCTCGTCTGGAACAGAGCAGCGCCGCCGCCTGCGTAAAAGCCTTCCGCTGGCATGCCGGATCGCGGGATCAGGTCGTGAATAGTTGCGAGGCCGTCTTCGACAAACAAGGTGGTCCAATTCGTTTCATCCCGGAAACGAGTCCTGTCCTTCAGGACGATCTGTGAAGCGACCGCGAAGCACCTGGCGTCCCGGTGGCGGCTGAGCGCTTCCAGAGCGCCTGGCTCAAGCACCGCGTCGCTGTTCAACAGGTATACCCAGTCGAATTCGACGGCCCGTAAACCAGCATCGATGGCGCGGGAAAAACCGAGAGGCCTGTCATGGAATTGCCATCGGATCGCCGGATACGATGCCGCCAGCGAATCGTAGTTTGAGGATGGGGACCCGTTCACAACGACAATCACCTCGACTGGTTCCGTCCAATGCGCGACGGCGTCATAGACGCTGGCAAGGCTGGCGGACAGTTCCTCGACATTGTCGCGCTCCGGAATCAAGATCGAGAGGCCCGGTTCCAGTCGCGCGGAAGCTCCAGTTATACGCTTCCTTCGCAGGCAACCGCCCAAGATACCTCCGGCAAGGTCGGCCGCCCGGATTGCGTATTCTAACCAGCGGAGCGATGTCCTTTGATGCTCCGCCAATTGAGGATCCTCGGGCCACTGTGAGGCAAGCAACACGAGCGCGAATCCGAGGTCCCGTTGGTCGGATGATCCCACGCCTCGCTCGCTCGGGCGATATACGTGCCGGGTTCGGAACTCAACGGACCAAGGCTCCGGCTGGCCGTCCACGACTGGACAATCAAGCTCGAAGGGAATCATTTCTCTCCCGGAATTCTCGATTCTTCCAATCTCGTTTCCGTTACAACAAACGACTAAGTCGTTGGGATCGTCTTTCGGGCCGGGCGGCAACATGCCGGTAACGTGCAGAATACCCGATCCGGCCCGAGGTGAGAGTGCAGCCATGGCTTGCTGGCTGCTCCAGATGTGGCCCTCATTCGATGGATCGTGCCAACCGTGAACCAGTTGCGCGCTGCACCCTCGGGAGCCGATGATCTCGGCCCTCATCGGGCCCGGCCGATAGGCCTGCTTCCACGGGCACGATCGGCACTCCGGAACTATTCCGCGCCGATACCTTTCACGAAAGTGCTGGTATGCTTCTCCATGCCAGATCTCCGCAAGCGGCTGTCGCGCAAGGTTTCCAAGGGGAATCTTGTCCAGCACCTCGCACGCCACCACGTCTCCGTTGGACAACACATGCGCAGTTTCCCACGGATTCTGCTCACAAGAGTAGATCCGTCCGTCTGCCGGCAACAGGCCCGGAAAGGGGCCTGGAACTTCACCTAAGCATGGGTCTCCGGCGGTGAACGATGGATCGCATACCGTAAGCGATACTTCCGGGAATGCCGCCCGTGTTTGGTCGATACTGGACCGTAGCCTCGCCTGAAACTCGCGACGATGAGTGCCGGCCGGGGTCAGCTCGCCCGGAAACTGGATCGGAATCTCGTCACGCCGGATCACCGGAAACACCGAGATGTTGCGCAACCCCAGCGATTCCGCAAAGGCCGTAAGTGCGGGAAGCTCCGCCAGGTTTCGATCCATCGCCACAAACGCGATATCCACGTAGGGAGCGTTTCGCGAGCTCCGGCAGAGTTCCAGGAAGCGGCCCAGCCGTCGACGAAGAGTCTCGAACGATCCATAACGATAGATCTCCGCGTATTTCGACGCATCCACGGCATGAATCGAAACCGTAAGCCGCGTCAAACCACTTTCGCTCAGATCTCCGAGCATCGATTCCGGAACGGACGCCAGCGCTGAGACTAGCTCGACCAGGGCGCCCGTCGCCCGGGCAAGTCGAATCGCAGGAACGATCTCCGGATACACGGTAGACTCGCCCGAGTAGTTCAGGCAGAAAATCCGAGGATCGGAAATCTGTCCGACAAGGGACTCGAAAAGATCGTACGGCATGTGCTCGCCGGCGCCGCGGAGCGTCCTTCGCGAGCAGAATATGCAGTCCACCGGACATTTCGAGGTCAGTTCCACCCACACCTTGCGGGGTGTTTGCGCGGGCCACAGCGACTGTGCCTTATTTCGCAACAAAGAACCCATCCAAATTGACAGTAGCTCCCTCGGACACCACATTCTTCCGGCCCGTGACGCGAATCGAAAGCGTATGGACTCCGGAGGCAGCACAAACGACTTCTTGTTGCTGGCCGAATGAGGCCGTGGGCGCGTACTGATCGATCGTCGCAACTGGTGCGCTATCAAGGAGCACTTGAGCGATGCCAAAACCGCGATCCCGCGCAAACTGGTACGTAATCTTGGGGCCACGGAACGTGAAGGTGACTTCGGCTCCGGCGGCGCTGGATTTGGTCAGGGTGTGATAAAGCGGTTCACTCCTCGTGTTATCCCGGTACCAGTAGCCTCTTCTCACAACGCGAATATCGACGTCGTCGTACGTTCCAAAGCCCGCTATCGGCGAATTCGCTGTGAGTTGCCGTCCTAAGTCCATGCCCTCGCTGCCAACAAATTCCGGCTTCAGGCAATACAGGACCCAGTCCCCGGATGAGAACACCGGCTGGGCAAAATCGTCGAAAAACGCGGGCAGCGCTCGCGGCCACGCGTCGAGCGCCGCCGGAGCCGGCGACGCAATGTAACGGATGTGGTTTTCGTTGAGGAACTGCAACACGTCAACAGCTTCGAGCGAATTCAATAGTTCACGGTTTCGGTGATAGGTATGCCAGTTGGTTGTATAGGCAGGGCCGGCGAACCCGGCAATGTGATCGTATTGGCAGAATAGCGCGGGCTCGCGGGGCGCAATCTGGTTCAGCGCTTCAACCATGTTGCGCGCCGGTGCATTGCGGCGGACGTATTCCGTCCGACCCTCGGGATTCCAAATCTGGTTCCAGACGAAGTCGCGGTGATACCAGCCCGATGACGCCTGAAACAAGATGTTCAAGAGGCCAACAGTGGCCACTGCACCGTAAGCAAACCACATCTGAAAACCACTGCTTCGGTGCATCTCTTCGAGCCACAGCGCCATCGGGACCATCAGCACTGCGAGCGCTGGGTAGAGATACCGCAAGTACGACATCTGGCTGAAACCAAAGAACACTGCCGAGAGCGCTACCGCTACCACCCACAAGACTGCCGTATGTCTTCGCCATATCGTTACGATCAGCCCAACGGGGAGCAGCAGAAAGTACTGGAATCCCGCCGCGCCATCGGTGCCTTCGATGAAGCGGGAACTGTTAAAGGTAATATCCCACAACGTTCGCCAAGTCAGCGGTTCGCGGAACTGGCTTCCGATCGCATCCCTCGGCATCAGCCCCGAGTGAAAGATCTCGTTGGCGTAAGGGAAGACTGGATTCCCAGTCGCCAGCAGAGCAACAGCGTAGAAATACAAACCAATCGAGAGACCGCACGCGCAGACTGCCCAACCTTTCCAGCCGACCGGGCGCTTCCACGCGGAGTAAAGCGCCAGGGCGATCAAGCCGGGAAGAAAGGCCAGGGCGCCTGCCTTACAGCTCAGAGCAAGCCCCAGGAACAACCAGCCCGCCGCGAACTGGCGCGCTCCATGCCCTTCGAAGTGCGTGCAGAATGCGACGCAACTCGCGAACAGCAAGGCCGCCAAGAGGTTTTCGATGAAAAGCGAACCGGTGACCACTTCGACCAGCGGCCCAGTTGCATAGAGTCCGCAGATTGCCAGGGCGACAAGGTGGGAACAGTACTGCCGGATGAACGAGTAGAGCAAACCGAATATGGCCAGCAGGTTGAAGAAATTTAACAGGCGCGCTGCAAATTCTCCACCAATCGAATACGTAATCGCATAACACCAGTCCGTGGTCTGCGGCATGAGCGCCCAGATGAATTCCCTGACATCATATGTCGAGTGGTGGTGAATTGAGACATAAGCGGGCAAGGCGAGATGCATTGCCAGGGAGTCCGTGCCGACCTCCGGCTTCAATACCAGTAAGAACTGAATGCCGGTCGCTAACACGAGGGCTGCAACGATCGCGGTACTCGCCGCCGATCCTCCCGCTGAACGGAACTTACCGCGTATCGCGCTGACCCGAGCGGCCAGCCATCGCCGCCTTAGCAGGATAGGCACGCATAGCAGCACGAGAAAGGCGATGGGATAACACAAACGAGTCCTGCCCAAGAGCGAAGCCGCAAAGCCCATAAGCCCTTCGCCAAGACACATACAGAGTGCCAGTTCACCGGGACGTTCCTTCCACGAATCGGCCAGAACGAAACTGCCTACCGCCGTTGCCGACACGCTAAACAGGGTGACCGCTGTGAACGGGCCCATTCCGATGGCGGCCACGCCATAGACCAGCGCGATCCCGGCGAAATAGGCCCGGATATCCAGGTGACGAAAAAAAGAAAGTGGTGTAAGAGCGTACCGGACAATCAGGAACCCCAGAAACACAAGGCCGTAGACAGCCAGCCGGCTAAGGCCGACCCGCGTCCACGGAAGCTCGTGCAGATTTGGGTTGAGGAAGAACTCGATAGCAGTGGCGGCCGCCGAAATAAGGACAACCGCGAATAGCACGCCCGGTTTAACACACGAGGAGCGCATTTTGAGAGCCCGTGTCGGAAAGAAACAATGTGTGCGCGGGCGCGACAGCAACGTGGCGCATTTGAGTACGCGCTGGGCCCAGGTCTGGTTCGAAATGCAGTGGAATCGCTCGGGTGAGCGCCACTCGCACGGCACCGCGCCCCTGCGCGCGGGCCGGACATGTCCGGCCCCTACTCCTCTTTTTCTTCTTCCGGCTCACGGCCTTCCTGCCGGGCCTTGAGACGCTCCTCGCGGCGCTTGGCGCGGTCGGCAGCGCGCTTGACCAGCTCGGAACCCACCAGCTCGATCATGGCCTGCTCCGCGCCGTCGCCCTTGCGCGGGCCCAGACGCGTGATGCGCGTGTAGCCGCCGGCACGCTGCCCGAAGCGGGTTCCCAAAGTATCGAACAGCTTCTTCACCGAGGCCGGCGTGCGCAGCACCGCCGCGGCCTGCCGGCGCGTATGCAGCGTGTCCCGCTTCGCCAGCGTGATCATCTTCTCCACCAGCGGGCGCACGGCTTTGGCCTTGGGGACCGTGGTGATGATGCGCTCCTGCAGGATTACGCTGGTAATGAGATTGCGCAACAGCGAATCGCGGGCGCCCGCGTCCCGTTTGAGTTTGAATCCGGCAACCTTGTGTCTCATGAGCTATTCCCCGGCCGGCTCCTGCTGGCCATCCTCCTCGAGAGGGACTTCCATTCCGGCATTGGACTGCGGCGGCGGAGCCACCAGACGGCCATGCGGATCGATGCGCATTCCCAGGGACAGGCCCATGTTCGCCAGAATCTCCTTGATTTCGTTGAGCGACTTGCGGCCGAAATTCTTGGTGCGCAGCATTTCGGCTTCGGTCTTCTGCACCAGCTCGCCGATGGTCTGGATATTGGCGTTCTTGAGGCAGTTGTACGAGCGAACGCTCAGCTCCAGCTCTTCCACGGAGCGGTTCAGAATTTCGCTCATCTTGTCGAGGCCGCGCTCGGAAATCTCTTCGGTCTGCTCCGGCACTTCCTCGAAGTTGATGAAGATCGACATGTGATCTTTCAGCAGTTTCGCGGCGTAGCCGATGGCGTCCTGCGGCGAAACGGCCCCGTTGGTCCACACCTCCAGCGTCAGCTTGTCGTAGTCCGTCATCTGGCCGAGGCGCGCGGCCTCCACCGAGAAGTTCACCTTGCGCACGGGCGAATGGACCGAATCGATGGGGATGTAGCCGAGGGCCAGGTCGTCGTCGAAGTTCTTGTCCGCGCTGACGTAGCCGCGGCCGCCTTTCAGCCGCATCTCGATATGCAGCTTCCCGCCCTCGCTGACGGTGGCGATGTGCACGTCGCGGTCCAGCACTTCGACGTCGGCGTCGGTCTCGATCTGGGCGCTGCGCACGTCGTCGGGGCTTTCCACGTCCAGGCGTACGGTCTTGACGCCCTCGCCCATGATCTTGAACGGAATCTGCTTCAGGTTCAGGATGATGTCGGTGGCGTCCTCGACCACGCCCGGTATCGGGCTGAATTCGTGCTCGACGCCCTCGATGCGGACGGCCGTGATGGCGGCGCCTTCAATCGAGCTCAGCAACACGCGGCGCAGGCTGTTGCCGATGGTGGTGCCGAACCCGCGCTGGAAAGGCTGCGCTGTAAACATGCCATACCGGTCCGTAAGGCTCTCGGTATTGGCGACCAATCGTTTGGGTTTCTGGAAGCCCTTGAACATAGAATCCTCTTTTCGGGGGCCAGGGGCCCCCGGCCCAACCCTTTACTTCGAGTACAACTCGACGATGAGCTGCTCGTTCAATTGGATCTGCACCAGGTCCTCGCGCTTGGGCAAGCTCTGAATGCGACCCTTCAAACTTTCCCGATCCACATCAATCCAGTTTGGCGCCGGCGCGTGAGCCGTGGCATCGCGCGCGGCCAGGATGGCCGGATTGTTCTTGCTGGTTTCGCGAACCGCGACCACGTCGCCCACCTTGACCTGAGCCGACGGAATATCGCACTTGCGCCCGTTGACATCGATATGGCCGTGGCGGACGATCTGGCGGGCCTGGGCGCGGCTGGTGCCGAAGCCCATGCGGTAGACCACGCTATCGAGGCGGCGCTCCAGCGCGGACATCAGGTTTTCGCCGGTGATGCCTTTGGCCAGTGCGGCCTTTTCGAAAGTGCTGCGGAACTGCGCTTCCAGCACGCCGTATACGCGCCGCACCTTCTGCTTCTCGCGGAGTTGCAGACCGTAGCC
>PMYB01000012.1 GCA_003170915.1 Bryobacterales bacterium | reverse complement strand
CGAAGTGCGAAAGTCAGGTTAGCCTCGAGCGGCCCACGTGGACTAGGCCGCCACCGATGATGCCGGCGTCTAGCGCCTGCATGATGCCCTGAAGCGCCTGGATGATCTGGTTGATCTCCAGCCACCCAGAACAATGCACCTGCACCCGCCCGTCGTAGTCGATGTGGAGGTCTGGTCCAGCTTCAACGTACGGGTAGTGTTTCGTTTTCGGACTCTTCGCTGCTTTCACAGCGGGTTTTCGAGAATTACCTTTTTGCGTTTTCATCACGTTCTCCCTTTTTGCCACCCTTCGAAGTGGCGGTCACGGTCAACGTTCTAATTGCGGTAACGCCTTCATCTTTGCGGCGATGTCGGCAATGCACGCGAACTCCACGTCCTGGATGGCCACCTGTCTGTTCCATGTGTCAAAGTCGATCAGCCGCTTAATGGCCTTCTCCACCCGCCAGCGCAACTCCCCGGCAGGCAGCGCGTCCAGCTCCACCGTGGGCGCGTTCTTGCCGAACCGTTTGCGAAACCCGGCTGCGCGGGAATCGCTTGACTTGATCCTCTGCGGGGGCAGTTTGAACTTTGCAATGTCGGCCTGGTGGATCGCCAGGCGCTCCATGGTGAACTCGCACCCGCTGGCCGTCACTACCCGGTCATGGATGTCCTGCTCGATCACGCGGCCGGATGGATCATGGTCGCCGAGGTAGTACACGGTGATCGGCTTCTCGATCTCCGCGAACGCCGCGCCGATCTGCTGCTCCATGCCGGTGCTGCCGAAGCCGTGACAGACGCGCAACGTGATGCCCCACTTGTCGGCCACCGGACGGATCGCGGCCAGGATGGTGGCCTTCTCGGACCAGACCTCACAGTAGTTCTCTTGATCCTGCCAGTTATCCCGGCGATATGACCGCTTCACCGCTTCGATGTAGGCCGCGGCGTCCGTCCAGACACTCACCGTCTCCGGCTCGCGGGTTTCATCGATCATCCACGCGGGTGGGATGGAGTCCGCCGGCACCGGACTCTCGTCGTCCCCGTCCAGTTGCCACGCGCGGAATGTCCGCCTCGCCACGGTGGTGGCCCGGCTTAACCGCTGATAGCTGGCCTTGTCGTTCGCGTACAGGATCACAGCAAGGCTGAAGATCGCATAGTGCAGTTGCCGCAACGTCTGCGGATGAACCGCTTCGAGTAGCCGATAGGCGTACCTGATCAGTTGTTTGGTGCTCTCAGATAATCCGCGCATTATAGTCTCCCGAGCAAATTGCGATATGTCTCAATTTGCTTCATGCCACCGCCTGCTGGAACAACTCCCCCGCTTCCCAGTTTTCCGGCGGGGCTTCGCTGCGCTCGATAACCATCTCCGCCCACCGCGCCATGAGGGAGTCCGGGCCGCCGTACCTTGCCACGTCCGCCTGGATCAGCCGCGCGGCTTCCAGGTTGCCGGCTGCATAGTGCTCCGCTGCTCGCTTCGGTTCGGTCATGTTCCTTTTCTTTTCACCTGTGACGGGTTAGCCCCTGTGACGGGTTGTGATGGCTTTTCCCAGAAAGTCCCCCATATAGCGCCACAAAGAAAAGTTTCTAGAAAACCCCGTCACAAGCCGTCACGCCGTCACAACCCGTCACCCTTCGGTTCGGCCAAAAGGCCAATGCCGGAGTAAATCGCGCCGTACCGTGTGTGGGTCTTACTGAAGCCGCGCTCTTGGAGCGCAGTAGCGAAAGCCGTCTCCGTAACAGCGTGTTCGCCGCCCTGTTCCCCCCACGTTCGGTATGCCGAATACAGCGCGCGCGCCTTAGCTTGCGCGAAATCTTCGGTGATGCAGCAGTCGGTGATGAACCTGCCGATCCGGTCTGATTGTGCGCGCCAGGCGTCGCCGGCCTGTTCCACGTCGGACGGTTTTCCAAGTCCTTCGGAATACCAGCGAACCGCGCCGGCAACGGCCCAGGCGAGAATACCGTCCGCTTCGGCGGCCAACTTTGCCGGCAGTTCTTTATCCTGTTCGTCCTTCGGTATCGTGACATCGAACGGGACAGGGTGAAGCCGATTCCAGATCGCGTTATCCGTACCGCGGACGATGGGCAGGTGGTTTGCGTCAATCCAGAGCTTGTGAGACTCCGGAAACTCCACGGGGTTTTCATACTTTCGCGTGGCTTTGATACGCCCCATGCCTTGAGTGATGCGCTTGAGTTTTCCTTCCGCGAGTCGCTGCCCTTCCTCGGTTTCGGACGTCATAACGAAACGGGCGCCGCGAAGGTCCGCGAGATCCGCTTGAGTGTTGTTTGACTCTTGGCGCACCATCAGGGTGTCGATCTGCAAAAGCACCCCGTACTCTTCCAGGATCTTCAGGAACGCGGTAAGCAAGGTGCTCTTGCCGTTATCGCCGCGGCCGTGGAGCAGGAAAACGGCCTTTTCGATGGTGTGGCCCGTCAAGCTGTAGCCGAAGGCGCGCTGTAGATATCCCACAAGGCCCGCATGGTTGGCGGTAATGCGCTTCAGGAACGCAAGGAACGTCGGACACGTCGCCTCCGGGCGGTAGGGGTAATGCACCATCTTGGTGATGAAGTCCTGGCGCTGGTGCGGTCTCAGTGCGCCAGTTCGAAGGTCCACCGTCCCGTTGGTGAAGTTCAGCAGGTCCGCATGGGTGTCGAGTTCCGCCGGCAATACGGGAATGCCCGCCTCCGACTGTGCGCAAAACAGGGCCGCGCGAAGCCGGTCCGCCGACTCGCATTTGCGCGCCCACCCCGCACATGCCTTGCGCAAGTTTTCATCGATCAGTTGCGCCGCCTCATCGTACAGCAGCCGCGCCAGCAGTTTGGCCCGCTGGAACATCTCGCCGGTCTGGTCCGGCTCCCAGCGCACGCCATTGTAGACCAGCCACATACGCTGCGGATGCGAATACCGAACGTCCCGGCCGAAGCGGGCCGCCAGCCGTTCGCCGTTGCCCGCATCGGTGTACGGGAAGAAACGAAGCGCCGCCGCACTCTCCGGACGGCCGTCGCTGCTGTGTTCGCCGGGCGCATACCGCCCCGCCACATCGTCAGCTATCATGCGAAGATTCTCGGGCGGAACCGGCGTCTCGAAGCGTTCGGACAGCTTCGACAAAGCGGCGTAAATCTCGCCGCCATTGAAGCCACGTTTCCGCATAGTGCCGGCGAGCGACACACACGTTTTGTGCTTTTCTCCGTCTCGGATGATTTCCGGAATCTTGTGCGGCGCGTTGCCCACTGGCTTTTGCGGGCGGATCAGATCCAGCAACCACGCTGGCGCCGGAACGATTGGAGCATTGAAAGCGTCGATCCCATCCCATTCGTAGCGCCTGCCGCTGATGTGCAGGGACGGCGGCGCTACCACTTGGCCGCCGTCGCCCCGAATATCCAGCCCCGGCAGGATGGACACCTCGTTCGGCACGGTCCCGCCCGGATGTTTGAAGTAGAAGTGTCGCCCGCCGCCTCCCGTGGTCACCTGCAACGTGCCAGGCAGCGCTCCATACTTGTGGATCAGCGAGTCCAGCGATTCTTCCCCGCCGTGCCGCGGGTCCACGTCCAGAACGAAGATGCGCGACGCCGCGCCCGTGGCGATGCCCACGTTCGAACCCTCGTGACTGAACCACTTTCCAATCTGCGTCGGGTCGGTGGTAGCGCGTTCCGGCCAATTTCGAAGGCGGGGATGCTTGCCAGGTGTGCCACACGCCCCCTTGCCGTTCTTATCGCGCCAATCTTGGCAGGTACACTTTCCGGCGCGAATACCTTGCACGGGGATAACCTGGAGACCGCGCCTGGCGTACTCCCACGCTGCGCCCAAGCAATTCATGCCGTCCATCGCGTTCGTTGCCGCACCACCCATCCCGATGGCAGTTTGCGTCCGTGGAGATTCCGGGGCGATTTGAGACGCTGTCATGACTTCACCTCGGGGACGGATTCCATCTTTCGAGTCCTTCTAAAAACTCAAAAGGCGCCGTTGGTAGCGGCGCCTTTGGCGTTCTGCCTGTAGATCGTCTTGAGTGATTACAGCGGCGGCGAATCAGCCGCTAACCCAACTTTCGCACT
>PMYB01000205.1 GCA_003170915.1 Bryobacterales bacterium | reverse complement strand
CGGTGTTCGCACTCATCAGGACGTTCACGGGTTTGGGGCTGACCGCCGCGACCAGAGCCTGGATCTCGTCGCGTTGCCGAACGCCTGGCGCATATAGCACGTCGGCGCCGGCCTGCGCGTAGGCTTCCAAACGGCGGATCGATTCCTTGAGCGGCTCGGGGTGGCCAACCAGATAACATTCGGCCCGGGCGGTGAGAAGCACACCAGTCCCCGATGCGTCGATGGCGCTTCGCGCCGCCTTGATCCGCGCGATGGCCAGCGGCAGGTCATATAGGGGTTTGGCGCGGTCGCCGGAGGCGTCTTCGATCGACAGACCGGCCACGCCAGTTTCCACGCACAGGCGCACACTGTCGGCTACACCCTCAGGCTGATGTGCGTATCCCGATTCGAAGTCGGCATTCACCGGCAACTCCACGGCGACTGCGATCTCCGCGATGTGATTGAGCACCACCTCTCGTGGAATGGCCCAGTCCGAGTCCGGCAGCCCACGCGAGAACGCGAGCCCGGAGCTTGTGGTCGCGAGCGCCCGGAAGCCGAGATGACGAAGATAGCGCGCCGAGCCGGGGTCCCAGGGATTCGGGATGACGAAACATCCGCTTTCATGCAGCTTGCGGAACTGATCACGGCGCGCGGCGAAGTCGGAAGGGATCATAGCGGAAGCCCAAGATTATCACAGTCGATGTTCCCAAAAGCGGACGCAAACCCGCATCGGCTGCGACTGCGTTAATTCGTGTTATCGGCGTCTAACCGGCAGCCCGGGAACCGTGCTTGCGAGTCTGGCCCTGCATTGCCCGCCGCGTCCCCTGGCACAATGGATTCGTGAACCCGCACAACCTCTCCCGCCGCGACGCATTGGCTCTCTCGACCGGCTTGCCCGCCGCCGTTGCCGCGCAGACCCCGCGCGCTCCGGACGGCTATGTCGATATCCTGCGGCCGCCCGACCTCGCCACCGCCTTCCTCGAAAGCGGCCCACTTCCGCTCGCCCGCGAAGGCCGCCGATGGAACAGCGCCGGCATCTCCGTCCAAACCGACCCGGCCGCCAGCGGAATGCCTATCCGCATCGAGGCGCCGGAAGTCCCGTTGCTCCGCCTGCATCTCCGCTGGCGGGCCGCTGTGCCAGAGCGCTGGCGCATCCTCAATGACCAGTGGGAGCGCAGCTACGGGGATCTCGAATGGCGCGGCGTGGTCGGTGAGCGCATCTTGCCATGGTATTTCCTGGCCTTCGACGGTCGAGCCACACACGGTTACGGCGTCGTCACGGGGGCCTCGTGCTTCGCCTTCTGGCAGGCCGACCCGGCTGGAATCTCCATGTGGCTCGACCTGCGCAATGGAGGCTCCGCCGTTCGCCTGGGCCCCCGCACGCTGGAAGCCGCCGTCGTGCGAGTCCGCCGCGGCGCCGCAGACGAGAGCGCTTTCCAATCCGCGCGGCGCTTCTGCCGCCAGCTCTGCGCTCAGCCGCGCCTCCCCTCCGCGCCCGTTTACGGAGGCAACAACTGGTATTACGCCTACGGCCGCAACTGCTCAGCCGCGGCCATCGAGCGCGATGCCGCCCTGATGGCGGAACTCGCTCCATCCGGGCCAAACCGGCCCTTTATGGTGATCGATGACGGCTGGTCGCTGACCAATACTGCCGGCCCCTGGGAGCGCGGCAATGCCGGCTTCCCCGATATGGCGGAGCTCGCCGCGGCCATGAAACGGCAGGGCGTCCGTCCTGGCATCTGGCTGCGCCCCCTGTACACCACCGCCGAGGTTCCTCCGGCCGCCCGCCTTCGGCCCCGTGACAGCGCCCGCACCGCGACCCTCGATCCGAGCCTGCCCGAGACGCTCGAAACCGTCCGCGAGGACATCGGCCGCATGGCTTCCTGGGGTTTCGAGCTGATCAAGCACGACTATACCAGTTTTGATCTGCTGGGCCGCTGGGGATCCTCGATGGCCGCCGACCTCACCGACGCCGGCTGGCATTTCGCCGACCGCTCCCGCACCACCGCTGAAATCGCGCTGGCCCTCTACCGCGAGATTCGCGAAGCGGCCGGGGGTGCGGCTATCATCGGCTGCAATACTTTCGGACAACTGTCCGCCGGTCTCTTCGAACTGCAGCGTACCGGCGACGACACCAGCGGCCTTGACTTCAACCGTACGCGACGGATGGGCGCCAACACGCTGGCGTTTCGCGGCCCGCAGCACCGCGCCTTCTTCGATCTCGACGCCGATTGCGCCCCCATCACGCTGCAGGTCCCCTGGGATCTGGCCGCACGCTGGCTCGACCTGGTGGCCCGCAGCGGGACCACGTTGTTCGTCTCACCCGATCCCGCGGCGGTCAACGCCGAGTCGAGGCAAGCCCTCCGGCGAGCGTTCGCGGTCGCCGCCCGACCGCGCGAGCTTGCCGAACCGCTCGACTGGATGGACACTACCACGCCTGGTCGCTGGCGCATCGATGGACACGCGGTGGAATACGATTGGTACGGCTCCGAAGGGGCCTCACCCTTCCCGCGCTAACGACAAAGAGACAACCTTCAATTCGCCAGGGATGGGATTTGTGTGCGAGTGTGGAGGTTATATGAGATCGAGCTTTATTCTCTCGGCTTTTTTGCTCGGCTGCTTCCTCTCCGGGCAGCCGGCCGATGAATCGAGACCCGCGACATCCAGTGTCTTGAACGCGCAGTATCCGCGCGTGTATCCGGATGGCCGGGTGATGTTTCGGTTGGTCGCTCCGAATGCGAGCAAGGTGCAACTCAACGGCGGCACGGGACTGGGAGCCATTCCGTTTGACATGACCAAGGGCGCGGACGGCGCCTGGACGGTCACGATTCCGCCCGCCGTGCCCGGATTCCACTACTATTGGTTCGTCGTGGATGGATTGCAGGTCAACGACCCTTCCAGCGACGCGTTCTTCGGCTACGGCAGGCCGACCAGCGGCGTGGAAATTCCCACCGCTGACGAGGACTTCTACCTTCCCAAAGACGTCCCCCACGGCCAAGTCCGCATGCAGTGGTATCTCTCCAAGACCACCGGCGAATGGCGCCGCGCGATAGTGTATACGCCGCCCGACTACGATGCCAATACTGGAACGCGGTATTCCGTCCTATATCTCCAGCACGGCGCCGGCGAGGACGAAACAGGCTGGATCAAGCAGGGGCACGCCAACTTCATCCTCGACAACCTGATCGCCCAGAAGAAAGCGAAACCCATGATGTTGGTCATGGATCACGGCTACGCAACGCGGTCCGGGGAGGGGACTGCCGGTCCCCAAGCAGGAAGGGGCGCGGCGCCGGCGGCGGGCAGAGGGCGTGGCGGCATGGGCACCGGCGGCGTGCTTTCGCCTTCCGCCTTTGAAAGCGTGATCGTTGATGACCTCATTCCCATGATTGATCGGACGTTCCGCACTCTCTCCGACCGCAATCACCGCGCCATGGCCGGCCTCTCGATGGGGAGCATGCAGGCAATGCAAATCACGCTGCGGAATCTGGACAAGTTCTCCTGGATTGGCTTTTTCAGCGGCGCCACGGTGAGTGGCGACCTGGATACGGCTTACAACGGGGTGTTCAAGGATTCCGCAGATTTCAATAAGCGGGTGCACCTGCTTTGGATGGGTGCGGGCACGGCCGAAACCCAGTTGATTCAGTCTCTCGACGCATCCGATCAGTTGCTGACCAAGAGAGGCGTCAAACACGCCATCTTCAAATCGGAGGGCACGGCGCACGAGTGGCATACCTGGCGGCGCGACTTGAACGATTTTGCGCCGAGGCTGTTTCAGTAGGTGGGGCGGGCCCGGCCGCGCGGAAGCGTTAAGGGTCAATATCGGTAGCCAACTCCGCGGGCAACGTCCGCTGGGGCAATGGCCCTGTGCGCCGGTCGAGCGATTACCTCTCTAAAACTCGAAGCCATCGCGAGCCGGCGTTGGAAGAGCTGGCCGCGTCGTTGGCCGCACGATTTCCCTTTAATTGACCTTTACTACGTGCAGGAGCCAGTCTTTGTTCTCCAGGTTTCCCGGGTAGTCCTCCGGCGCGTGAAAGCTCCGGATGGCGCCGCTGTTGATCGTCCCGCCCCGCGCTTCCTTCGAAGCAGCCAGGTCGATCCAAGTGAAGCGGAACCCATCGGACTCCAGCAGAAGAACGCAAATCGAGCTTCAACTGGCCGCCGTATCGAACATACACCAGGTACTCCTGGCCGGCGATCGTGGAGGCCAACGGCTGAGCGTACTCGAGAACCAGTTCTGGATGCGGCTCGACCGGCCTCAGCGTCGTCGAACTCCGGACCATCCTTGTCCAACCGGATCTTGGAGAACAGTTCCGCATTGATCCTCGACAGATCCACGTCCTCGCTCTGCGACTTCCCGCGGCCGAGGAAGCGTTCACCCCCTGCGGCAAAAGCCGGCCAGTACGGCACGCAACTTCGGCAATGCCTACGCTTTGCTTTTGTGATTCTGAGCTGCCTTCAGCATCGAGTTCATACAAGCGATTAGATAGGCCAGACCGACGTTTGGCTGGAACTGCCCCGGAGTCCCCCTGCCTGCCCCGCCGGCCCCCCTGCCGCGCTCCGCGTCTGGCATGGAACCCAGCGCCGGAATATGATCGGGGATCACGATGCCGTCGAAGTTGACGTCTACCAGCGCCTGCATCACTTTGCTCATGTCGTAGTAGCCGTCGTCGATTAGGCTCTCTGTGAAATGAGGCAGGGGCGCGCTCACATTGCGGAAGTGGACCTTGAAAAGCTTTTTCCTGCCGCCGAAGTACTTGATGGTCTCCACCGGGTCCTTTCCCATCAGCGGCCCACCTTCGAGCCAACAGCCACAGCACAGGCACATGCCGATATTCGGACTGTTGGCGATCTCGAGCGCGCGCTTGTAGCCCTCGAAGTTGCCGAAGATACAGCGTGGAACGCCAGCCAATACAGGTTGCGGCGGGTCGTCTGGATGGATGCCGATCCGCACGCCCGCCTCCTCGGCGACCGGGACCACCTTCTTGATGAAGTAGGTGTAGTTGTCCCAGATCTCCTCCTTGGTGAACACGCGGCCGTGAGAAAGAGGTTCCTTATATGTCTTCCCGCCCCAGCTTCCCTGCAAATTGGGGTTCTTCAAATCGCAGTCGGAGCCAGTATAGCCGCGGGGCAATGTCGCGCGGCCGCTGCGCCAGATGCCGTTACCCATATGGGCGTACGTGCTGTACGGGATGCCGGCTTTGCCCAGGTACCGGATGTAATTCAAATACTCTTCGATCTTCTGGTCGCGTCCGGGAAGATTCAGCGTGACCTCCGGCATGTTGTGGAGGCTGCCGCTCGGCCCAACCCCACTCCCGATGTTATAGACCTTGAAGCCGGCGGCTTCCCACTGCTCCCTCATCTTCGTAAAGCCCTCGGCGGTGGCCGTCTCAGGCATGGCCCCGAGGCTCACCCACGTCACCCCGAGCTGCTTGAGGTAGACCATGTTCTCCGGGGTCGGCTGGCCCGCGCTGGTGCCGATCTTGATCCCCGGCGGGATGGGACGAAGCGTGGCAGAACCCCTGCCGGCCGAGGCCAGCATCGCCGCTCCTCCCAATGCCGCCTTGGAGAACTCTCTTCGGTCGAAACCGAACCTATCGTCTCGCCTCTCTTTCGGTGCTTCAGGAACACTCATTTGGTGATCTCCTTTGTGCTTTCGCCAATCCAGGCTGCGGATGCCGTTAACCCTTTCTAACGATGGCCCCCACCTTTCGGCAGACTTAGTTCCACCGCGGTCGGCCGCCGGGGTGCACCCTTTGAAGTCTCCGGGACTTCCCAGAATAGCAATACTGGGAACCGTGGCCTTTAGTTGCAGCCCGTGTTCCTTGTCCCGGACCCATGTGCCCTCAGCGGTCAGCCATTCTCCGGCACAAACGGACGGCGAGGAACCGATCACAGTTACCAGGTCGCGATGGCCGGGGGCTTTCACTCGTAGGACGCAGAAGCCCGAGTCCTCGTTGAAGAACGTTACACGCTCGATGAGGCCGGAGATTCGTTCTAAATGTGGCGCGATGGCCGCCGGCAACGTTTCCACTGCGCTATTCTCCCACGCGGGCATCGGCAGTGCGGCCGGTTCGCCCGCCGGGAAGCGGCTGACCCGATATCGGCTAGTATACCGGCCAATCTT
>PMYB01000042.1 GCA_003170915.1 Bryobacterales bacterium | reverse complement strand
CTCGAAGTGAACGCCCGCAAGGAGGGAATCCGCGGCATGGAGATCGTCTATGAGCCGCCTTTCCTGCGCCACTTCAGTGCGCGGTTCCGGCAGCTATAATTGGTAGTCCCGCATGACTGTTCCTCGGTATCTGCTGTTGCTCGCTTTGCGAGTCGCCGGTCTCTCCACGGGCATTTCCGTGGTGGTGGGCCTGTGGCTCGCCTGGACGCTCGCGAACCGCGAATTCGCGGGCAAGCGTGTACTCGGCGCGCTGGCCACCGCGGCCCTCGCTCTGCCTTCGCCCGTCCTCTGCTACTACCTGTTGTGCGTTTTGGGACGCGTCTGGCCTTTGACCGAAATCAACCTGGTGGCCGCCGGTGTGCTCTCTGCCATGCCGCTGCTGATACGGGCCTCCCGCACCGCCTTCGCATCCCTCGACCCGAACCTTGCGAAGGCCGCCCGCAGCCTCGGCGCTTCCGGCTGGCGCGTGTTTTTGCGGATTGAACTGCCGCTGGCGCTGCGGCCCATTCTGGCCGCCATCGCCCTGGCTTTCGCGCGCGTGCTGGCGGAATTCGCCGCCGCCTTCTGGATCGCAGGCCAACGCCCATGACACACGCCCGCATCGTCAAGCGAATCCCGCCCCGTTTCTCCCTGGATGTCGAGATCCCGTTGGCCGCCGGCGTCACCGCGCTCTACGGTCCCGCGGGCGCCGGCAAGACCCTCATCCTGGAGACCATCGCCGGCTTCGTGAGACCCGATTCCGGCCGCATCTTGCTCGATGACGTCATCCTGTTCGACGGCCAATCGCGCGTCGGCGTCGCGCCCCGCCGCCGCAACTGCGGGTATATCGCCCAGCACGACGCGCTCTTCCCGCACATGACGTTACGCCAGAACCTGGTGTTCCCCGCCAGGCGCTTTCCGCGCCTCGAGCGCCACCGCCGCGTTGCGGAAATGGTCGAGCGCTTCCAACTGGCGGATTCCGCGGCCCTGCGCCCCAACGAAGTCAGCCCCGCCGAGAGACTGCGCTGCGCGGTGGCCCGCGCGCTGATCGCCGTGCCCAGGTTGCTGCTCATCGACGAGCGCGCTTTCGACGCCCCGCTCTTCCAACAGGTCCGCGCGGCTTTTGCCGGCCCCATCCTGTTCGTCACCGGCGATCTCGATCTGTGCTGCGCCGCTGCCGATGAGGTGATCGTCCTCGAAGCCGGCCGCATCGTGCAGCGTGGCGCGCCGCGCGCCGTTCTCGACCGGCCCGCATCGGCTGAAATTGCGCGCCTGCTGGGAATCCCCAACCTTTTCCAGGCCACCATCGCCGCGCTCGATCCCGCGCGCGACAGCAGCCGCCTGGATTTCGCCCAATTCGCCATGACCGGCCCCTATCTCCCCGGCCACTTCCGCGGCGATCGTGTCTGGGTGGCCGTCCATCCCGAAGACCTGCGCGTTCATTCCGGCGATCTGGAATCGCAGCCCAATTTCGTCTCCGCGCCGCTGGTCGGTGTTTCCCACCGCGCGCGGTCCGTGCGTCTCGAGTTTTCCGGCGGAATTTTCGCCGACGTCTCCCGCGAAGAATTCGCCCGCCAGAAAGATAATAAGCAGTGGCAGGTGGAGTTTCCACCGGGCGCCTTGCGGGTTCTGTAGCGTCCGATGTTGCGCTACTACATCACCGACCGCCACGCCGCCGGAGGCACGGAGGCGCTGCTCCGCTCGATTGCCCGCTCCCTCGAAGACGGCATCGAGCGCCTGCAGATTCGTGAAAAAGATCTCCCCGCGCGTGAATTGTGCCGCCTGGTGCGCCGCGTCCTGGCGCTTCCCAATCCGCATGGGACCGAAATCCTGGTGAACTCCCGCGCCGATGTCGCCCTGGCCTGCGGCGCCCACGGCGTGCATCTTCCCGGCAACTCCATTCCGCCGAAAACCCTGCGGTCGATTACCCCTCCAGGCTTCCTGATTGGCGTGTCCGCGCACAGCCTCGACCAGCTTCGCGCCGCCGAGGCCGAGGCCGCCGACTTCGCGGTCTTCGGCCCGGTATTCCGGACTCCCTCGAAAGCCACCTATGGCCCGCCGCAAGGCCTTCGCCGCCTGCGCGAAGCCGTCCGCGCCGTCGCCATCCCCGTCCTCGCGCTGGGCGGCATCACCGAACGCAACGCCGCCGAGTGCCTGGCCGCCGGAGCCGCCGGAGTCGCCGGCATCTCGATGTTCCAGTCTTCGTAGCGCAGCCACTCCTGGCTGCCGCGCCGAGACTCATCTCGGTGCTCCTCTGGTTTTCCCACTACACTGGTACTTGACTCAAATGATTCGCTTCCTGCGATCCGCTTGGATTTGGGCTGCCACCGCGACTCTCGTCATACTTTGGGTCCCGCTGCTGGGCACGATCAGGCTGTTTGACGTTGACCCGCGCCGGCTGCGAACGGGCCGCTGGTTCCGTAACCTTGGGCCGGTCCTGGCAAAAGTCAACCCTTGGCGAATCCACGTGTCCGGCCGTGAACACGTGACCGCCAACCAGGTGTATGTCGTCGTCAGCAATCATCAGTCCATGGCCGATATCCCGGTGATTTCGTTCCTCAAGCTGGATACGAAATGGCTCGGCAAGGCGGAGTTGTTCCGATTGCCTTTCTTGGGCTGGATGCTCCGCTGGGCCGGGGACGTGCCCATCGACCGAAACTCCCGGCGCGAGGGCGCCAAAGCCATGTTGCAGTGTGCGCGATACCTGCGCCAGCGATGTTCGGTGGTTTTCTTCCCCGAAGGAACCCGGTCGCCCGACGGGCGGGTCCTGCCGTTCAACGAGGGTCCTTTCCACCTGGCTGTTCGTGAGCAAGTCCCAATCTTGCCGCTGGTGGTGGAAGGCTCCGGAGCGGCTCTGCCACGAAACTCGTTTATTTTTGGAAAAACCCAGGATATCCATCTTCGGATACTGGAGGCCGTTTCCGTCGACGGCTGGAACCTAAAGCAAGTTCCCGCGTTGCGAGATGCGGTTCGGCAGAGAATCGTGGACGAGTTGGATCGGCTGCGCGGTCATTGAACATTGATTGTGACCGTGTTGGCCGCCTGCCCATCCACAGTCAGGACCACGTTCGACTCCCCGCTGCCGCGCAGGCTGAGAACCAAGCCGGCATTGACCTGGTCCAGGCCGGTGAACCCCGGCGCGGGGCCCGCGTACAAGACGGGCACGCCGATGCCGTTGATGGTCACCGCCACATTTGCCAGTGAGCTGCGATTTCTGATACCGGTGCCGAAGAAGCTCACGTAAACCGATGTGTCGACACCCAAAACGATCGGCACCGAAGCGCAGCTCGATCCGGCGCATTGAAACACCGGCACGGAAGACTGCAAGGACGGGTTGGCGGCCTGAACCACAATCGCAGTTGCAGCCGCCACTCCGCTGCCGGCTCCGTTCATGCTGAAGAGCGTGGGCGCAACGGATTGAACGGCGGCGGTGAACGTCTGACCCGCAACCACCAGCGTCGCCAACCCTGGCGCCGTGCCGTCCGGAACCTCGAAATTGATCTGGCCCGGCGAAACGTAAAGCAGCGGTGCGGCGCGCTCAACGCCGGCGGCATCCGTAACGGAAAGCGTCACCGATCCAAGTACCAATGGCAGCGGCTGGACACTGGCTTGGGCTACACCGGGCGCCAGGTTCGCGCCGTAAAGCGAAGCCAGCGAATTCGGAGCAACCGCGCTACTCGGCGCGGCGGCGGACTCGACCGCGCCGCCCCCAATCACTCCGTAGTAGCGGCCCATCCAATACGGCAAAATGTAGTCGATCCCGGAGCCTTCGACGGTTCCGTCGCCGCCCCCGGCCAGTTGGAAGGGGTCGATCTGCCAGAGAAATTCTAACGTCGGCCGCAGTGGAACCGGAATCGGCTGGCAGGCCTCGCTGCCGCAAACCGCAACGGTCCCGGAAAGATCGACATAAGTCTCCCTTTTGGGCCTTTGCAGCCACTGGTCGAGCAGGGAGCGCATTTCGGCATCGCGGGATGCGTTCGCTCCTTCGAGCGCCGCATCCACAATGTCGAAAAAGGCATTCTGGTGCGAGGCCGTGTAGTCGCGCACAATCTGATATGCCGCCTGGTTGTCGCTGTTGTTCTGCAGCCGGACCAGGTTGTAGAAGCTCATGTAATCCAAGTTGAACTTGAAGTACGAGCTGTTGCTCACGACGTCAAACTTCGCGCCCGTGTCCACCGGCAGCAACGAGGGGCCGTTGATCGAATTGGAGGGATTGACATGCCGAGCCACCTGCACCAGCATCTGCAACTCCTCGGGGCGCGCCAGAAAGGTATTCGAAAAGTCATCGTTGGGTGACCACTGGTGTTGCGCGATGAACCCGATCAGCCGCGTGGTCAGATCGGCGATATCGCTCTTGACGGTAGCGTCGTCCACCACGTCATATGCCGCGCCGAGCCCGAAAAAGGCCCCCACCACCTGGTCGCGCGAGGTATTGTCGACCCAAATCCATTGGCCATTCGGGTAGATCGTGTTCGCCGCTTCTTCTCTCTCGATGCCGGCGGCGTACTGCGAGTTGGCCAGCACCATGCACCGCGCCAGCCGGTTGTCGCCGGTCACGTCGGCCAAGCCCTTGAGGCCCGCCAGCGCCGTCTTTACATTATTGAGAGCGTCGGCCGACCCTGTGACTTTGTAGCGGAACGCCTCGGCCGCCAGGTACGCGCCGGTCCACAGAGCGGAATCGCCGCAGCGCGTATACCCAACCGTCTGGTTGCTCGCCGGGGAAGCATACACGGGATCCAGAATTGTGCCGAACGGCATGTGCCTGGCCTGAATCCCCGCCGAGATAGCGACCGCATCCGCTTCCGACGCGTGTGCTGGAACACACGTACAAAAGATCGCCGCTACGGCCAGGATACCCTTCGGAATGCGCACTACTCGCACCCCCCGATATGTATGACGTTTCCGGTGCGTGGACGTTTCAGGATGTGGCGCGGACTCTCAGTCTGCCGGGCCCAGGGGGCACCCCCGACTCATCGGGACCCCCTGCGTCAAGGCTAGAACCGCAGATGCCTCGAACACGGGCCTATTGGCGTTGTTCAAATTCACGCGCCGCCTCCGCCCGCCGCTCGGCGATCAACTCGTCCGATAGATTCACTCCCTCCAGAATGTGCTTACGCAGGAGCGCCCTGGCGCGGCGCGAACGCCCCGCCATCTTCCAACTGGGCGGTTGGGCATGAAGCTTCACTTCCGCGTCCAGCGTGTACACCACCTCCGCCAGAGTGCGGATGGTCATGTTGGCCTTCCCGCTCAGCAATTGCGTCACCCAGGCGCGGGACTTGTTCAGCCGCCTTGCCAGGTCCGCCTTGCTCACCTTCTGTTCGGCCATCAGCCGGGCAATCACTTCCGAGGCCTCTGCCACCAGTGCCTCGATAGACAGGAGTCTACGAAACTCCGGATCTTCCATCAAGATTGCATGCTGCGTTTTCATCGCGCCGCTTTCCGTACAATCGCCGCCTTGCTCTGCTCTTGATCTTCTTCGTAGATCCGCCAGGCTCGCGTAATCTCTTGCTTGGAGGTCTTGTCCTTCTTCTTGATAAAACCATGCGTGATCAGAATCAGTCCACGCTCATTCCTCGCATAGGCAAACGGCATGCGGATCTGGTCTGACTTGAACTCGAACAGTCCATTCTTGAGGTCGCCGAACTTCTGGTCGTTATAGAAAGCGCCATGATCGGCGGCGATTCGAAAGAGCGCCATCAACTTGGCCTTGTCCAATAGACTCAGCCTGTCAAAGAACTCGCAGGCAGGGCAAGCGCCACTCTTCTCCCTCGCGAACGCAATCGCGAACTTCGCTCCTGGATAGACGACTCTCCGCGCCATTCATCAGTCCTATGTTAAGCTATAGCTTAACAGAATTGCAAGCCTTTTCTACTGGGGACCGTACCCCCATCGCCGTCCGTCTCTTCGGCGTCCCGCCCCAGGCGGTACTTGACGTTCCCAATTCACCGGCATCCCACGATTCCAGGAGAGATTGCGGTTGTTCGCGCAATCCGCCCTTCCGCAGGTGTGCGCCTCATTGAGCGCTTTGCCCCGGAAGACCCTTGTATCCCGCGTCCGCCGCCTTGCAGATCAGCCGGCGAGCTCGTATCACTCGATCTGGAGCATTCGGTCGCGATGATATGCGAGGAACTCGGCCTCTGGTGGAAAACGATCGGGACAGATCAGCCGCTGGCCCTCACGATGCACAAACTCCGATTCGATAGCCGGATTCGGGAGATATCGCCTGAGCACGGGGCTGAGGACAAGCCTCATCTCGCAGTCGAACGCGACCAGGCGCCGATCGAATGCCCTGTCGAAATGCGCAGCCAAGCAGAGGCCATTCCTGGGATTCAGCCGTTGTTGTGGAAAATCGCTCCAGGGCAAAATGTGGCTGGCCACCAGCAAGTCCTCAACCGGATTTCCCGTTATGCAGCACCTCGAATTGTAGGCGGCGAGCACTACTTTCCGGAAAAAGCTTTGCATGGTCCGCACTCTTACTGTTGCCGTGGCTTCAGTTGGTACATCGCGTGCCGCGTATTCCGGCTCGGCTTCGGAGGCTGGCACCGCTGGCGCGTGCCCTGCCTCCAGGTTCTGAAGCTTTGCCTCGCTGAGGACAGTCATCTTGTCCCAGTTGTCGTGAAACTCGTTCCAGACCTGTTCGTCGCTGCGGCTGTGTCCCGCCAAACCCTTGATACCCCGGGATCGATGAGCAGGGTCCATTGAAGCAAAGTTGACGAGCTTCATCGCCAAGCTGGACGGCGTTCGCCCGAGCAGTGCTGCTACCCCGATTATCTTTGGGTTCCGGGAATGCATCTGTCCAAACGGTAAAGTGAAGTATAGGCCGCAGGCTATGACAAGCTCGTCAAACGACCATGGGACTCGTGCAGTCGGCAGATTCACGCAGGTACTCCAGATGAAAAGCGTACCACCGGTCACAGTAACGCTTCGCAGATCAAAGAAATCAACGCCACCCCACGTGCTTTGTCGGGCGAAGCCGAAGCGCGCGTGCCGGCTAACCCTTCTCGCCCTCCCCGCCGAAGGAGAGGCAGAAGTTCAGCACCAGCGCCAGCACGGTTCCGAACGCGATTCCGGCGATGTTCACGCCGGCTATCGTCAGGCCCTTGAGGCCCAGGCCGGTGGCGGCAATCAGCGAGGCACCGGCGATCACCAGGTTCTTGTGGCCGGAGAAATCTACCCGCGCGTCGATCCAGATGCGGACGCCCATCAGGGCGATCAGCCCGTAGAGGATCAGCGTGATGCCGCCCAGGACCGGGTTGGGAATGGATTGAATGATGGCGCCGAACTTGGGGCAGAGTCCCAGCAGAATCGCGATTGAGGCCGCCATGATGAAGTTGTAAGTGCTGAAGACCCGCGTGATGGCCATCACACCCATGTTCTCGGCATAGGTGGTTTGCGGGGTCCCGCCGCCCATTGCGGAAACGAACGTGGCCAGGGCGTCGCCCAGATAGGCGCGGCCAAGCTGGGGGTTGAGGTCGCGGCCCATATAGCCTGAGATGGCGGCGATGTGCCCCTTGTTCTCCGCCACCAGCACGATGAAGACCGGCGCGATCACCAGGATCGCGTTTAGGCTGAACGCCGGAGCGCGGAATGGCGGCAGGCCGATCCAGGCGGCGGTTCGAATGAGGTCCACGGCATGAGGGTCCAGAATACCGAAGAACGCAGAGAGCGCGTAACCGACGATCACTCCCATCAGAATGGGCAAAAGCCGTATGAAGCCTCTCAGGTAGATGGAGACCAGCGCGGCGGTCAGGAAGGTGGCGGCGGCGATGGCCAGGCGGGTGAAATCGGCGGCGGTCGAGACCGTCAACTCGGCGTTGATGGCGTTGGCTATCGCCGAGGGGGCCAGGTTCACGCCGATAATGGCCACTACCGCTCCGGTGACCACCGGCGGCATCAGCCGGTCGATCCAGCCGGAGCCCCAGCGCATGGTGACCAGCGCGGCGGCGGCGTAGAGGACCGCGGCCCCGGCGATGCCGCACAACGCGAACGGCACTTTGGATGCGTCGCCGCCGGTCACGGCCAGAACCGGGCCGATGAAGGCGAAGCTCGGGCCCAGGTAGCTGGGAACTTTCATACGCGTGGTGAAGATGAAGATGAGGGTCCCGACGCCGGTGAAGAACAAAGCCAATTGCGGGTTGAATCCCATCAGCATGGGGCCGAGCACGGTCGCTCCGAACATGGCCACCACGTGCTGCATCCCCATGGGGACCAGGCGCGCGAAGGGAATCTTATCTTCGGGATAGAGGATCTGGTTGGGGGCCACTCAAGGCGTCTCCTTCAATGCCAGCGCCAGCTTCTCCGCGGTCAGCGGCATCGAGTTGAGACGCACGCCGGTAGCGTCCTCGATGGCATTGGCCACCATCGCGGCCGCGGGGATCATGGTGTGCTCGCCCATGCCGCGCGCGCCGAACGGGCCATCCGGCTGGGGCGATTCGACGATCAGCGGGATCACCTCGGCCGGAATGTCGAGCGCGGTCGGAATCTTGTAGTCCGCGAAACTGGCGTTCAGCAGCCGCCCGTTTTCGTCGAAACGCATATCCTCATAGAGCACCGTCGCCAAGCCTTGCAGCAGGCCGCCGGTAATTTGACCCTTGATCAGATCGGGATTGATGGCCTTGCCTACATCCACGGCCAAAGCCGCTTTGAGGACTTTGGTCTTGCCGGTTTGCGTGTCCACCTCGATCACAATGCCGCCGGCGCCGGTGGTGTAGTGGACATTGGGGTGACCGCCCTGGCCGGTTTCCGGGTCGCTCATGGCCGAGGAGAATTCCGGCATGAACATGCCGCGGCCCATGATGGGGCCGCCTCGGAAGGTGTGGTCGGGCACCTCGATGCCGCCGATGACGAAATCCTTGAGCGCCAGCTCCCAACCGGGCTGGGTGCGGCATTTGACCTTTTCCTCTTCCAGGTAGAGGTCATCCTTCTTGATATGCAGGGCGCGCTCGATGAGATCGAAGATCTGCTGGCGCGCGTCCAGCGCCGCCTTTTGGACGGCGTTGCCGCAGCCCCAGGTCACGTGGGAGGCCACGGTCTGCCACTCGTAGGGGTTGCGGTCGGTGTCCGGGGTCTCGACGCGGATCTTCGAAACCGGCACGGTGAGAATCTCGGAAGCGATCTGCGCCATGGCGGTCAGTAGGCCCTGGCCGATCTCCATGCCCGAGATGAGAATGTTAAGGCTGGCATCCTCGTTGAACTTCAAGAACGCCGACGAGCCGGCATTGGGTGGCATGGCCGGCGCCTTCCAGAACAGCACCAGGCTCTTGCCGATGGCCTTGTGCGGGGCGGTCGCCTTTTCCGCCTGGCCCCAGCCGATGGCCGCGGCGGCGCGGTCGATGGCCTCCAGCAACCCGTTCGGGTTCATGTGAGCGCCATAGGGAAGGTTGTCGCCCTCGCGGATGGCATTCTTGCGCCGGAACGCCACCGGGTCCATCCCGATGCGCTGCGCGGCGCGCGTGATTTCGGATTCCAGGCCGAAGAAGAACTCTGAATAGCCGAAGCCGCGGTATGGGCCGCCCGGCGGCAGGTTGGTGTAAACGCACACCGAGTCGATTTTGACGTTGTCGACCCTGTAGGGGCCGGTGGCGGAAAGCCCCACCGCATTCACCACGTTGGCGCCGTACTCGACGTAAGCGCCCGCGTCCCACCAGAGCGTGTGCTCGAGAGCCGTAATGGCGCCGTCCTTCTTCACTCCCAGCTTCACCTTGGCCACCACGCCCTGGCGCTGGTAGGTGTTGTAGAACTCCTGCGCGCGCGACCACATGACTTTGACCGGCTGGCCCTTGACCGCGGTGGCCAGAGCCGCGGCCAGGATCTCGCACGACACGCCGGCCTTTCCCCCGAAGCCGCCGCCCACGTAGGGAGTGATCACGCGGACATCTTTGTGCGAGAGGCCCAGGGGAGCCAGCGCCTGGGCGAAGAGGTGGCGCTGGGTGAAGGGAGATTGCGAGGCCGTCCACATGGTCAGGCGGCCGGCGGCGTCCAGCAGCCCGATCATAGCGTGCGGCTCAATGGCGCAGTGGGCGTAGCGCGGCACCCTGTAGGTGTCTTCGAGGATTACATCGGCTTGCTCAAAGCCTTTGGCCGTGTCGCCCTTGCGGATCTTGCGCCAGTGGGCGATGTTGGTCTTCGGTTTGGGGAAGAACCAGGGCACGTGGTCATAGCCGCCGAGGTCGGGGTGCAGCACCGGCGCGCTTTTCTCCAGCGCCTGGACCGGGTCGAAAACGGGCGCCAGCGGTTCATACTCCACCTCGACCAGTGCCGCGGCGCGCTGCGCGGTCTTGGGGTCGCAGGCGATGACGGCGGCTACCTGCTCTCCCACGAAGCGCACGCGATCTTGCGCGAAGATGTACCGGTCCTGCATGTACAGGCCGAACTTGAAGGGAAAGTCTTTGCCGGTGACCACCTTGACCACGCCGGGGAGCTTCGAGGCTTTGCGCGTGTCGATGCGCACGATGCGCGCGTGGGCGTGCGGACTCTCGACGATGCAGGCGTGGAGCAGACCGGGGCCGAACTCGAGGTCATCCGCGAACCTGGCTGCGCCGGTGATCTTCTCCCAGCCGTCGATGCGTTCGACCGAATGCCCCACCACCTTCGTCTGCAAGGTGGGACAGACGCTTTCGTCTGTCAGGCCCGCGATGGCGTCGATGATGGGCGTGTAGCCGGTGCAACGGCAGAGATTGCCGCCGATGGCTTCCTGGATTTCCTCTCGGGTGGGCTGCTTGTTCTTTTCGAGCAGCTCAGTTGCGGAAAGCACCACGCCGGGCGCGCAGAATCCGCATTGGAAGGAGTTGTGTTTGGCGAATTCGCGCTGCAGCGGCGTGGGATTCTGCGAGATCCCTTCGAGGGTTGTAATCTCGCAGCCGTCCGCCTCCGCCGCCAGCACCAGACAGCTCCGCACGGTCCGGCCGTCCAGGAAGACGGTGCACGTGCCGCAGTCGCCTCGGTCGCAGCCGGTCTTGGGGCTTTTGATGCCCAGCCTCTCGCGCAGCACTTCGAGCAGGGTATCGTTGGGCGCCACTTCCATCGACCGCTGCACGCCGTTGAGTTGGAACCGGATGGGGATCTGCTTCATATGAGACTCTCCCCATATGCGGGCGCGGCCTCTCCGGCCAAACGCGCCACCGCGGCCCAGAGACCCCGCTCGAGCATGATCTTGGCCATGTGCATCCGGTATTCCTTGCTGGCGCGGATGTCAGTGATGGGCTGGATTTCCTCGGGGAGAAGGTCCTGCGCCTCGCGGACCAGCGCATCGGTGAGCCGCTTGCCATGAAGCAGCCGCTCGATCTTCGTGGCCCGAGCCGGCACCGGGCCGACGGCGCAGAACGCCACGCGGTACTCGCCGCCCGACAATGCCAGAATTCCGACGCCCACCTGCGCCAGGTCTTCGCCGCTGTAGCGCCCGAGCTTGACGTAACATGCGCCGCACTTTTTCTTGGGCAGCGGGATCTTCACACCGAGGACCAGCTCTCCATTGCGGAGCGCCGTCTTGTGCGGGCCAACGAACCAATCGGCCGTGGAAAACTGGCGCCGGCCTTTGGGACCTCGGACCAATACTACGGCATCGTAGTCGAGCAAAGCCGGCGCGCCATCTAGGCAGGGAACCGCCGAGCAGATGTTGCCAACCAGGGTGGCGCGGTTGCGCACGCCAACCGAAGCGACGGTGTGCGAGCACTCCCAGAGCAAGGGGAGTTTCTCGCGCACGATGCGGGATTCCAGCAGCTCGGTAAACGTGACGCAAGCGCCCACCAACAGCGCGCCGGCCTTCAGCTCCAGCTTGTGCAGCTCCCGAATCCCTTTGACATCCACCAGCGCCGCGGGGGAGAGCAGGCCTTCCTTCAGCCATACCAGCAGGTCCGTGCCGCCCGCCAGCACAGAGGCGCTCTTTCCATGCCTGCGGAGAATCGCAATCGCCTGCGGCAGCCCTTTCGGCTTGTGATACTCGAATTCACAGGTGATCGGCATGATTAACCTCCGCTCTCTTACGTTCGCGGCTCGGATCGGAGCCGCGAACGTAAGAGAGCGGTTCTTACGGCCTCCAGGCCACGATGCGGCACATGGCGGATTCCAGCTCTATGCCGTTGAGCGGGAAGGCTCCGATCCAGCACCGCTGATTGCCGAGCTGGTCGATGGCGCCCGCCACATTTTCCGCGTGGACCATCCTCTTGGGGAAGAGCTTGATGTGCATCACCTGGTAGTAGATCTCCTGCGGGAACATCTCATCCCAGCGCTTACCGGTGCGCTCGATGAGCTTGTCTTCCGCTTCGGCGAAGAGCTTGGGGTGCCAGTTGCGGATGATGGTGTTCATGGGGTGGTCGGCGCTGCCGCAGTCCAGGCCCAGCCACTTGAATTTCATGTCGAGACACCACTCGTGGAAGTGGGGGTCGGGGCCGGGGTGTTTGACGAAGTAGCGCATTTCGTCGCACTGGGGCTGGTCCCATGCGTAGCGGTGAAAGCCGGTATTGATGATGAGGATGTCGCCCTTGCGGATATCCGCCTTGCGCATGAGCATCTCGGGCGAGTAGAGGTCGTAATCGTCCACCTCATCGGAGATATCCACCACCACGCCGGGGCCGATCCACTCCTCCATGGGCACTTTGCCGATTGGCCGGCCGGCCGAGTGAAAATGGATTTCGCCGTCCATGTGAGTGCCCACATGGTTGCTGGTGGTGATGATCTGGCCGTTGGCGCCCTGGCCCATGTGGGCGCCCGCGATGCGTTTGAAATACTGCACGGAGAGCGGCATGTAGCTCGGCCAGGGCGGGGTGTGCACGCTCAGCGGCTGGGTGAGGTCGTAGAGCTTCACCTTCGACATGTATTTCAGGAAATCCGCTGTCTTCTTGTCGGTCTTCATGATCTCTCCTTCTTCTTGAGTGCCTTGGCAAGCCCCATCAACGCCTCTTCAAACGGCTTGGCGGGTGCGCTGAGAATACCGGCCCCCACTTGTCCGACGCCTGGTTTTCTGTGAGCCACACCGGTATCGATGACCGGCAGAATGTTCTTGGCGATCACTTTCCGGACATCGATGCCCGTCGGCGTCCCGCGGAAATTGAGGGCGGGAATCTGGTAGACGTTGTTCTCGGCGGCCGTAATCTCGTACATCCGCCGCGTGTAGCGCAGGGCGTCCGAGGCCGCGCCGCCTACGAACTGCACTATGGCCGGCGAGGCCGCGATGGCGAAGCCTCCCAGGCCGTTGGTCTCGGTGATGGCGCTGTCTCCGATGTCGGGGTTGGCGTCTTTCTTGCTGAAGCCGGGGAAGTAGAGCGCATCCGGCACGGGCGCGGGTCCGGTGAACCACTGGCCGCCGGTGCCCGCGAGCTGGATTCCGAAATCCGTCCCGTTGCGCGCCATGGCCACCACCACGCTGCTCGGCGCAATGTCGCGCGCGGCATCCAGGGTGGCCTTCGATGCGGCCATCGAGAGGTTGAGGAAGAAGTGGTCGTTGCCGTTGATGAACTCCAGGACCCGGGCGGCCTGCTCCGCATCCGGCGCCGTCCGAACGATTGCCGGGGCCAGCAGCCGGAAGAGCAGCGAGGTGGCCGCACGGTTCCGGTTGTGGACCTCGTCACCCATGTGCAGGGCCTGGGCGATGATGTTCTTCAGGTCCACCTTTCCCAGCTTCGCAATCGCCTTTTGAAGCGCCGGGTAGAGGGTCTCTTCCATCCACTTGAGCCTTTGCGTGATGGCCGGTCCGTACGCGCCATAGCGCAGCACCTTGCCGAGGCCTTCGTTCATGGTGGCGTAAGCGGTATTGCCGTATTCCTCGTTTCGGACGATGAAGACCGGCATGGAAGGCGACACAATGCCGGCCATGGGACCAACCGCCGCGTGCTGGTGGCAGGGCGAGTAATCGATGGCGCCCGATACGGCCAGCGCCTGCGCCTCACGCGCCGTCTTCGCCATGCCTTCATAGAGTAGAGCGCCGATGACGCCGCCACGCATGGGGCCGCACATGCGCTCCCAAGTGACCGGTGGGCCGGCGTGCAGGATGACGTTCTTCCTCATGCCCGGCACCACGTGGAGCGCTTTGGCCATCCCCACCAGGAAGGGCTTGCCGGCGAGGATGACTTTCACGGCTCGCTGGTTGGCTCGGTCGATGGCGGAAGCGGAAGCCTCCACGGTGGCGTCAACCTGCATGGGTGGCCGCCAGTCCACCTGGACCGCCTGCACTCCGCAATGGTCGAGGCTTTCCTTGAACGCGGCGAGCCCGATGTTGACGACCTTCAGCTCGGTATCGAACAGCTCGCGGATGGCCATCAGCTTTTCTCCAGGCTCCGGGCTACCTGTGCCGCAAACTTGGAGGCGGCGGCGTTGCTGGGGAATACGCGCGCGCCCGCGCTTTCGAGGCCTTCCACCACCTTGGTCCGGTTCTGCGGATCGCGCGGTGTGCCGGTGACCGAGCAGGCAAACACGATGGGGCGTTTGACCCGCGCTTCCCGAATCACAGGGGCAAGCTCGCCGACGGGGTCCATGTTGGCGCCGTAGCCCAGCACCACGTCAAGTAGAATGAGGGCCGTTTCGGGGTGTTGAGCTTCCTCGAGGATGCGCCGGTTTCGCAATGAGTAGTCGATCATGGGGTGCGGACGGCCGACCGTGAAAACGTCCTCGCCGAGGTCGATGAGGGTGTGCTGCCGGCTTTTCCAGACGTTGCGGAGGGTCACAAAGGGCGGCAGAGGCACGTTAGAGTAGACGTGCCGGATGCCCAGGTCTCGGAATATTACTTGGGCCTCGGTGCAGAATGTGCCGCCGCTGAAAAGGCCGCGGATGTACTTGCCAAGGTGGGGCAGGTCTGCGACCTGCCCGTTGGCAGGCCGAGGACGTGCCCCACACGCTACCAGCGCGGCTTCCTCGAGGGTTGCGGCCGGAGCCATCCCGTAGCGCCGCACCGTCTTCTCATCGGCGCCAAGAAACACGGCGATGACGGGCTTGCGGACGCCTTTCAGGGCCTTTCCGATCTTCTTCAAGACGGACTCGTGGGGAGGCTTGGAAATCAACACGATTGTGCTCGTGGCCGTATCCTGAATGAGAGCCTTCAGGCCCTCCAGGAACATGATTCCACCAACCTCTTTCTTCACGTCCCGGCCGCCCGTGCCGATCGCCTGGGAGATTCCAGCGCCCTGGTCGGAGATGAGGCTGCTGACCTCCTGGAGGCCCGTTCCGGCGGCCGCGACGATGCCGATGTCGCCGCGGTTGACCGCGTTGGCGAAGGCCAGCGGAACCCCATTAATGATGGCGGTGCCGCAGTCGGGGCCCATGAGCAGCAGGCCCTTGGCGCGCGCGAACTTCTTCAGCTCGATCTCCCGGCCCAGCGGTACGTTATCGGAGAACAGCATGACGTTGAGGCCGGCCTTCAGCGCCTGCATGGCCTGCTCGCCCGCATAGCGGCCGGCCACCGAGATGAGGGCCACGTTGGCGCCCGGCAAAATCTGGAGCGCTCCCTCGAGGCTCAGGGGACGCCACTCTTCGGCGGCGTCGGTGCGGTCGCGCACGGCTTTGAGCTGCTCGCCGGCCGCGCGCAAAGCGCCGGCCGCAGCCTCCGCGCTCGCCGCCTTGACGGCCAGCAGCAGGTCGGTGTCGGCGGCGGCATCGAACTGGCGCAGCCAAAGCCCCGCGGATTTCAAAATGGCCTGGTTCTCCCGCGTGCCCATGACCACCGCGGCATCGAGCACGCCCGTGGCCGCGGTGATATCCCGCCCCACGATCATGAGCGTGACCGAGTCGAAGTACACGCCGGTTTTGATGGCACCTTTTACGACCATGCGGTCACCTTCAGCGCGAAAAGCAGGCCCACTCCCAGATCTGCGCCGGAGCTTGCGCCGACCGCGAAGAGGCGCCGCGCGTGCGCGACCACATCCGCTTCGGCGCCCTCGAATAAAGATTGAATGAGCGAATTGGCCCGCTCGAAACACCGGCCTTCCGCGGCCGAGCGCAGCATAACCTCGGACAACTGGTTGGCGCCGCGCGAGGCCTCGCGGATAGCGCGGCGTTCGGCGGCGAGATCGATGCCGGCGGCCATCTCCAGCGCATGCATGCCCAACAGGAAGCCGGCCAGGAAGTCGTCGCCACTGGGCGTCAGGCCGTAGCCGAGACCCTTGATCCGCGCCGCGCCACCTTCGAGATCCCCATGGGCCAATCGCGCGACTCCGGCGCTGAGGCTGCGCGCCAGTTCCTTCTCGAAGGCGGAGGCGAAGGTTCGTCCGCCACACTCATCGATAAGGAAGGCGAGACTCCTGGCCGGCGCAGATGCCAGCAGCAGCTTTTCGAGAACGCGCAGATTCGGCTCGAGCTTTGCCGCTTCGAGCGGCCCCACGCGCAGCTTCGAATTGTAGTCCAGCCGGTGCGTCAATCTTCTTCCAGCTTCTCCGGCATCACGATCTTTTCGTTGCGCTTCAGCACTTTGGAGGGGACCGGGCGTTCCAGTTTGGTCTGGATCATTTCTTCCAGGTAATTCTTGACCGAGGTCTCCCAGTATTCCTTGGTGACATAGAAAACCTTGGCGCCGCCCAGTTCATGCTGGAGACTCGGCCAGGGATAGGAAGGCTGAGCCATTCCAATGCCCCACCGCTTGAGGCCGTTATAGCTCTCGTAGGTGGCCCAGAACTCCTTCTGTTTCAAAGTTTCGAAACAGTAGTCGCACTTGGCGTAATACATGATGGCGCCAGCCCGCAAGCCTCTCCGGAAGGCCATGCTGTGCAGGCTGATGTTGATGTCCTCATTCATCAGACGGCCATTGCAGAATGCCACCACGTGCCCATCGATGATTCCCAGAAGCTGATATGGGTCCTTCAACCGGTTCCTGACCCAGCCCAGCACCTCGGCGTAAACCCGTGCGCCCACGATGTCGTAGAAATCATGGTCGACGTCCATCAACTTCTTGACATAAGCCAGGAACAGAGGCGCCTCTTCGATTTTCATGGGACGGATGAGCATGGTTTCCCCGCTCTTCACCTTGACCACAGCCGGCTCAAACGGCGGGATGCGCATGGGGGGCGGGGAGAGCAGCGGCTCCAGTTCATTGACGTTAAAGGTGACTGTTTCTTGCGAGACTCTCTCCGGCGGCGCTTTTTTCATCTATTTCGCCTCCAAAGACCGATTTGACCACGATTTCACGGTGCGGGTAAAGCAGCAGGGGAGTAGAGGATGGGAATTACAGGCCGGCCGGATCATCAACGAGATCCGGCCGGCTCTCGGCAGTGGCTCCGCCGCCCGGCGATGCGCCTGAGCGCCAAGCGCCGGCGATGGAGATGACGCCCACGACACTGCCGGTCATGTTCTACTCCATCTAGCGACGCCCTGATTATACGCCCGAATGGGGCGGATGCAACGGATTTAATGTGGGGGCGTTGCCTGGGAGCCCCGATCGGATCCTGGCCTGGACCGCGGAACATGACCGGGTTCTGCTGACTCACGACGTGTCGACTATCACGGCCCACGCCTATCGCCGCGTCATGAAAGGCGAGCCTATGCCCGGCGTGTTCGAAGTGAGCTGTGACCTTTGGATGCGCGCGGCCGTCGATGACATTCTACTACTGACGGAATGCAGCAACCCGGGCGAATGGGAAGGGCAGGTGCGATACCTACCGCTGCGGTAGGGGCCGCGCCCGGAGAAGCCGGCTCTCTGGGCGTGTGGAACGCCGTGAAGGGACTCAAGGGCGTTTATCAGGATTAGCGTCTCAGACCGGCCATGCGCGTGAGAGCTCCACAAGCCGGCGGCTGGACATGTATACAGCCAAACTTGACAGTTTACCTGTAGATATGAGATATTGATCCGGTGAGCAGTCGAAAGTCAGCTACTCAGACCGGGCTCGCTTCGATGCTTGCTGCCGAGATCCGTACGGTATGCGGCAAGCTCAAGCGGCGTTTACGCGAGCATGGGGGGCGCGACGACCTGACGCCGTCACAGGTCTCTGTTCTTCTTCGGCTTGAGAAGGATGGTTCGGCTACGGTTTCCAGTCTGGCGCGAACGGAAGGCATTCGTCCGCAATCCATGAGCGCTGTGGTGACGCCGCTGCAGGAAGCGGGCCTGGTCAGTGGTTCTCCCGACCCGAGCGACGGGCGGCAAACTCTGATGTCTCTCACCCCCAAATGCCTGAAGAGGCTTCAGGAGGGCAGGGCCGCGAGACAGGACTGGCTCACCGCGACCATCTCGCAGAAGCTCTCTGCTCACGAGCAGGAGAAGCTTCAGGCGGCACTCGGACTCCTTACGCGGCTGGTTGAGGATTGAACCCACTGCGTCCCGCTTCTTACCCATGTCAACTTTTCATCCGAGGAGAAGAACCCCATGCCGCTTACTATTCTTGACCCCAACACCGCGTTGATCGTCATTGACCTGCAGAAAGGCATCGTCAACGGGAACTTCATTCATCCCATCGGCGAGGTCATTGACCGGACGCGCGCGTTAACAGATGTTTTCCGTGCGAAGAGCCTCCCAGTCGCGCTGGTCAATGTGGCGGGACGGGCGCCGGGCCGGACGGAACAGGGTCCGCGCAGCAGCCAGACATTTGCCGAGGGATGGACCGACCTTCTACCGCAACTGGATCAGCAACCGAGCGATATTGTCGTCACCAAGCGAAGCTGGGGCGCATTCGCAACAACGGATCTTGAACGCCAGCTCAAGGCGCGAGGCGTTACCCAGGTTGTTGTGACGGGAGTGGTGACATCCGGCGGCGTTGAGGCAACCGCTCGCCAGGCCTACGAGCAGGGGTTCAACGTGACCCTGGCACTCGATGCAATGACCGATATCCGCGAGGAAGCGCACGAGTACAGCATCAGAAACGTCTTCCCTCGTCTTGGCGAGACAGGGTCTNNTCGTACTTCTTTGGGGGCGTTTTTGCGGCAAACGCCATCCCTCACTTTGTCGCCGGCACGATGGGACGCCCCTTTCAAAGTCCCTTTGCAAAACCACCCGGCCAAGGACTCTCCTCTGCAACGGTCAACGTTCTTTGGGGATTCTTCAACGCGGTGGTTGGGTATCTGCTGGTCGCGCACGTCGGTGCTTTCGATCCGCGGGCGACAACCCACATCCTTGCGTTCGGCCTGGGCGTG
>PMYB01000034.1 GCA_003170915.1 Bryobacterales bacterium | reverse complement strand
AGCGTGCTGAACGGGTAGGTCTCGTTGAGGATCTGCGGGACCACCGCGGTGTCGGCCTGCATTTCGCCGTCGATCATGAGACCGGGAGCGCGCTGGCGCACCAGGTTCACGGCGCGGCGGACCTTGTCGGCCAGCGGATGACGGGTGCTGCCGAAATTCGAGAAGGACAACATGGCCACGCGCGGCTCCTGGTTGAAGCGGCGCGCCTTTTCCGCGGCCTGGATGGCGATTTCGGCCAGGTCCTCGGCGCTGGGCTCGATGTTGACCGTGGCATCGGCCAGGAAATAGAGGTCTCCCTTGGGCGTGATGAGCACGTAGACGCCGGCCACAATCCGCATCTCCGGCCGCGTCTCGATCACCTGGAGCGCGGGCCGGATGGTATCGGGGTAGTGGGTGGTGAGGCCGCCGATGAGGGCATCGGCGTCGTTGAGCCGCACCATCACGCTGCCGAAGGTGACGGGGTTGAGGATCAACTGGCCAGCCTCGGTGCGGGTGACGCCTTTGCGCTGCCGCAGGCTGAAAAACTCTTCGGTGTATTCGTCGAGGCGCGGGAATTTCGACGGTTCGACGATCTGCGCGCCCTCCAGGTGCAGATGCAGCTCCTCCGCCTTGGCGCGGATCTTGTCTTCGTTGCCGAGCAGGATGGGGAAGGCGATCTTCTCGTCGAGCAGGATCTGGCAGGCGCGCAGAATCTTGCCCTCTTCGCCCTCGGTGAAGACGATGCGCCTGGGCTGCCTCTGCGCCTTGTTGATCATACTGCGCACCACCCCGTAGGCCTTGCCGAGGCGGCGCTCGAGCGCTTCGCGGTACTCGCCGATGGCGACGGGCACTTGCGCCACGCCGGTATCCATAGCGGCCTGCGCCACCGCGGAGGCTTCCCAAATGAGCACGCGCGGATCGAAGGGTTTGGGGATGATGTACTGGCGCCCGAATTCGAGCCGCTCCACGTCGTAGGCGCGGAGCACGGAATCGGGCACGTCTTCCTTGGCCAGCGAGGCCAGGGCGCGGGTGGCGGCCAGCTTCATTTCATCGTTGATGGTGGTGGCGCGCACGTCCAGCGCGCCGCGGAAGATGAAGGGGAACCCCAGCACGTTGTTCACCTGGTTGGGGTAGTCCGACCGGCCGGTGGCCACGATGGCATCCGGGCGCGCGGCCACGGCCGCATCGTAAGAGATTTCGGGATCGGGGTTGGCCAGCGCGAAGATGATCGGGTTGGGAGCCATGCGGAGGATCATTTCCGGCGAGACGATGTTGCCGGCGGAGAGCCCGAAAAATACGTCCGCGCCAACCAGGGCCTCGGCCAGGGTGCGCGCCTCGGTCTTGGCAGCGAAGCGCGCCATGTATGGGTTCATGCCCTCCGTACGGCCCTCATAGACCACGCCCTTGATGTCGCACATGACGATGTTCTCGTGCCGCACCCCCAGCTTGACGTGGTGTGTGGCGCAGGCGATGGCCGCGGCGCCGGCGCCGCTGAACACCACTTTCACGTCTCCGATCTTCTTGCCTACGATTTCGAGGGCATTGAGCAAGCCGGCGCCCGAGATAATGGCAGTGCCGTGCTGATCGTCGTGGAAAACCGGGATCTTCATGGTCTTCCGCAACTCCTCTTCGATATAAAAACACTCCGGCGCCTTGATGTCCTCCAGGTTGATGGCGCCGAAGGTGGGCTCTAGCATCTGGCAGGTGCGAATGATTTCTTTGGGATCTTCGCTGGCCAGTTCGATATCGAAAACGTCGATATCGGCGAAACGCTTGAACAGCACTCCCTTCCCTTCCATGACGGGCTTGCCGGCCAGGGCCCCGATGTTGCCGAGGCCCAGCACCGCCGTGCCGTTGCTCACCACCGCAACCAGGTTGCCTTTGGCGGTGTACTTGTAGGCGAGGCTTGCGTCCCGCTCGATCTCCAGGCAGGGAACGGCCACGCCGGGTGTATAAGCAAGGCTCAGATCGCGCTGCGTTTGGCAGGGTTTGGTCGGGGTAACCGACACCTTCCCCGCCGGAGATGCGGAATGGTATTCGAGGGCATCTTCAGGACGAATTTTCATGAGGCGCCACCTTTAGAGATATTTAGAACCAGGAGTCCGATCAATTTCAGGCCCCTTCCTTTGTATCATGTGGACCAACCTACCGGCGGGTAGAGTCGAGGATGGGCGCGGGTGTGGCGGAAGCGCCTGCTCCACAAAACCGCAAGCCTCTGCGGACCAGCGTGGGACAGACGCTTTCGTCTGTCAACCCGGTGGTCCCGGCGAGTTTTTCACGGCTTAGGAACAGGCTGCCTGCATGCGCGCCATGGCGTGCTCCGGGCGTTCGTTGAGGAGTCCCCGAAGACGCGCCAGCTTGGCTTCCCAGCGGCGACGCTCGGCTTCGGTCACATCGCGGACGGTGGGCAGCAGCGCGCGGACTTCAGAATAGGCTCTCTCCGCTGCGGCGCGAGACCGAAGCCCGCCGTCCAATGCGCTCCCAATCAGGATGACGAGCTGACGATCGGTCTTGGCACGCAGTTGCGCGAGCTTGAACTTCCGATCCATGAAACCCTCCAGCTATTTATTAGACGTATGAACCGGCGATTTCGATCAATAAAAATGCGGGGAGCTGTAAACACAAGTGCCGCCGACATATACGGCCCAGGCCGGTTCCCGCCCGAAAAAGTACGGAAGCTCACGGTAGTCGCCGCAATCGTGGATGACGAAATCCGCGAGCTTGCCGGGTTCGAGCGATCCGATCTGGTGGCCGCGGCGCAGGCTATAGGCGGCGTTGATGGTGGCGGCGGTGATGGATTCCGCCGGTGTCATTCTCATCTGCGTCGAAGCCAGCGAGAGCACCATGGGCATGGAGGCAGTGGGAGACGATCCCGGATTGAAGTCGGTGGCAAGCACCACGGGCAGATCGAGATCGATCATCTGGCGCGCCGCCGGATAACGCGTGGAACCGAGATGATAGACCGACGCCGGCAACAGGACCGGCTGGACGCCGGCGGCCTTGAGCGCCTCCAGGCCGGCGGGACCCGTGACTTCCAGGTGGTCGGCGGTCGAGGCGCCAAGCTCGGCGGCGAGGAGCGCGCCCTCGTCGGGAGTGAATTGATCGGCGTGAATGCGAAGACCGAATCCGAGCGCCCGCGCGGCAAGGAGAATTGCGCGAGCCTGCGCGGCCGGAAATACCGTGGGCTCGCAGAAGACATCGCAGTATTCCGCCAGATGTTCTTCCGCGATGCGCGGCAGCATTTCGTGAACCACCAGGTCCGCATAAGCGTCGAGACGGCCGCGATACTCATCGGGGACCTCGTGCGCTCCCAGGAACGTGGGAACGTAGCGCAGGCGCCCGTCGGCCGCGAGTTGCCGGATGACCCTCAGAATCTTGACCTCCGATTCGAGCGACAAGCCGTATCCCGATTTGGCTTCGATGGTGGTCGTGCCGCCGCGCAGGAACCACGCACAGTACCGGCGCGCGGCCACCAGCAGCTCCGCCTCGCCGGCCTCGCGCGTGAGCCGTACGGTAGACCGGATGCCTCCGCCGCGGGCCGCGATTTCCGCGTAGGGGGCGCCTTCCGCGCGCTGCTCGAATTCCCCGGCCCGCGTGCCGGCGAACACGGGATGAGTGTGCGCGTCGACAAATCCCGGAAGAACGATGCGGCCGCCGGCATCGAAGATTTGGGCATCGGCGGAAAGCACTCGCTCCATCTCCGCGCGGGACCCGATGGCTTGTATGCGGCCGTCGCGAATCAGCATGGCGCCACCGGGAACGATGGCGAGTTCCCGCATTTCGGGGCCGACTCGCGAACGCGCCGGTCCCGCCAAGGTGACCAGTTGCGCGCAATTCCAGACGGCGAGCTCACTCATCAGTGTTCAACGCGCGCTGGCGCGCTTCCACCGAAGCCCGGAAATCCTGGTCCTTGATGGCGTCGAGATTAATCCGGACGTTTTCCAGCGTGCCGGTTCTCGCCGCTGCCGCGAGCGCCTTCGCCACCGCCAGATCGGAGGCGAACTTGGCCGGAATTTGAAGACCCGCCAGCCGCTTCACCATGGCGGATGCGCGTTCGAGAACTTCGAGCGGAACTTCGGCTGCGCCATGCAGCGCCTCCTCGACAAACGGCCCGCGCTCTTCCTTGGGGCGCTTGTAAGCCGCCATCACCCGCTGAAAAGCTTCGGCGTCACGCTCGACGGCGCCGGTGAAGAATCGCCGGTCCTCCTCGAACGCGCCGCTGTCCAGTTTCGCGAGCCGCGTCACCATGGCGCCCAGCGCGGCCGCCATAGCCGCCGCTGCCGCCGACGCGCTGCCTCCGCCGGGCGTAGCCGTGGGAGCAGCCAAGGCATCCAGAAACTCCGGCAACCCGCCGCGCGACGCCATGGCATCGGCGATGCGGTTTTCCAACACCAACTCCCGGCTGAAATTTTCATAGCGCAGGAAATACTCGGCCGACATTTCCAGCGCCTTCCTGGGAATCAGGCCCACGATTTCGCTTCCCACCACGGGCACGCCATGGCGCTCGGCTTCCCGGCGCACGGTTTCGAAAACCAGGTGCATGGGGGTCTGCTCGAAATCCGTCAGGTTGATGGAAACCTGAGCCAGGTTTCGCGAGGCCAGGGCCACCCCCATCGACTTCACGTAGCGGAAACCGCCCGAGGAGAAACGAATGGTCTTGGCAATCTTCTTGGCGATGCCGACATCGGCGGTGCCCAGGTTGATGTTGTAGGCGATCAGGAATTTGCGCGCGCCCACTACGGTGGCGCCGGCGGTGGGGTGGCAAACGGGGTCGCCCACGTCGGGGTGGCGCTCGGGCACGGTCCCCATCTCTTTGAGCAGCGCCTCGAATTGGCCGCGCCGGATGTTTTCGAGATTCACGCGCTCGGGCCGCCTGGCCGCCGCTTCGTAAAAGTAGACGGGAATCTGCAACTTGTTCCAGATCTCGCTGCCCAGACGCTCGGCGAGCTTGACGCAATCCTCCAGCGTCACGCCTTCGATGGGGATGAATGGCACTACGTCCGCCGCCCCTATGCGCGGGTGCGCGCCCTGCTGCCGCGTGAGGTCGATGAGCGACGCCGCTTTTTCAACCGAGCGGAACGCGGCATCGGCCACCGCCGCGGGCGGTCCGACGAAGGTCAGAACGGAGCGGTTATGATCGGCGTCCGATTCGCGATCGAGCAGGACCACTTCCGGAACCGAAACGATGGTCTGGACGATCGCATCCATCTTGGCGGCATCGCGCCCTTCGGAAAAGTTGGGAACACACTCAACTAGTTGTCTCATCGCTCTGCCTGCTCCATCGGCCGCTTGAGCTTGTGCTCTTTGGCGAAGCGGATCGCCGCTTCGTAACCGGCATCCGCATGGCGGATGACGCCCAGCCCCGGATCGGTGGTCAGCACACGCTCTAAGCGCCGTTCGGCTTCATCCGTGCCGTCGGCCACCACCACCATTCCGGCGTGTTGCGAGTACCCGATGCCCACGCCACCGCCATTGTGGATGGACACCCACGACGCGCCCGCGGCGGTGTTGAGCAGCGCGTTGAGCAAGGGCCAGTCGGCGATGGCGTCGGAGCCGTCGCGCATGGCTTCCGTTTCGCGGTAGGGCGATGCCACGGAACCCGCGTCGAGGTGATCGCGCCCGATGACAATGGGCGCGCGCAGCTCGCCCGAGCGCACCAGGCGATTGATGGCCACGCCGAATTCCGCGCGCTCGCCGTAGCCCAGCCAGCAGATGCGCGCCGGCAGGCCCTGAAAGTGGATACGCTCTCGCGCCAGCGGCAACCAGCGGGCCAGCGTCTCGTTATGCGGAAAAAGCTCCAGTGCCAGACGGTCGGTACGGTAGATGTCTTCGGGGTCGCCCGACAGGGCCACCCAACGAAATGGCCCGCGGCCCTCGCAAAACAGAGGCCGGATGTACTCCGGCACGAAGCCCGGAATGTCGAAAGCCCGCTCGACACCGGCCTTCTTGGCCTGCGTGCGGATGTTGTTGCCGTAGTCGAACGTCACCGCGCCTTGCTTCTGCAGAGCCAGCATGGCCTCGACGTGGGCGGCCATGGCCTCCAGCGATCGCGCCACGTACTCTTCCGGATCGCGTGCGCGAAGGGCGCGCGCCTCTTCCAGGGTCATTCCGTTGGGAACGTAGCCGTTCAACGGGTCGTGCGCGCTGGTCTGGTCGGTAAGCACATCGGGGACGAAGCCGCGCCGAACCAGCTCGGGCAGCACGTCCGCGCAGTTCCCCACCAACCCCACCGATAGCGCATTCCCCTGCGCCCGGGCTTCGCGCAACGTGGCAAGAGCATCGTCCAGGTTGCAAGCGATAGCGTCGCAGTAGCCGGTCTCGATCCTCCGCTGAATCCGCTGCGGATCCACCTCGACTCCGAGGAAGCACGCGCCGTTCATGGTGGCCGCCAGCGGTTGGGCGCCGCCCATGCCGCCCATGCCGCCCGACACCACCATCTTGCCGGCCAGCGGCCCGCCGAAATGCCTGCGGCCCACGGCGGCGAAGGTCTCGTAGGTTCCCTGCACGATTCCCTGGCTGCCAATGTAGATCCACGAGCCGGCGGTCATCTGCCCGTACATGGTGAGGCCCATTTTTTCCAGGCGGTTGAATTCCTCCCAGTTGGACCAGTGGCCCACCAGGTTGGCGTTGGCAATGAGCACGCGCGGCGCGTCGGCATGCGTGCGGAAGATGCCTACCGGCCGTCCCGACTGCACCAGCAGCGTCTCGTCGTTTTCGAGCGATTGGAGCGCGCGGACGATGGCGTGAAACGACGGCCAGTCGCGGGCCGCGCGCCCCGTCCCGCCGTAGACGATCAACTGATCGGGATTCTCCGCCACCTCGGGATCGAGATTGTTGTGAATCATGCGCAGGGCCGCCTCCTGCTGCCACCCTTTGCAGGTCATAGCACCCCGCGCGGCGCATGGATTGCATTAGTGAGGCTCATATTAGAACTCCGCAAACGCCCACTCATCAAATCTACCTTGTCGAATGCCCGCCGCGGTGGCCTCGATATCCCGCGAGAGCGGCCGGTCTTCGGCAAGCGGAGGCGCGATGGAGCGGACCACCTCCACCACGCGGCGGATCTGGGGCCCCGGCTCGAACGGCTCGCGATAGCGTAGCGCTTCCGCCGCCGCCAGCAGCTCGATGGCAACCATGTACTCCCCATTCTCGACGATGGCGCGCAGCTTCGTCGCGGCGGTCATTCCCATGGAAACGTGGTCTTCCTGTCCGCCGGAAGTCGGCAGACTATCGACGCTGGCGGGATGCGCCAGCACCTTCGACTCGTTCAGGAGCGATGCCGCCACCACCTGCGCGATCATGAAGCCCGACGACACCCCTGGGTCCGAGGCCAGAAACGCGGGCAGCCCGTCGTTGAGGTCGGGATTCACCAGCCGGTCGATGCGGCGCTCGCCGATGCCGGCCAGCGTGGTCATGGCAATTGCCGCCGAATCGAAGGCCAGCGCCAGCGGCGCGCCGTGGAAATTGCCGCCGGAAAGAACGTCCCCGGTTTCGGCGAAGACCAGAGGGTTGTCGGTGGCGGACCCCGTCTCGGTCTCGACCGCGGCGCGCGCATACTCGAGAGCGTCGCGCACCGCCCCGTGCACCTGCGGCATGCAGCGCAGGCTATAGGCGTCCTGCACGCGGGCCGGGGGTGCCCCCTGGGCCCTGCGCCGCGAGGGATCGACGTCGCTCCCCTCCAGTAAGCTCCACAGACGCGCGGCGGTGACGGCCTGGCCCGCATGGGGGCGCGCCGCGTGAATGCGCTGGTCGAAGGCCACGGGAGTTCCCATCAGCGCTTCGAGCGACATGGCGCCCGCCACATCGGCCAGGCCGGCCACACGCCACGCGCGCCACAGGGCCAAGCCGCCGACCGCCGTCAGCGCTTGCGTTCCGTTGAGCAGCGCCAGGCCTTCCTTGGCTTCCAAACGGACCGGCTCGATTCCCGCCAGGCTCAGCGCCTCGCGGCTCGGCCACCGCCGGCCTTGATAGTCCACCTCGCCTTCGCCGATGATCGACAGCGCCAGGTGCGCCAGAGGGGCCAGGTCTCCGCTGGCGCCCACCGATCCCTTTTCGGGAATGACGGGCAACACGCCGCGGTCGAGCATGGCCACGAGGATTTCCGCGATCAGCGGGCGGACGCCGCTATACCCCAGCGCCAGCGTGTTGGCCCGCAGCGCCATGACGACGCGCGTCTCTTCCGGGGAAAGCGGGCGGCCCAGCCCGCAGGCGTGGCTGCGCACCAGGTTGAGCTGCAACCTTTCGATGGCATCGTCGGCGATGCGTACCTCGCACAGCTTGCCGAAACCGGTGTTGATTCCGTAAACCGGCCGATGCTCCCCGGCGACGCGCCGGACGACGCGCCGGGAAGCTTCCATTTGCGCCATGGCAGCTTGCGCCAGTTCGAGCCGGACCTTTCCGGAGGCGATTTCCGCGATCTCTTTCAAGGTGAGCGGTTGTCCAACGAGTTGCAGCATTCTGACCTAATGATAACGCCGCTCAATCCGGTTGGTGAATATAGAATCAATGGTATATTTTCTATATGGCAATGGAATCAAGCGCATTACTGGATGTAACCGGAAGAAAGTTACTGTCGGTCTTGCAGGAAAACGCGCGGCTGTCCTATGCGGAGCTCGGGCGCAGAATCGGACTCTCGCCCGCGGCCACCGCGGAACGGCTGAAGCGTCTGGAGGACGCCGGCGTCATCACCGGCTACCGCGTGGATATCGACCGGGAAGCGTTAGGGCTGCCCATTCTGGCGATCATCCGGATGAGCTGCGACGGCGCCAGATACAGGCCGTTCCTGAAGGCCGTGAAAGGCTTCCAGAACGTGGTGGAATGCCATCACGTGGCCGGCGGCGACGCCTTCATCCTGAAGGTGGTGGCACATTCCGTCGAGGAACTCGAGGGCCTGGTGGAGAAACTCCTCGAGCACGGAGTCCCCACCACGAGCGTGGTGTTCTCCTCGCCGGTGGCGAGACGGGCGCTGCCGCTGGGGTAGGGCGGCGGGCGGCTTTTGCCGCGGTTCGCCGGGAATCGATCACTATGGCGGTAAGCGCTGACTGGCCAACTGACATGGAGGGGACGTCACGGGACTTATAGTGGACAGCAGCCCTGAAAAGGCTGGCGGCGGTTCGATTCCATCCCTGGCCACCATGGTTTCAATAACTTACAGCCGATTTAGCTGCAATCATTAGGGCCCAAACGGGGTCCAAAGTCCGCTGTTTGGACCCCAGATGGCCCCAGAACGCGACCACGCTTGTCTGTAAGTCGCCGAAGCTGCTAACCCCGAGCATGCAGGCCGCATCCGGATCGAGGAGGCTGCGTTCTACCGGGATGGTCATGTTCTATAATCAGTGATTCGGATACTGCAGTCATGAAGACTGAATCGTCCAGTTGCGGTGATCAGCGCTGCTGACAATAAATCGGATCGAAGGGAGTGGCTGTGCTGTACTTTAGAACCTTCCGGGCAGGAATCGGTAATGAACAGTTAAAGCTGTTCAATACTCTCAAGGCGGAACTCGCGGATTCCATCAAACCCCTGTTGCGTCCCGCGCTCGAAGCCACAGCAAGCGTGCTCGGTGCGCGGCCTGAGGACCTGAGGCGTTCGCGGGGAACCCAGCGGGAATTCGTTGGACCTGGAAAGCCCGTCGTCGATGCTGAAATATTCACCGATGGGAGAAGTCTAATTGTGCTTTCGGTGCAGACTGAGGGATCGGCACGGTCTGCCCGCGGGCGGCGCGACAGCCCCGTTCAGCAGGAAACCGCGGACGCGACGCACCGTTTGAATCTCGGAGTGATCGGTCCGGATTGGGAGCCAGGCTCTCTGGGATTGGTCAAGACAGTGGCGCAGTCTTTGATGGCAGCACCCCTGTCACCGTTTTTCTACGCGTCGGAGCGCTTTGACGAGCTTAGAGGTGAGGGTCGAGAACCAGCCCCCACACCTTCAATGGAGGAGATCCGCGCATCCGAACTGCTATCTGATCGCTTCGTCCGCACCCTTGCCCTGGCCATCAAATCTTCTGGCGGCCTGCTGGTTCGGGACCTGCCAAAGCAACTACCACCGGAGGCGCGGGAACGCGTCGATGAGCTCACGGCTGGGTTACGCGATCATGGGCTGCTCGATTCCGAGATCGTGGTCGTCTGCAGCAAGGCCCAAGCGCAGGTGACGCGTGCGCCGAATAGGGACGTGCTGGTTGAGCTATCACAAAAAGGAGTAAAATGCGCGTGCGGGCGACCGCTCGCCGAGGAACGGATGGAGGAAGCGCTCGCAATCACGGATTTTGGTCGAGCCCTTCTTGATAAAGCGCGGTGGCTTACAATTCTGCTTCTTAATGAACTCACGGCAGTTCGCATCGATTCTAGCGCCATTCTGGTGGAACAGAGCGTCGGCGGGGACGAAATCGACTGCCTAGCGAATATCGATGGCGAATTGGCCCTCTTCGAGCTTAAGGATAAGGAGTTCAATCTCGGAAATGCCTATTCTTTCGGGGCTAAGATCGGCATCATTCGACCGGAACATCCGATCATCGTCACGACAGAGCGCATTGGCAACGATGCGAAAGAGCATTTCGTGCGGGCGAGATCAGCAGGTGCCCGTAGGGATCATTATGTGACTTACGATGGTCGCTACGTTCCTTATGAACCCGACGAGGATCAAGCGGAGATAACGTACATCGAAGGTGTAAGTAACCTCCGTGCAGGTATCGAACAATTCGTCGGATCGATCTATAGAAGAGATGCAATTACGCTGCTCAATCGAGTGCTCCCCGTTGCTACCATGAACGGCAAGGACCTCCTTCGCGCTTTCGAGAAGAAGATGCACTCTCCGGAATGCGCAGCCGATCGCAACGAACTACCAGAATCGAACGGCGTCACGGCAGACGGTTAGTTCTGGGTTCGAATCCGGCTTGATGGGCGGGGTCCAAATTCGTATTGCGCAAGTGCTTTGTTCGTCCCTGAAATGTCCCGTCCCTGAAACGCCCGATAGCGCAGAGCCGAGAGGCGACGGTCCCTTCATGCCTCGGTGCGATCGCTGTCGCGGTAGGGACGACCATTGCTGATCGCCCCCCGCACAGAACCGTACGTGCGCGTTTACGCATACGGCTCCCACCTTGGATGAGTGGCGACGAAGCGCTCCATCGGATAAGGGTGCAAGACGCGGGGTACCGGAATCCAGCGGTCCAGAATCGGGTTGAGCCGACTCCAAGATGGCCGGCTTCGTTGACTGCGGCGGA
>PMYB01000159.1:50788-54764 GCA_003170915.1 Bryobacterales bacterium | reverse complement strand
GCGTCGATGATCACCGACAGGCCAGGCGTCAGCAAAACGATGTCCGCCGCCGCCCGTGCCGCGTCCGTCGCGCCCGATACGGCGATGCCCGCATCCGCCTTCTTCAACGCCGGCGCATCGTTCACCCCGTCGCCGGTCATTCCGACGATGTGATGGTGCTGCTGCAAGACGTCCACGATGTGGAACTTGTGTTCGGGGAACACCTGGGCGAAGCCGTCCGCTTTCTCGATGGACTCCGCCAACTGGGCGGTCTCATGATGATGGGTGTCGGCGAAACCGCTGGCGTCGAGAATGTTCTTGCCCAGCCCCAGTTGTCCAGCGGTTTCCCGGGCGATGGCCAACTGATCGCCCGTGACCATCTTGACATTCACGCCCATCTGCCGCGCGGTGGCGATGGTCGCCTTGGAATCCTCGCGGGGCGGATCGAAAAGCGGTAGGACGCCCAGAAACTGCCATTGCCCCTGCGAGTCCGAGCGCGCCACGCCCAATGAACGGAAGCCGCGCGCTGCGAACTCGTCGATGGCTTTCTCGACCGCGGGGTTTACCTGCGCGGCATTGGCCGCCAACTCCAAGATCACCTGCGGCGCGCCCTTCGTCACCTTGAACGTGTGCCCGTCGGCGGTCTTAACGGTGGCCTCGGTGCGCTTGTGCACCGGGTCGAAGGGCTGGTAGTGGACCACCTGGTAGCCCTCCAAAGCTTGATTGTTCTTCAGACCGCTCAGCACGGCCAGGTCGATGGTGTCCTGGTCTTCCGCGCGCGACGCCAGCGCGGCGCTGAGAATGACCTGCTCGGATGCGATGCCGTCCACGCGGAACGGCTCGCCCAGCGTTAACTTGTTCTGGGTCAGGGTGCCGGTCTTGTCCGCACACAGTACGTCCATGCCCGCCAGTTCCTCGATGGCCGCCAGCCGGCTAACAATCGCCTGTTTCGCCGCCAGCACGCGCGCCCCCACGGCCATCGTTACCGACAGCACCGTGGGCATCGCCACGGGGATCGCGGCCACGGTCAACACCAATGCGAATTGCAGGGTGGTAGTCATCCGATCCCCGCGGAACAGCGCGACGGCGAGAATCATGATCACGAGCACCACCGCCAGCACGATCAGGTAGTCGCCGATCTTTAACACGGCGCGTTGGAAATGGCTGACGGTGTGCGCTTCCTGCACCAGTTGTGCGGTCTTCCCGAAGTAGGTGTTCTGGCCCGTCCCATAGACCAGTGCATCAGTCCCTCCTTGACGGACAATCGAGCCCGAGTAGATCGTTTCGCCGGACTTGCGCGTGACAGGCAGCGACTCACCGGTCAACGCGGACTGGTCCACTTCCATGGGATCGCCCTCCAACAGACGGGCGTCCGCCGGCACGATGTCGCCGAGACGGACGCGAATGACGTCTCCCGGCACCAGTTCCCGCGCGGCGACGGAACCCCACTTCCCGTCGCGCCGGATGCGAGCCCGAATCGCCAGTTTGGCCTTCAGCGCGGCGATGGCGTTACCTGCCTGGTATTCCTCCCAGAAACCGACCGCGGCATTGGCCAATAACAGAACCAGGATGATGAAAAAGTCCGGCCAGTGCCGCACCAGCGCGGACAGAATCACCGCCGCTTCGATCATCCATGGGATCGGACCCCAAAAATAGCTCAAAAACTTCAGGAACGGATTGGCGCTCTTCTCAGCTATCTCGTTGTATCCGTACTGTGCCAACCGGCGTCGCGCCTCAGCTTGACTGAGGCCATCCGGCGACGACCCCAGTTTTACCTGCAGTTCCTGCAAGGGCAGGAATTTCAGATCTTCGTTCACCTCGGATTTGGGTGTCGCTTGCATGATGCCTATCCTCCAGTTCTTGTCACACTAGCCGAGTCAGATGGGAAGCGGCGTGCGCCGTCAGAACACCCGGTCCTGCTTCCTCAGCGTACCGAAGCTACCGAGGTTGGCAACCGAAAACGCCACGCGCCACTCGCTTATATTGAGTATTCCGATGTTATACCGGTGATACTCCACACTTAACCCGCAGCAATCGGTGTTATAAGTCACCTGGGTGGTGGAATACTGGGTCACCTGCTGGCGGTAATCGTAAACCCCAGTCACAGCGGCGTTCCATCCACGGTGGTTGGGATCGCCGAATCCGGTGCGGAGTTGGAACTGGTTGGCGGCGGGGGCGAGCGCCGGGTCGTTGTGAACCTCGTTGTTTCCCGCCGAAATGAAGTACTTCTGCCAGCGGTAGTCCACCGAGAGCGTGCTATCCACAACGGCGCGCTGGCGGGGGTCGTAGTCGGCCTGCCACTGGATGCCCAAGCCACTTATAGGGCTCATGCGCAGCAGCGAGACCACCGGCGAGGTACTGCGCGGACCGACCAGGAAGGCGTACCCGGTCAGGTCGGCCGTGCTCTCGAACACGTTGCGCACGCCGGGGGTCAGCGCGCCGCCGAAGGTCGGGTCGAAGTAGCGTTTCTGCAGCAACTCCCAGGTGAAGATCTCCTGCACGGAATCGCCGCGCTTGGCGTAGATTCGGTTGGTGAGCGACAATTCCAACTCGTTGGTGTTGGAAAGCAGGTCGGTCTCGTCGAAACGGATGAATCGGTCGAAGTCGCTCCCGATCCCAGTGACATACCGGTAAGTGGCGCGCGGCTCGATCACGTGCTTGAGTTTGTCCCCAAAGACCGTTTTCTTATTGTAGATGCGGGCCAGCGACGGGAAAATCAGGTCCGCCGAGAAATCCCGCGCGCTCCTCAGGATGTTGGTGCCCACCACCTGGAACCGGTCCTGATAGGGCGCCTGGGCCTCGCTGTAAAACGTCTCGTGGATGCCGAAGCTCGGCACCAGGTGGAAGCTCCCCCAGTGAAACGCGGTGGTCACGTGGGGCGCCAGATTCACGCGGTTCATGAACTCGCCGGTGTGATAGGTGTCGATCAGGGCAGTCGGGTTGGTAGTGCTATCGAAGACCGGCTCACTGCGGTACAGGAGTCCGGCGGCGGACTGAAACGAAAACCATAGTGGTATGTTCTTCCAGATAAGATGGTCGCGGCTGCTCAGCTCCGCCTCCGGCAGCTTGCGAATGGTCACCGCGTTGGCCACGTAATGCGAATTGCCGGTGGCGGGATCGACGATCGGCACTTCGATGGATTGAAAGTTCTCCAGGCGCGCGAAGATTGCGTCGAACGTGTAAGTGGACCAGTTTTTGTTGAGGAAGCCCACCGAATGGATTTCCGAGCCGATGGCCTCGTTGAAGGATTGCGTCCACTCCTGCCGGAACCGGAAGGAAGTGATATAGTTGATGGCGCCCCGGGCGGTCCAGCCGTCGCCCAAGTCCGACTTTGCCATCACGGAGACGCTGGCGCCGCTGTATTTCTGCGGTGGGGTCCCGCTATTCGGCGCGCCGCGGTCCTGGACTCCGTAGAGAATGGCGTCGAAATCGGTGCCCTCGCGCGGCTTGCCGCTGAAATCCACGTGATGCGCGAAACCCCTGGCAGTGTAGTCCTGAACCAGGTAAGTCAAATCGTAACTGCGTTTGATGGCCCAGAAGTAACCGATCCCCAGCATGAAGCCGCGCTGCGAGCTGTGTCCGATGTTGGGGGTGAGGAAACCGCTCTTACGGGGCTCCCTCTCGAGCGAATGGTAGAAGAAGGGCGTGTAGAACAGCGGAATCTTCCGCAACAGGAACACGGAGCGGTAAGCGATGGCGCGCTGGCCGGGGATGATATCGAACTTAGGACCGGTCATGCGCCACCACGGGTCCGGCATTTTGCAGTTGGTGACCCATCCCTTGTAGAGGATGTACTTTTCGCCGATGCGCTCGGCCCACTGGCCCTCGAAGTGGAATGGGCTGTTGGTGGTGAGGGTACCGGGACGCGCAGCGATGCGCGGATGGGTTTCGCCGCGGACGTCGTAGAACTTTCCCTTCTCGTCCTGGGTGTTGTACTCGAGGTGGTCCGCCCAGATCTGCTCGTTGCGATCGAAATTGCGGAAGTAGACGTGGCCGG
>PMYB01000159.1:0-50772 GCA_003170915.1 Bryobacterales bacterium | reverse complement strand
CGGGAGTCTTCCATCTCGACGGGGTGCCCGTGCCATTTGTGCACCGTACCGTCGCTATCCGACGTATCGGACACCACATTCCACTCGCCGATGGGAATGGATTTCGGCGGTACGGCCGGGGGCGCGGGGGCGGTTATGGCCGGGGGTGGATTCTGAGCGGCGGCTCCGGCGCATAAGATCAGTGCCGCCAATATGGTAAGAAGGAAAAGATACGTATTACTCGAAGATTCTTCGTGACAAATTTCAACCGTTGTGGTAAGAAGAGTGAGAGAGCGTTTCGGATGGAGCCTCAATCGCTGAAGTTAACACACTTCGGAAGGCTGATGTTGCGGGTGCCGTAAGGGGATTTTTGTCGAAGCATGACGTGCAGGTATTGCGGTTCACGTAATGACGAGGGAGAACACCGGTGCCGGCGGTGCGGCCGCACTGCGGATGACACGCTGACCGGGGAGTTTACTCTGCCCCGCACGGACGGCGCGCTGGCCGCCAAGCTGCAGCCGGCCGCGCACATCCATCCTCCGGCGCCATTAGCGTCTGGGCGGGCTCCGGACCGGAAGCCCGGCATGGAGCGCGCGGTGCAGGGTTCCTTGTTTCAGGAAAAATCGGCTTCCAACGTGATTCCGTTCGATTCCTTCGCTCCCTCACCCGGCGCCCCACCGAAGCCGCGTCCCAAGGCCGCGAGCGGCTCGAAGCCTGTGTCGAAGCCACCGGCTCGCCGGACTCCGCGCGTGCCGGAGGGCCAAGGCAAGCTGGATCTTCTCCCGGCCATTCCGGTCAAACCGCGGACTCTGGGCACCACGGTGGAAGCCGTCATCTGCTGCGAGGCATCGGTGTCGATACCTCTGCATCGCGCCCTGGCCGCCGCGATCGACTGGATCATGGTCCTCATCGGGTACGGCCTGTTCCTGGCGGCGTTCTGGTTCGGCGGCGGCGCTTTTGTGCTGACAAAGCCCAACCTGCCGGTCTTCGGCGGCGCGCTGCTGCTGGTGGGCTTCACTTACGGCCTGTTGTTTGCCATCGCCGGCACGGAAACCGCCGGGATGCGCTGGACGCGTTTGCAGGTTATGACCTTCGACGGATTCCCGCCGGACGGCGGGCAGCGCCTGCTCCGCTTCGCGGGCGCGTGCCTGAGCCTGTCGACAGTGGTTGGCATGTTGTGGTGCCTGGCCGACGAAGAGGGCCTGACTTGGACGGACCACATTTCCCGCACCTTTCCGACGCCCCGCGAATGGGACTCTCAGGTTTTCCGCCGGCGGTAAGAATGAACATCCATTTCGACGAGAAGAACCTGCTGGCCGATATGGTCGGCAAAGCCAATGGTCTCAGCCGTTCCGAAATCGAGCGTTCTCAAGGGAAGGCTCTGAAAGCTCTGAAATCTTTCCGCCGGCAAAGCGATGAGGGCCGCTACGGGTTCCCGCACCTGCCTTTCCAGACGGGCGCGATCCAAGCCATCGGCCGGTACGCGGATGAAGCGCGCGGCAGTTTCGACACCGTGTGCGTGGTGGGCATCGGCGGCAGCGCGCTGGGCGCATGGGCTCTCGACTGCGGCGTTCGCGGCCCTCATCCCGTGCAGGGCGCCTTCACCACGGAGCACCCGCGACTGGTGATTCTCGATAACGTCGATCCCTCGTTCACCGAAGCCGCGCTGGCTTCCATGGACCCGCGCCGAACGCTGGTGGCGGTGATTGCGAAATCGGGCGGCACCGCCGAGACGGTGGCCACGTTTCTGATCGTGCGCGACTGGCTCGAGCAGGCGATCGGCCGCCCGAAGGCCGCGCGGCAAATTCTGGCCGTCACGACCGAGGGCAAAGGCGACCTGTTTGCGCTCTCGCAGGCCGAAGGCTACCGCGTTTTCGGCATCCCCGAGAACGTGGGCGGCCGTTTCAGCGTGCTGTCGCCCGCCGGCCTGTTGCCCGCGGCGCTCATCGGCATCGATATTCGCAAGCTCGCGCGCGGCGCCAGGCGCATGACCCACCTCTGCTGGCAGCCGGACGCCGGCGAGAACATCGCGCTGCGCATGGCGCTCTGCCACTGGCTCATCTGGACCCGCAAAGCGAAGTCCATCCAGGTGGCGTTCCCTTACTCGAACCATCTGTGGGGCACGGCCTTCTGGTTCCGCCAGCTTTGGGCCGAATCGCTGGGCAAGGCGCGCAACCGCGCGGGCGAGGAGGTCCATACCGGCCAGACCCCGGTGGCCGCGCTGGGCACCACCGATCAGCACTCGCAAGTGCAGTTGTACATCGAAGGCCCCAACGACAAGGTCTTCACCTTCTGGGCCGTGGCGAAGTTTTCCTCCGCCGGCAAAATTCCCAAGCGCCGCTTCAACCTGGGGGCGTTCGACGCCCTGGCCGGGCGGTCGTTGGCGGAGTTGATCGATGCCGAGCGCCGCGCCACGGCCGCGGCCCTGGTGGAGAATGGCCGACCCAACTGCACCATTACGCTCGACCGCGTGGACGAAGAGCACCTCGGCGCGTTTCTGCAAATGATGGAGTTTCAGACGGCCTTCATGGGCGAGTTGCTCGACATCGACGCCTTCGACCAGGAAGGCGTGGAGCTGGGTAAGAGGTTCACCTACGGCCTGATGGGCCGTGCAGGCTTCGAGAAATACCGCCGCCAGTTCACGGCATACGAGAAGAAACGCAAGGCGCTATAGAGCGCGGGCTCACCCGGCGGGCTTCTCACCCAGCAGAAGATCCAGCTCGGATGTGGCTTGCGGATGAACCCACGTCTCCACACCGTCCTCGAACCGCACTTCGCCGAAGGGGGTCTGGCTCTCCGAATAGCATGGGAAGGAGAAAGCATTGCGCCAGCCCAGGCGGCGGAGCGTCCGTCTCAAGCGCGATTCAACGGCGCGCGAATGGGTGCCGATGTGCAGGATTCGCACACGGTCGAGGTCTTCCGGAGCGACCGAGCGGATCACCTTGTCCTCCATGCCCTGGATGTCCATGTCGACCAGATCTATCTTCGGGTGAGCGATCAAGAGTTCGCGCAGGCTCACGCCTTTGACCTCTCTGACGGCATGCCGGCCGCGGCGCGTGCGCAGCCAGTTCTTCAATCCCGTGCTCACATAGTGTCCGTATTCGCGGAGCGGATCGTCGATGCCGGCCAGCCGCGCCACCTGGCCTCCGGGGACCACCGCAGCCTCGCACAGGCGGTGTTCGCGCGGATCGATGCCGTTGTCCTGAAACACCATCTGCAACCATTGGAAGTGGCTGGGCTCCGGTTCGACGGCCACGAGCGTGAACGGAAGTCGCCGCTGGCGGCACAGCATGGCCGCATACACGCTCCAGCGGCCCCAGCCGGCGCCCAATTCCAACATGCAGAACCGGTCTTTGGCGGAAGCCACCGCGCCCAGCAGGGCGATCCACTCGAAGTACTCTTCGGCAACCGGCGGATAACCCAGGTGAATGTGGCCGCTCTGGGCAGTGCCAGTGGATTGGCCGGTGAACAGCCAGTCGCGGAACTGCGCTCCGAAGTAGGACGTTTCATACCCGGGTGCGGCCGACCCGTCGAATTCGTCAAAAGCGCGAAAGAGCGGATGCGGTGGGGGTATCATTCAACCATTGACAGGACTGGTGCGGATGATAGGACTTGAACCTACACTCCCTTGCGGGAACTGGAACCTAAATCCAGCGCGTCTGCCAATTCCGCCACATCCGCACGCACTGAAGGAATTATAGCGTGGCGCCGGCCCGGCGCGTTATACGCCGTTCCGATTTGACAAGCAGGGCGCCGCCCGATAACGTGAACCCGAAGGAGAACATTTATGTTGAATCCTAAAACGGGCATCCAGCGGCGGAACATGATCGGGATGGTGGCCGGCACGGCCGCTCTCGGAGGGTTGCTGGCCGATCAGGGCGCCGGCGCCCAGTCACCCCAACCCGGCGGCGTAAACCGGAACTCCGCGCCCAGCCAGTTGCGGATCACCGACATGCGGGCGATACGGATCGCCTCCAACTACGACTATCCGATCATCAAGATCGACACCAACCAGGGCGTTTACGGCCTCGGCGAGGTCCGGGATGCGGGCAACGAAGGCATGGCGCTGGTGCTCAAGCCACATATCGTGGGCAGGAACCCCCTGAACATCGAGCCCATTTTGGACAGCGTTCGCAATTTCACCAACCAGCGCCGCTTCGGCGGCGGCTATAGCGCCCTGGACATCGCCTTGCACGACATCGCGGGGAAAGTGTACGGCGTGCCGGCCTGGCGGCTGATCGGCTCCCAGTACCGCAACCGCATTCGCTGCTATTGCGACACCACGGAATCGAGCGATCCCAAAGTGTATGCCGCCCGCATGGCCGCCCGCAAGAAGATGGGGTTCACCTTTTTCAAGATGGACATCATGCCCTCGATGATCCGCAGCAGGCCGGGAGGGTTGAATACCCGCGGCGTAGCAACCGCCAAGGGACTGCAAATGTACGGCGAGCATATTCAGGCCGTGCGCGACGCCATCGGTTGGGACCAGCCTCTGGCCGCCGACCACTTCGGCCCTCTCGATGTGAAGGACGCCATCCGCCACGCCCGCTTTTTCGAGCAGTATGAACTGGCTTGGGCCGAGGATCTCCTCCAAGTAGGCACGCTGGGTTCCGGAGACGCTCCCAAGAATTGGCGCGCCTACAAGGAAATCAAGGAATCGACCGTCACGCCCATCAACACCGGCGAGAGCCTTTTTGGCCTGGAAGAAGGGTTCCGTCCGCTGATTGAGAACAGCGCCGTCGATATGATCCATGTCGACCCGCTATCGTCAGGCGCTATCCGCGAAAGCAAGCGGATTTCCGAGTTCGCGTCCATGTACGGGGTCCAAACTGTCATCCATTTTGCCGGCTCGCCGGTGGGCTGCATGGCATCCGTACACATGATTTCCACCCTCAAGGATTTCGTGGCCATGGAAAACCATGCGGTGGATATCCCATGGTGGGGCGACCTGGTGACCGGCGTTCCCAAGCCCATCATCCAGAACGGTTACATTCAGGTGCCCGATACCCCGGGAATCGGCGTCGAACTCAACGAAGAAGCGTGCAGGGCGCACCTTCGAGTGCCGGGGTACTTCGAGCCCACCACGCAATTCGACAAGTACATTCTCGACGAATTCCGAACCGGCGGTCCGTATCCGCACCTGGACGAGAATGGCCAGCTCGTAAACACTCGCTAGCGCATCTTCCACGCTACACTTGAAGGTGGAGACACACGTCATGCCCAGGTTTCTTTCTCTTCTGATCTGCTTGCCGCTTTCGGTCACCGCGCTGCTGGCGCAAACCTCGCCGGGCGCCATTCAGGCGATCGGCAGCGCCACGATTTCCGTCAACCCGGACCAGGCCAAACTCGACGTGGGAGTGGTGACGCAGGGCACCACCGCCCAGGACGCAGGGCAACAGAATGCTAGCCTGACCACCACGGTGCTCAACGCTCTCAAAGGGGTGCTGGGCACAGCCGGAACCATCCAGACCATCAGCTACTCCGTATCGCCGCGCTACAGCACGACACAGGGGCAGCCTTCCGTGATCATCGGTTACACGGCCAGCAACACCGTCGAGGCGACCACCACCGATCTCTCGCTCATCGGACGGCTGATCGATACCGCCAACCAGGCCGGCGCGAACAGCGTTGGCAGCTTGAGTTTCGGCCTTCAGAACCCCGAGCCCGTCATGGAGCAGGCGCTGGGCCAGGCGGCCAAGCAAGCGCAGGCCCACGCCAATGCCATCGCCGCCGGGTTGGGCGCCAAGACCGGAGTTGTCATCTCCGCCCAGGAAGGCGCCGCGGTGACGCCGGTAATGGTATCCGGCGTCCTCGCCGGCGTCACCGCCCCCACGCCGATCCAGACCGGCACAGTCTCGGTGACCGCCAGCGTCACCATCAGCGTGCGGTTGATACAGTAGCGGGAATGCGAATCCCTGTCTTATCGGATATTCACGACAATGTCTGGAGGCTTGCGGCCGCACTCGACGCCGTGGGCGATGCCGACGCCCTGATTTGCCGCGGAGACCTCTGCTCACCCTTCATCGTCCACCAACTGGGACGCGGCTTCTCCCGGCCCATCCACGTGGTGTTGGGCAACAACGATGGCGGTGAACCACTACGACAACATCTCGCGCGCCATCGCCGCCTCGGGCGAGTTCGACGTGGTGTGCTACGGCCACAACCATGTATACAGCGTCGCGCGCATCGGCCGGACGCTGGCCATCAATCCCGGTGCGATCATGGGCGCAGCCTTCTCAGCCGATGGCGGCAGAACCGATACGGCGTCGACGTTTATGATCTACGACACCGCAACCGGAGAGGTAGCAGGCTTCGAAGTTTCCGGGTCCGGCAGTCTCCCGAGGGAGCCCTAGGAGCCCGAGGCCATGCTGTTGGCCGCGACCAACTGGCTGTTCGACGTGCTCCAGATACCGGCGATGCTACCGCCAGCCCCCAGGAAAAGCGCCGCGGAGGCTAGGGCCACGAAGGCCATCAATAGCGAGTATTCGATGAGATCCTGGCCGCTATCGTCGGCGAAGAAATTTTTTAAAAGTTGCCTCATGGGGCCATACTAGACGGCGCCGCACGGGACCGCAAGTCCACTAAAGTTAACACCGTACGAGCTATTGGTGGGTTATGGTCGTACTAGGCCTGGAGGTCAAAGTGGAGACCCCGGTAGACTTTGAAGGAAATTTGCATTATTTTAAGCTATCGGAAGCTTTATTCCCCGTTCATGGTTACAGCCGAGCGCGAAGGAGCAAGAAATGCAGCAGACAGCCCATGATGTCGTGATCCTGGGGACCGGACTCGCCGGCCTGCGCGCCGCCGTGGAGATCTGCATCCAGACGCGGGGCATGGCCGATATCGCCATCGTGTCGAAGGTGCAGGTCATGCGCTCGCACTCGGTGTGCGCGGAAGGAGGCACCGCCGCGGCGATGCGCCCCGAGGAAGGAGACAGCTTCGAACTGCACGCCTGGGACACCGTGAAAGGAGCCGATTTCCTGGCGGACCAGGACGTGGTGGATCGATTTGTGAGGGCCTCGCCCGACGAGATTCGCCTCCTGGAGCACTGGGGAGTCCCGTGGTCGCGGCGCGAGGACGGCCGAATCATGCAGAGGCCTTTTGGAGGGCATTCATTTCCGCGTGCATGCATGGCAGCCGACAAGACCGGCTTCTTCGAGATGCAGGCTCTCTACGATAACCTCGTCAGGTACAACAACTTCAAACGCTACGATGAATGCTTCGTCACTTCGCTGCTCCTCGAGGGCGGACGATTTGCCGGCCTGACGCTGCTCGATATGTCCACGGGCGAGTTTTTCGTTTTGCGCGGCAAGGCTCTCCTGATTGCTTCCGGCGGGTTGGGGAATCTGTATGGATTCACCACCTACTCTCAAACCGTGACGGGCGATGGACAGGCCATCGCGTACCGCGCGGGTCTGGCCTTGGAGGACCCCGAGTTCCTGCAGTTTCACCCGACGGGGCTGGTGCCATCGGGCATCCTTATGACGGAAGGATGCCGAGGGGAAGGCGGATACCTGCGCAACAACCAGGGCGAGCGCTTCATGGAGAAGTATGCGCCCAAAATGATGGAGCTGGCGCCGCGCGACATCGTTTCCCGTTCGGAGATGACGGAGATCCTCGAGGGACGCGGTTTCCCAGGACCGGAGGGCCTCGATTACATCCATCTCGATATGACTCACCTGGGCGCGGAGCGGATCAACAAGCGCCTGCCCCTGATCCGGGAAGTGTGCATGAAGTTTCTGGGAATCGACCCGATCACGGAGGCGATTCCGATCCGACCCGTGGCGCACTACTCCATGGGCGGCATCGAGGCCGACATCGACGGCCGGACGAAGGCGGAGAATGTCTGGGCGGCGGGCGAGGTGGCGTGCCACTCCATGCACGGCGCCAACCGGCTGGGGTGCAACTCCACCGCCGAGTGCCTGGTGTGGGGCGGCATCACAGGCCGTGAGATCTCGAAGTACCTGGGGCAAGGCGTCAAGCTGGACGGGTCGCCGGAAGGTAAGGCGCGGGAAGAAGAGAAACGCATCTTCGATGGCCTGCTGAAGCAGAACGGAACGGAGAATCCAGCCCACATCCGCCGGGAGCTGCGGACCTTGATGGACCGGCACGCGGGCGTCTATCGCACCGGCCAGTCGATGCAAGAGGGCCTGGACAAGATCGCGGAGCTGCGGCGGCGCTTCCGGAATATCGCCGTTCAGGACAAAAGCCGCATCTACAACTCCAACCTGATTCAGACGTTGGAGACCGAAAACATGCTCGAGTTGGCCGAGGCTCTGCTGTTCGCCGGTCTGGCGCGCCAGGAATCCCGCGGGGCGCATTCCCGCACGGATTTCCCTGGTCGCAACGACGAAAAATTTCTGGGCCACTCGATGGTTTACTACACGGGCGGCACGCCGAGGCTGGAATACAAGCCGGTGACGATTACCACCTGGAAGCCGGTGGAGCGAAAGTACTGATGGAAGGAGGCTGGTATGGCCGAAATCAAAAGGCACGATAATCGGCTCGGACTGTGGGGATGGCTAGGGGGCGGGCGTTGGGGTATCGAGCGCTACGCCTACATTCTGCATCGTCTCACCGGCCTGGGCATTCTTCTCTACTTTTTGATGCACGTTGTGGTCACGAGCCTGCGCGCCCGCGGCATATACCTGTGGGTCGAGGGTGGAGTCTTCCACCAGCCCATGTTCAAGTTCGGGGAGTTTCTGGTCTTTGCGGCTTTTGCCTACCATGCCCTCAACGGCGTCCGCCTGGTGCTGGTGGAACTCGGACTTGCGGTCGGCAAGCCCATTGAACCGGTCTATCCTTACAAGACGTCGCTCGGCGTCCAACGGCCCCTGCTCATAGCCATGATGATCCTGGCAGCGATTCTCCTGGCGGCAGGCGGCTATAATTTCCTGAGCTTGGCAAAGTAGGAGGCGAGATGCGCGAAACGAAATACTGGACCTGGCACATGGCGGCGGGAGTGGTGATCTTCTTCCTGCTCGGCCTCCACATGCTGATCATGCACGTGGGCGGCATCACCCATCTGTTCGCCCCGCACGGCGGTGAGGCGACCTCGAAGGTAAACAGCTTGTATCGGGATGGCAGCTTGTTCTTCCTGACGACTTATGTCCTTCTGCTCGGGGTAGCGCTCTACCACGGGCTATACGGCCTGCGGACCATCCTGTTCGAGCTGACGCTGAAACCGGCTGTCGAGAAGGCGGTCAGCGTGGTTCTTCTGGTCGCGGGGCTGGGACTGTTCGGCCTGGGCGCCTGGGCGGCCTTCGCCACGCACGCCATTGCCATCGCGGGAGCAAGGGGGTAGCCATGCCGGCAGAGATCAATTTCCACGTCACCCGATACAATCCGGAATGCGACCAGGCGCCATACGTGAAGACCTACCGGGTGCCGGTGCGCGAAGGCATGACGGTGCTGGACGGCCTGCACTACATCAAGGACAACCTGGACTCATCGCTGGCATGGCGCTATTCGTGCCGCATGGGTGTGTGCGGCTCGTGCGGCATGCTACTGAACGGACGGGCGACGCTGGCCTGCAACACGCAGATCCTGCACATTGCCACCACGGATCTGACGGTGGGGCCGCTGCCTAATTTCGACATCATCCGCGATCTGGTCCCCGACCTGCTGACCATGTTTGAGAAACACGTGGCGGTGAAGCCGTACATTGTGCGCGCGGACGAAGCCGAACTCGACGACCCGGCGGGGGAGTTCTACCAGTCTCCGGAGGAGCTCGGCGCCTACCTCCAGTTCACTTACTGCATCAAGTGCGGCTGCTGCATGGCCGCCTGCCCCACGCTGGCCACCGACGCGCGGTACTCGGGGCCCATGCCTTTGGCGGCGGCGCAACGGTATAACGCGGACACGCGCGACGATGGGCGGCGCGCCCGCAACCAGTTGACGGGCAGCTCGCATGGCGCCTTCCGCTGCCACTACGCGGGCGAGTGCTCGCGCGTGTGCCCCAAAGGTGTGGATCCGGCCAAAGCGATCCAGTATCTCAAGCGCCAGTTGGTGCTGGACTACCTGCACCTGGCTCGTCGGAAGAAGCCGTGCGCGAAGATGCACGGGCCGGGCCAAGGCAAGCCGCTTGCCAACATTACGCCTGCGCCGGCCAAGACGGTTTGAGGAAACCCGCCGATTCGTTGGAGGAACTGCGCCTGGTTTCCGCCCGACCGCGGGTTAGCTAACATTAGTCAACTTGTTCCAGGAGGGCCGATTTCATACTGTGATCAAAGGCCCCCAACAGATGAGATCGACCATGAGTCCGGAAGAGTGCAGGCGGATACTGGGCGTACCCGCGGATGCCGGCCCCGAGGCCATCCGTCAGGCCTATGTCGACTTAGCCCGGGTTTGGCACCCCGACCGGTTTCAATCGGATGAGCACCTGCGGCGAATCGCCGAGAAGCGTCTCCAAGAGATCAACGGCGCCTACGCCACGCTGAAGAACTACCGCCCGGCTCCAGCCGCCGCGAGCGCCGCCAGCACCGCCAGCGCCGCCGGCGCCGCCAGCACCGCCAGCACCGCCAGCGCCGCCGGCAATGCGACGGCTACGGCGACAGCAGAGCCGCCATGCGCGCCACCGGAACCGGCATGGACTCCGCCGCCCGCCTTCCGCAGTGCGCGGCGGCCGGATTCGCTGGTCCAGAAGGTGCTGGTTTTGGCCCTGGTGGCAGCGCCCTTCTTCGCCGTTTTCAAGATCTTCCCGTTGCTGCGGATTCCGGTGCTGGATGGGGATCTGATCGGATCACGCACCTTCCAGCCGCGCATCCTCGAGCCCGCCCGCATCCTGGACGCTTCGAGCGATGTCCGCAGCGCCGCCGATGCGCTCACCGAATGGGCGACCGGCAACGCGATCGATCTTTGGAAACCGGCCGGCACGAGTGCGCCCGAGGCGCGCATCGCGGCCGGCCCCGCTCCGCAGATTCGCCCACAGCGCAAGCCGCGGGCCGAGCCGCAAGGGCAGAGAACGGGCGCCCCGGCGCCCGCGAGCGGCGCCGACCTGCTTCCCGCCGGGCGCGGCGGAGCCGGAGAGTTGCGTCTTTCCAATCACAGCGATCTCGAGGCCATCGTCAAGCTGGTCAGCCGCGGCGGCACCACCGTGCGCGCCGTGTATATCGCACCGAACTCCAGCGCGACGATCCATTCCATCGGGATTGGCGTTTACGATCTCCACGTGGACCTGGGCCGCGACCTGGACATAGAACACCTCCGTTTCGGGAGCAGCCGCTCCACTCCCGCGCCGCTCGGCCCGTTCCAGTTTGCCGAAATCACGTCCGATAACGGCGTCTCCGGCAACCACTACGACATCGTTTTGAATCCCCGCTAGGCTAGCGGTCCGGGATCGTCGAGCGACCCGTTTGCCAGAAACTCTCCAACCAGTTCCACCACCTCGGGAATCGCCGATTGCACATCGGGATGAATGGGGCCTCCGACGGTCGTCGAATCCGAAGCCTCCACCGCGATCACAATGGTTTCCTTTGGCACATCCAGACCGAGCTTCCTGCCCACCGCGAGCACCTCGAAGAGTCCCAAAAAGTGAGGCGAGCCGCCCGGCGCAGGCTGTACCCGATCGGCGGTGAAGACGGAGATCGCACCGGGCTTGGCGCGGCCGGTAACGATGGTATCCACCACCAGCAGGCGGCGAGCCCCCAGCAAGTGGTCCATCAGGTCGAAACCCGCCGCCGAAGAATACGCGACCTCGATTCGTCCCTGGAAACGCCGTTCGACCTCATGCGCGACCAGGATACCGAAAGCATCGTCGGCCAGGATCTCGTTTCCGAGGCCAAGCAAGCGAACTACGCCGGACTCATTCTCTGTGGATGCTTCCATCGGAGTCGCGCCTCAAGACGGCCAGCGGCGCTCCGCGCGGGTCGCGCACCTGAACCAGAAGAGGCATGCTGCCGGGAAGAGAGTGGGTGGCGCATCCCAGGCAGGGATCGTATGCGCGAAACGCCATCTCCACCATGTTCAGAAGGCCCTCCGGAACCTGGCCGCCGGCGATCAGCTTTTTGGCTGCCTTCTCCACGCTCATGGCGATGCGCGCGGCGTTGTTCTGGGTGGCGACGATCAGGTTGGCGCCGGTAACGATGCCTCGTTCGTCGGTCTTGTAATGGTGGAACAAGGTTCCACGCGGCGCTTCCACCACGCCGACTCCTTCGCGCGGGACAGCCGCCGGCAGCGTGCGCACGTCGGGGCTGGTCAGTTCGGGATCGTGGGCCAGCTCCAGCATCCGCTCGGCGGCGTACAGCATCTCCACCACCCTGGCCCAATGATTGGCGAGGGTGTGATGAACCGGCCTGCCGCGCAGCGTGCCGTGGTATTTCAGATACGCCTCGTGAGCCTGGGGCGTGGCCATGCCGTCGGCGACATTCAAGCGCGCCAGCGGCGCCACGCAGTATACGCCGCTTTCCGCTCCCTCGGAAAAGCCTTTCCAGCCGAGCCCTTTCAGGTAGCAGAATTTCATGTAGCTCCAGGGCTCGACGCGCTCGCCGATGTAATCGAGGTATCGATCGGGCTTGAACCTGGCCCACTCGTGCCCATCGGGCGCCACCACGCGGAGCATGCCATCGTAGAAGTTGACCTGGTTCTTCTCGTCCACCATGCCCATGTAATAGGTGCGATGGGTGTACGCGTCGGAGAGGATCAGGTCGACATAGCTGGAGTTCTGGAGCACGATTCTCTCGAAAACCCCCAGCGTGAAGCACGCGAAATCCACGGCTTCGCCGGCCACTTCACGGAAGCGCGCCGCGTCTTCGGCGGTGAGCGGCTTGGCGACGCCGCCGGGCAATCCGAATACCGGGTGGACGGCCTTGCCCGCCGCCAGCACCATCAGCTCGCGCAGCTTGCGCCGCATGGCAATCACTTTCCGCCCGGTCTCGATGCCCACTTTGGCGATCACGCCCAGCACGTTGCGCTCGGCGGCCGGGGCCTGCGGCCCAACCACGAAATCCGGGCCTCCCAGGAAGTAGAAGTGCAGCGCGTGGTCCTCCACGTAGAACGTCGAGTAAACCAGCTCGCGTATCTTCCGGGCCGCGGGCGGCGGCGTCACCTGATAGAGCGCATCCAGCGCTTTGGTCGACGCCATGTGATGGGCCGTGGGGCAGACGCCGCAAATGCGCGAGGTGATCTGCGGCATGTCCTCCGCCGGGCGGCCCTGGGCGAACTTTTCAAATCCGCGCAGCTCCGGCACCTGGAAATACGCGCGCTCCACCCGACCCTGCCCGTCCAGGAAGATTTCGATCTTGCCGTGGCCTTCCAGCCGGGTGATGGGTTCGATGGTGATCCTGCGACTGTCCATAACTTACTCCATCCGCCTCCGGCCCAGTAAGGAGGACGGCAGGCTGTATCGATAAAAAGTTCCGACCGGGTCCGGCAGCGCTTCCAGTATCCGTGTGATCTCGCCTTCATCGTTGCTGTCGATCACGGATGCGATGGCGGAAAGAGCCTTGGCGCCGAAATCCCGCACTCGGCTGGTCGGGCCGAAGCAGCCGGTGCAGGGCATGTTTCCGCGGATGCACATGGCCTCGCAACCGGCGCGCGTCGCAGGCCCGAGACAGGCCAGACCCTGCGCCAACAGGCAGGTCTGCTGGTCCGCCACCACCTGATGCACGCGCTTGAGTTCCTTGAGCAGGAGTTTTTCGGGGCGCGTGTCCTTGCGGGGGCACTGCTCGCACAAGGCCTGGTCCGGCGCCAGCACCGTGCCTTTGGGCGGCAGGTTGGAACCGAGCAGCGCGCCCAGGGCGTCGCCAATGATCTTCGGCGTCGGCGGGCAACCGGGCACATAGTAGTCCACGTCGATGACGCGGTCGAGCGCCACCACCGTGTCGAAGAACTCGGGCAGAGACAAGGAATGCCCGTTTTCCCGGTGGAGCCTGACGGGCGCGACGCCGTCCCGATAGACCTCCGCGAAAATGCCCTTCGCGTCGGACATGTTGGCCAGCCCTGGAATGCCTCCCAGTTGGGCGCAAACCCCGAATGCGACGACAACCTGCGACTTGGCTCTCAGCAGTTTCGCAATCTTCAACTGATCGCTGTTGCGGATCGCGCCGTTGATGAAACTGGCCAGGATCGAGCCGTCCGGCATGGCCTCGACGTCATGCTCCTTGAAATCCAGGGCCACCGGCCAGAACACGATGTCCACCGCGTTCGCCACGTCCAGGATCTTCTCGTCCAGATCCACCACGGCTTCCTCGCATCCGCCACAGGATGCGCACCAGTAGAAAGCCACTTTGGGTTTCATGCGACCTCCGCCCGGCGGGCCAGGACCAGCGGCCCCAGCGCCCGCAACTGCTCGGTGAACTCCGTGGATACCGCGGCGAATCTCTCTCCTTCGGCGGCCGATATCCATTCCAGCCGGAGCCGGTGTTCATCGATGCCGAAGTCCCGCAGCATCCGCTTCAGCAGCAGCACGCGCCGCAGCGCCTTGGCGTTGCCCTCCTGGTAGTGACAGTCTCCCGGATGGCAGCCCGCTACCAGGACGCCGTCCGCCCCCAATTGGAAGGCACGCAGAATGAACGACGGATCGACCCGGCCGCTGCACATGACCCGGATGATGCGCAGGTTGGGCGCCGACTTCATGCGGCTCACTCCCGCCAGGTCGGCGCCGGAATAGGAGCACCAGTTGCACAGAAACCCAACGATGCGGGGTTCAAAACCACGGCCGTTCCTCGACATGCTCGTCACCTCCCGACTTTCATACCGCCAGCACGCCCTCCAGCTCGGCATTGATCTGGCGGTCCGTGAATCCATAGCCCGTCATCGCGCCGGAGGGACAGGCCGCCACACAGGTGCCGCAGCCCTTGCACAGCGCCGAGTTCACCTGAGACACCTTTCTCTCCGCCACATAGCTGATCGCGCTGTAAGGGCACAGCGCGCTGCAAACCCGGCAGCCGCTGCAATACTCCTCCATGACCTCGGCCCGCACCGGGTCGATTTCCACCTCACCCTTCGAGATGGTGGCCATCATCCGCGCGGCCGCGGCGCAGGCCTGCGCCACCACGTCCGGGATGTCCTTCGGCCCTTGCGCGCACCCGGCCACGAATATACCATCTGTCATCGTAGCCACCGGGTCCAGCTTGGGATGGCGCTCCAGGAAGAATCCGTCCGGGCTCCGGCTCAGGCCGAACAGGCGGCCCACCTGCTCCGCGTCCCGGCGCGGCTCAATAGCATTGCAGAGAATCACCATGTCGACCGGGATCTCGCGGAACCGCCCGATCAATGTGTCCTCACACCGCAGCAGCAGGGCGCCTTCCTTCTGCTTCGACCATCCGGCCTGCACCACTTCGGCCACCTTCCCCCGAATCACGTTGGCGCCTTCATTGAGCACCCGGGAATAAAACTCTTCATAGCCTTTCCCGAAGGCCCGCATGTCGATGTAGAAGTTGTAAATCTCCGCCCCGCTGCGCTCTTTGACCACGTGCGCGAACTTCAGGGCATACATGCAGCAGACCCGCGAGCAGTACCGGTGGTAGTTCTCGTCCCGCGAGCCGACGCAGTGGACGATGCCTACCGCCCGCGGCGGCTTCCCGTTCTTGAGCAGCACGCGGCCCCCGGTCGGCCCGGTCGAGTTCAGCATGCGCTCCACCTCCAGGCCGGTATAAACGTTGTCGAGCCGCCCGTAAGCGTACTGGGCCATCGGCGTGGGATCGAACGTGTCGTAGCCAATCGCCACCAGCACCTGCCCGACCTCCACCTCGATTTCTTCGTCCACCATCTTGTGGTTGACCGCCCCCGGCTCGCAGACCTCCACGCACTTCTGGCAGCCCCCGGTCTGGAAGTGAATGCAGCTATCGCGATCGATGGACGGCACCTTGGGCACCGCCTGGGCCGTAGGCATGTAAATGGCGGTGTTCGGATCCAACAGGAATTCGGGAGGCTTGCCTCTGTGATCCTCCGCTTCGAACTTGATGTACGAAGTGGGACACACGAGGGCGCAGGCGCCGCACGCAATGCATGACTCCGATTCCAGGTTGAAGGGGGTGGCCACGCGCCGCCCGATGCCCCGCTCCGCAAAACTGATGGCGCTGGCGCCGACTACTTCGTCACAAGCCCGCACACACAGCCCACACAAGATGCACGCGTCCTCCCGTTCGTCCCGTAGCGGGCTGGCGAACCGCGGCTTCTCCAGCCCCAGCTCCGCGGCGTACTTGCGCAGGATCGGCACGTTGGGCCAGCGCGCTAGCATCAGCTCCAAAACGAGCCGCCGCGCCGCCAGAACGTGCGACGAACCGGTCGAGACCTCCATTCCTTCCTGGCACGCTACATGGCAGGAAGGCACCAGCTCCATCCCCCAACTCCTCTTCACCTCCACCACGCACAGCCGGCAGGCCGCAAACGGCTTGATCAGGGGGTGGTAGCAGAGCGTTGGAATCTTGATGTCCAAGAACCTGGCCGCGTGCAGCAGGGTGGTCCCTCTCTCGACTTCCGTCGTCTTTCCGTCGATAGTCAGCCTGATCATACCCCGCCTCTCATTCCACGATCACTGCATTGAAGTGGCACACGTCCACGCAGGTCCCGCACTTGTTGCATAGGGTCGCGTCGACCCGGTGCGCCTGGTTCTTCTCGCCGAAGATGGCCTTTTCCGGACACTCGCGCCGGCAGACCCCGCAGCCGTGCCCGCGCTCGACGCAGATCGCGGGGTCGATCCGGTACGTATTCAGTTGCCGGCAAACATGCGCGGGACACTTGTGCGCCCCAATGTGGGCCAGGTATTCGTCCCGGAAATAGCGCATGGTGGTCAGGACCGGGTTCGGCGCCGAGGTCCCCAGCCCGCACAGCGACGTCTCCGCGACCACTTTGGCCACTTCTTCCAGCGCGTCCAGGTCCTCCATCGTTCCGTGGCCGTCGGTGATCCGGGTCAGAATGTCCAGCATGAGCTGGGTGCCCTCGCGGCAGGGAGCACATTTGCCGCAGGACTCATCCTGAGTAAAGGCGAGGAAGTAGCGGGCCACGTCCACCATGCAGGTGTCTTCGTCCATGATCACCATGCCCCCGGAGCCCATCATGGAACCAGCCTCGGCGAGACTCTCAAAGTCGATCGGCAGATCGATCAGCTCGTTGGGGATGCATCCTCCGGAAGGGCCCCCGGTCTGGACGGCTTTGAACTTTTTCCCGCCGGGAACTCCCCCGCCGATGTCGTAGATGATCTCGCGCAGTGTAATGCCCATAGGGACTTCCACCAGGCCCGTATTGTTGATCTTCCCCACCAGGGAAAACACCTTGGTGCCTTTACTCTTCTCAGTCCCGATCTGGGCGTACCACGCGCCGCCGTTGTTGATGATGGGAGGGACGTCCGCCCACGTCTCGACGTTGTTGAGGCAGGTGGGTTTACCCCACAGCCCGTGTTGCGCCAGGCGGGGAGGCCGGGCCCTCGGCTCTCCGGGACGGCCTTCCACGGCAGACACCAGCGCCGTAGCCTCGCCGCACACGAATGCGCCGGCCCCTCGCGACACCGAGATATCGAAATCGAATCCCGTATCCAGGATGTTGTCCCCCAGCAGCCCGTATTCGCGGGCCTGCTCCAGGGCGATCATGAGCCGTTGCACCGCCAGCGGATACTCGTTCCGAATATAGACCACGCCCCAGCGGGCTCCAATGGCCCGGGCTCCGATCAGCATGCCTTCAATCACCGAATGCGGATCCGATTCGACGATGCTGCGGTCCATAAACGCGCCCGGATCCCCTTCGTCGCCGTTGCAAATGACGTACTTTGGCTCCCCCTCGGCCTTCAGCACATGCTCCCACTTGGCTCCGGTGGGGAATCCCGCGCCTCCCCTTCCCCGCAGCCCGGAAATCTTGACTTCTTCCAGGATCTGCTGCGGAGTCATCTGGCTCAGCGCTTTGGCCAGGGCCGCGTACCCGTCGCGGGCGATGTATTCCTCGATCCTCTCCGGGTCGATCAAACCCCGGTTCCGCAGCGCGATCAGCCGTTGACGGGAAAAGAAGGGAATATCCATCATCTTGGGAAGCGGCGTGCGCGTCTCGGGCGGCACATACATCAGTTTCTGGACCGGCCGGCCCTTCAGAAAGTGCTCCTCCACCAGATGCGGAACGTCTTTAGGGCTGAGCTGCTGGTAGAAAATGCCGTCCGGCTGTACCACCATCAGAGGCCCGGCGCCGCAGAAACCGTTGCAGCCGGTGGTCACCACCTGGATCTCGTTCTCCAACCCGCGTTTCGCGATTTCCGTCACCAGCGCGTCCCGCACCTCCGGAGAGCGATTGGCGACACAGCCCGTCCCGGCGCAAACCATCAAGTGCATTCGATGTGGCATGTTCGATCTCCTGCCTCGCAGCCTCAGTAAGCCCGTTCGCTCCCTATGGCTAGCGCGTATTGCTCCACGATCTTGCCTCCCAGAATGTGCTCTTTGAAGATCGCCTTCACTTTGGCCTCCGTCAGATCCACATACTTCACCGGAGCTTCGCCCACGACTTCCACCGTGGCCATCGGCTCCCGGCTGCACAGGCCGGCGCAACCCGAAGTGGTTACCATGACGTCCCGGAGATCTCCTTGCTCTACTTCCCGTAAGGCGGCCTCCACGATTTTCCGCGCGCCCGCGGCGATACCACATGTGCCCATGTGCACCGTCATCTTGACCCGGGCGGCGCCTTCGCGGAGCGACGTCGCCTTCCGGGCTTTCTCGCGGACCTCCGCCAGGTCCTCCAGCTTAAGTTTTGGCATCTCGGGCTCCTTGTTTCTGGTACTGCTTGACGATTTGATCCACCTTGGGGAGCATCACCTTGCCGTACAGGTCCGGACCTACGGTAACCACCGGGGCCAGACCGCAGCAGCCCAGGCAGCGCACCTCCTCCAGGCCGAAATTCAGGTCTGGGGTGGTCTGCCCGGTTTTGATATGGAGCAGCCGCTCAAACTTCTCCAGGATCTTCACCGCGGCCTTGACGTGGCAGGCCGTGCCCATGCAAACCGCGATAGAGTACCGGCCTTTCGGTTTCAGGCTGAAAGCCCGGTAGAAAGTGGCCAGGCTGTAGGCACGGCTCAGCGGCACTTCAATGGTGCGGGATAGGTAAACCAGAGCCTCCTGCGGCAGATAGGTGAACTCGCTCTGCACATCCTGTAACATCGCGATCAGCGCGGTTTTGTCCGCGTGGTGTTGCTGGATGATCCTGTCAACGGTTTCCAACTGCATGTGTGACTCCCTCTCTCAATCTTTCCAGGCTCTTCCTGACGGCCGCGATCCCCGCGGGCGAGTGGATTGGCGCGCCCCGGAGCTCCGCCTCGATCTCCGCCGTGTTGAAAAAAACGTCCGCATCGTCGGTCTGGCGCCGGCAAGTGAACTCCATCCCCGGGTTTCCGACCGCCAGGGTCAGCAGCGTTTCCGCGATGTCTCCCAGGGGCTGCCGGTCCACGTGGCTGTATCGAAACACGCCGGTAACGCTGGTTCCCGACCCGGGACGCGACACGATCCTGCACTCGCCGCCCGCCGCTCTGGCCGCCTGCTCAAAAAGCGGCAGGCCCAGCCCGACCCGGCGGGTGGTCCGGGTCGTGAAAAACGGATCCGTTGCCTTCTTGAGCATGTCTTGCTTCATCCCGCTCCCGTCGTCCGCAATCTCGATCGAGAGCAGGTCCTCCCGCCGGCTCTCCCGGATCCGGATGTCCACGCGCTTCGCTCCTGCCGCGATGGAGTTCTCTGCGATGTCGAGGATGTGCAGGGAAAGATCTTCCATGGGCCTACCCGTCCTCCGCCACCACCCGCCTGCCGTCTTCGCCGTGCAGAGCCTTCCTGATTTCCCGGGTGGTGGGCTCACTCAACAGGAGCGATGTCCAGGCCTTGCCGATATCCGTCACGAAATGTGCGTCGGAGGAACGAACAAAGGCAAAGCCGGCATACTGCGGAAAGCGGCGCCTGGCTTCCGCGGGGCTGAGGTTCGCCGACAGCTCCAAAGCATCCAGCCGCAATTCCGCGGGAATGAATCCCAACTGCCCGATGATGCCGAATGCCTCTCGATCCACATGCGCGGCGATCGCCAGGCCCTCCAGACCGCAAATGTGCTCTACCACCTGCTCTACGGCGAGTTCCGTGGCGCCGGCCAGAAGCCGGCGGTTGAAGCCCAACACGTCATGGTCTTCATTGACCACCACCTGAAGCCCGAAGGACTCCGCATCGTTTTCCCCGGGCAGGTGCTCGTACACGATCTCCTGCAACCGCAGTGCCTTGTCAACAGTGTCAAAAACCGCCAGGATGTGCACTTCCTCCCGGGAGGTCACTTCCATTCCGGGCAAGACCCTCAGAGCCGTGTTGCATGCCGCCTTCATCACCGCCGGCGCGTTCTCGGAAGAATTGTGATCGGAAATGCCAATCACATCCAGACCCCGCTCGGTGGCTCTGTTTACGATCGCTCTGGGGCTCATGTTCAGGTCGGCGCACGGCGACAAGCACGTATGAATGTGCAGATCGGCTTTGAAGGTCCGCAGCATCACACCGCCCCCCGGATTCCCATCTGGTACAACTGGCCGATCAGCTCGAATGCGGGGAGCCGGCTGCTCAGTATGACCGCCTTTTCCTCCCGGGCTTTCACCAATGTGTCCGCGTCCGGCGTTCTGCCGTTCACCAGGACGATGGCGGCCAGCTCCTTCAACGTCGCCACCGCGATGATGTTGCGGTGCGTTTGCAACGTGATCCAAAGGTTGCCCGCCTGGCTGTGGGCGATCACATCGCTTAACAGGTCGCTGGCATAGCCTCCCGTAATCTCCCGTTCGAGCCCTTCGCTTTCCGTCAGGAGTCCGAGTGCCAGCCTGATGGCAACGTCGCGCACCGTCATGCCGCGTGATCCTTTCCAGAGCCGGCCTCGGAGGGGGCCTGTCTCGCCATAAGAACCACACAGTCCTGTAGCGGGGCTTGGTCCAGGACTACGTCCTCCGCAAAACTCAGGCAGGTCGGTGCGCCGCAGGCTCCGCAATTGATTTGCGGAAGCACTCTACAGATCTCCTGGACGCGCTTCCTCTTCTCGATCGCCTTGGCAATGTCCTGGTCCAGGGGCGCCAGAGGCCTGGAAGAAATCTTGCCCGGCAGCGAGAAGTAGTTTCTGTGATACAGTTCTCGCACGGTTTCCCGGTCCTGGCAGGGCGTCCCGCCAAACCGCGCCAGCAGGCTTAGCATCTTGCCCCGGGTTACATAGGGGTTATCCACGGTGAGGGAGCCGCCGCAGCATCCCTGCGGGCATGCGTGGCATTCCACGTATTGGATGTCACCCAGTTTTCCGTTCTCGATTTCCTCCAGAATTCTCTCCACATCGTCCAGCCCACCCACCGCCAGGCTGCGTTCCGCCCGCAATGATAAGACTTGCCCGCCCAGCACCGGCCAGCCCAGGCCGCTGCCCGTCACGGACTGTCCGTCTTTGCACGCATCACCGCTCATGTCGCTGGTCGCCGCCAGGAGGGGGTGGTAGATGTCGGAAATGGCGATGGCGCCGTCGATATGGGATTTCTTCTTGCGCGGGGGGTACTTGATGGCGACCATCTTCGCCGGGCAAGGCGTCAGATAAATCACTCCGATTTCCTCGCGGCGCAGCCCCAGCTCCTTCATCTTCTTCTGCCGGATGTCGCGTGCCGCGATTTCCATCGGAGAATCAATGGGAATGAGCAGGTCGATCAGATCGGGATAGCGCGCCTGAATCAGCCGGACGATGGTGGGGCAAAACGGCGACAGCAGCGGCAGGGGCCCGCGATAACTGGCCAGGTACTCGTCCACCGCGGTGCTGACCGCCTCACTGGCGCAGGCCACGTCACAGGCTTCATCAAAGCCGATCTTCCGCAGGGCGGCCACAATGGTCCTCGGCATAACCTCCTTGCGGAGCTGCCCATACAGAACCGGGGAGATCAGCGCAATGGTGTACTGGAACCGGGCAAAATCGGTGAAAGAACTGGTCTGGGGGACGATCGCGTTGCGGGGACACACGCGGGCGCACTCGCCGCAGTCGATGCAGCGGTCTTCCAGTATAGCCGCCTTCCCCCGCCGCACCCGGATCGCTTCCGTGGGACAGACCTTCAGGCAGGCCATACTCCCTGTGCACCGCTCCGGCGCGATCCGTACCGAATGGAAATACCCGTCCATGTTATAGTCCGATGGCCATTTCCAACGTAGTTCCCCGGCCCACCACGGAGTGGATCTGCAAGGTATCGGCGTTGTTCTTGATGTTGGGCAGCCCCATGCCGGCCCCGAATCCCATCTCCCGGATCTCGTCGGACGCCGTCGAGTATCCCGGCTGCATGGCCAGCCCCACATCGGGGATGCCGTCGCCTTCGTCCTCCACCCGTATCCGGATCTCCTGGGGAGTGACGCGCAGCTCGATAATCGCTTTCCGGGCATACAAAACCACGTTCATTTCCGCCTCATAACAGGCGATGGCCGCCCGCCGGATCACCGCCGGCTGGATCCCAATCTCCCGCAGGATCGCCTTGATCGTAGTGGAGGCTTTCCCGGCATTGATAAAATCCTTTCCGCTGATCTCAAAGCGTTGACAGAAGACCGGCTCGTTTGACATCACTCAAGCCTTCCGCGCGCTCGCTGCCGCCCGGGAGACCGCGCGCATAAAGCCTGCCGCACGACTCGTACAAAGGCAGGTTCGTCGCCAGCAACACGATCCCTTCTTCCTGGGCCAGCGCGACAGCGTCCTTGTCGGGGAACTTGCCCCGCACATATACGATGGCCTTGACTTCCGCCACGTTGGCCGTGCGCACCGATTGCACGTTGGTCAGGCCGGTTAGCAGCAGCGCGTTGGGCTTGATGAACGCCAGCACGTCGCTCATCAGGTCCGCCCCGCAGCCCACTTCGATTTCCTGGTCCAGCTTGTCGCCGCCGCCGATCACGCGGCAATTCAGAATCTCCCGTACCGCTTCCAGTTTCATCAGGACACCTGCTTGACGATCTGGTCTCCCAGCCGGATGGTCCGTTTTCTCGGGACCCGCGTCGCTGGACAGATGTTCCAGCATTGCCCGCACCCCGTGCACTTCGACTCGTCCACGAACCTGGCTTTCCTCCGCACCCGGATTTTGAAGTTCCCGATGAATCCGGAACACCCGACCACTTCGCTCATGGTCAACAGCTTAATCTTTTCCCGATGCCCCACCGAAACCATCTTGGGCGTCAGGATACAGGCCGCGCAGTCCAGCGTGGGAAATGTTTTGTCAAACTGCCCCATCCGGCCGCCGATGGTGGGCTCCCGCTCCACCAGGTACACCGTGTTGCCGGATTCGGCAATCTCCAGCGCCGCTTGAATGCCGGCGATTCCCGCGCCCACGATCAGCACGTTCGGGTTCACCGGGGCGCGCATCGGCTCCAGGGGCTGGTGCAGCGCCACCCTGCGCACGGCCGCTAAAACCAGCGCCCTGGCCTTTTCGGTCGCCATGCCCACATCGTCGTGGATCCAGGAGCAGTGTTCGCGAATGTTGGCGATCTGCACGAGGTACCGGTTCAAGCCCGCCTTGCGCGCCGCGTTCCTGAAGGTGAGCTCGTGCATGAGCGGAGAGCAGGCCGCCACCACCACCCGGTTGAGCTGGAGCTCTTCGATATCGTTCTGGATCAGCGTCTGCCCCGGATCGGAACACATGAACTTGTAGTCCCGGGCCACTACCACGCCGGGCGCGCGGGAGATGAACTCGCGCACTTCACTCACGTTCACGGTTCCGGCAATGTTGAGTCCGCAATGGCAGATGTAAACGCCTATGCGCGCTTGCCCGTTTTGCTCCATCGCCCTTCTCCTTCTAGGCCACCGCCGCCGGAAGCGGCACCTTAAACGTGGTCAGGTTCCGTTGCATCCCAAGCTCCGTCTCCGAGCAGCCCAGCGCCAGGCCCAGCAACTGCGTGAAGTACAGCACCGGAATGTCGTAAGACTTGCCGAATTTCTTGCCCAGGCGCTTCTGGTAGGCTTCCAGATTCACCTGGCACAGCGGGCAGGTGGTGATTACACAGTGCGCCCCGTTCTCCCTGGCGCAGTCCAGAAGCTCCTCGACCAGGTGCAGCGCCACGTCCGGAAAGGTGGTCATGAGCATGGCGCCGCAGCAACGCGTCTTCAGCGGAAAATAGACACCCGTCGCGCCCAGCCGCTCAAACAGCCGGTCCATCGTCATCGGGAACTCGCGGTCGTCGAAACCGCGTTCCGGGCGCACGATCTGGCAGCCGTAGTACGGCGCGAAACACACCCCGGCTAAGCTGCGTTTGGCCGCCTGCGCGATCAGCTCCACGCCTACGTCGTTGACCAGCACATCCAAAGGGTGCCGCACCGCCACCGTCAGGTTATAGCGCAGCCCCCCCTGGGCCAGAAGATGGTCGACTTTGGACTTCAGCTCGGGACTGTCCCGCAGGAACCGGTTCGTCTTCAGTAGCACCGTGTAGCAGGCGCTGCACGGCGCGATCAGCCCGCGGCACCCGTTCTGCTCCGCCAGCGCCAGGTTCCTGGCGCTGATGGCCAGCGAGATGGCCTCGTCTACGCTCATGTACATGGTGGCGCCGCAGCAGTTCCAGTCTTTCAGTTCCTTGAGCTCGATGCCCAATACCCGAAATACGGCCCTCAAACTCTCGTCGTAAGGTTTCCCGGAAGCCTCCAGGCTGCACCCGGGGTAGTAAAGATATTCCATTGGCGCCTCTCTCATGGAGCCTCTCCTGGTCCGCGCTCAGCCCACTGCGCGGTATCCCACCGTGCCCTCCACATAGGGGACCTCCTCCTTCTCCCGGGGAAGCTCCAGGGCCTTGGAAGCCGCCAGCATTTGCCGAATCGTCTGGATGCCCTTGATCTTCGCGGGGAACAACGAAATCCGCCCTTTTCTCCACATCGCAATCCCCAGCGGCAAAAGGCGGAGCAACGCCAGCGGATTGCGCCGGAGGTAGTAGAGCAGCAGCAGCAGCATTTCGTGGCTGCGGCCGTACCGGTTCACGACGCGAACGAAGTTCTTCGACAACAGATAGATGGGCAGCCGGTCCGGATACAGGCCGGTGTCCATGGCTGTCCGCTTCAGGGCGTACAGCAGGTCGGTGATCTTGATGCCCTGGGGACAGCGCGTCGTGCACATGTAGCACGAGGCGCAGATCCAGATGGTGCGGCTGCGCAGAATTTCCTCAATCTGCCCGGCGCGGAATAAGGCGATCACCATGCGCGGAGAAATGTCCATGGCATAGCTCACTGGACAGCTCCCCGTGCACGTGCCGCACTGCAAGCAGCGCGAGATGCGATCGCCCCCGGGAACGAGTCGGGATTCTTCCAGGAACTTCTTCCGTAGCGCCTGCTCGGATACCGGCAGCGCGCCGGGAATGTGGGCCTGCTCCGGGCGGGGCTCCAGGCCGACCCTCGTACTCGCCATCTCTTCTCCCCCTTTCTTCAGGTCGCCGCCTTAGCGCGACGACGCGGGCTCGGCCACCTTACGGGCCTTGTGCCGCTGGTAAAAACAGGTGCGCTGGACGTATTCCCGCAACAGGCACTTTTCGCGAAAATAAATGCCACATTGCAGGCAGATCTCTTCAGGTTTGGCGGTGTGGTCCACAATATTGGCGGACAGGCGATCCAGCAACTCCGACGTTACACGCAACTGTTCCGGGGAGCACTCGCCGAAGATCTCCTGAAGCTTCTGGTCCCGGGCCGTCTCGTACGCCGCCAGTGCCTCGCGCCCCGGCGTGGTCAGCGAAAGCTGGCTGGCGCGCCGATCAGCTTCCCCTTCGGTGCGCCGCAGCAGCATGCACCGCACCAGCTTGTCCACCGCTTGACTGGCGGCGGCGTTGCTCACCCCCGAAAAGGCCGCCACGTCGCCGATCGTGTGACCGTCGGTCAGCGACACCAGCTTCAGCAGTTTCAACTGCGAGAAAGTCAATCGACCGCCGGCGGTCTCGCCCAGCAGCCTCCGCTCCAACACGTCACTCACCGCCGATGCAAAGACATGCGCGCTGCTCACAAACGCTTGGATCGGCTCTGTTACGTTGGCATTTCCCATGCGCGCCGTCTCTTCCAACAAACCCACCGAAATTCGTGAATAAGCTATTACCCCATGGCTTTCTCCACCAACTCCGAAAGCTCTTTCACCTCGAGCCTGCCCCCCAGTCCCGTTGTCTTGATCGCCTCCTGGAACATCACCAGATCCTTCGGACAAACAACCACCAGGGTATGAACACCCTTGAGCGATGCCGCCTCGCTCACCCGAGCCACGGCCGGGCGCTCCGGGAATGCCGGCGGGTTTTCCATCCAGATCCGGCCACGGCCCGCACCGCAGCAATATGCATACGTACGGTTCTGCGGCATCTCGACGAGGTCCAATCCCAAAGCGGCCATCACGCGGCGGGGAGCGCAGAAAATGGCGTTGTACCGGCCCAGGTAACACGGATCATGATACGTAACCGTCATCCGCAGCCTGTGCCGCAACGGCAGAGCTCCGCCGAGGATCAGATCGCTGAAGAGCTGCGTGTGATGCAAAACCGTCCGCGGGCCGTTACCGGCGGGGTACTCGTGCTTCAACACGTGGAAGCTATGCGGATCGGTGGTGACGACCTCCTCGAAATGCGCTTTGGCGAATGATCTCAGATTCTGGTCCCGCAGAGTCTCAAACAGCCCCTCTTCGCCCGCCAGCCGGACGTCGTTTCCGGAGTTGTGCTCGCCTTCGTAGAGGATCCCAAAGTCCAGACAGGCCTTGTGAAACACCCGCGCCGCCGCGCAAGTCGCCGCCGTCACGCGCGGATCGTATGAGGCATAATCGCCCACGAACCACAGGTAATGGACCGGCTCCTTCCGGGCATCCTTGATCGAGAACTCCAGTTGCTCGGTCCATTGCGGACGGGTCTTCGCCGGGGCCCCAAAGGAGTTTCCATAGCGGGTCAGGTTCTTCAGCGCTGCCTGATGAGAGCTATCCATGTCACCCTCCCCAACCCCTCCGGCCCCCAGGGCCGTCCCACAAACAGTTGTCGAGTTGTCGTGGTTGAAGTGCTAAGAGTTTCTCGGGTATGCGCAAGGGGGAAGCGTGATACCTGCCGATGCTCACCACTTCTCGATTGGCGACCACTCGTTCTTGGTGTTTCGCGCCCACAAACGCGGCTTCCTGCCTCCGCGAGTCGGGACCTATTTCCCGTCGTCAGGGATAATAACACCCCATTATCTTTTAATCAACAAATTTCGCACACGCGTTCCGCGCTTGCAGACGATGAGGCGATTTACAACAACCCGAGGATTTCGCGGCGGCAGATACTACAAACGCACCCGGCTGCGACCGGAACCGGGAGCGGTCAGGCGAGCTTGGGCGCCATCACGTCCACGAGTTCCTTAACCGCAGCCGCACTCTTGTGCAGTGCCGCGAGTTCATCTTCAGTCAGCTTGGCTTCGAAGATCTTCTCGATGCCCTGCGCGCCGAGCTTCACGGGCACGCCGACGAACAGGTTGTGGATGCCGTACTCGCCTTCCAGGTAGGCGGAGCAAGGCAGCACCCGCTTGCGGTCCAGGAGTATGGCTTCCACCATCTCGACCGCGGCCGCCGACGGTGCGTAGTAGGCGCTACCGCTCTTGAGATACTTGACGATCTCGGCGCCGCCCCCCCGCGTGCGGGTCACGATCTGCTGGAGGGTGCCGGCGTCCATCAGGTCGGCCAGCGGGATGCCCGCCACGCTGCTGTAGCGCACCAGCGGCACCATGGTGTCGCCGTGGCCGCCGAGCACAAAGGCCACCACGTCGGATGCGGAGACATTCAGCGCCTGCGCCACGAAGGTGCGGAAGCGGGCGGTGTCGAGGATGCCGGCCATCCCCACCACGCGATGCTTGGGGAAGCCGCTGATGCGGTGCGCCACGTGGCACATGGCATCGAGCGGGTTGGTGACCACGATCAGGATGCAGTTCGGAGAATGCTTCACCGCCTGCTCCACGCTGGCCTTGACGATGTCGTAGTTGGCCCACAACAGGTCGTCGCGGCTCATTCCGGGCTTGCGGGGGAAGCCGGCGGTTACCACCACGATGTCGGAGTCGGCCGTGGGCGCGTAGTCGTTGGCGCCGGTAAGCTGAACGTCGACTCCCTCCACGGGGCCGGCCTGGAGAATGTCCAGGGCCTTGCCCTGCGGGATACCTTCGAGAATATCCACCACGACAATGTCGGCCAGAGCTTTCCCAGCCAGGCGGACCGCGCAACTGGCGCCGACATTTCCGGATCCTACAACCGTGACCTTCTTTCTCATCTTGGCTCCCTTCAGGCCGTCACCGCCGGCGCCCTCATATTGCCGGCGATGGCAGCGGCAAACTCACTGGTTTTTAACTTTACGGCGCCTTCCATCTGGCGATGCAGATCGTAGGTGACGCGCTTTTGTCTCATGGTTTCGGTGATGCCCCGCTCGATAAGCTGCGAAACCTCTTTCCAGCCCATGTGGTGGAACATCATCGAACCGGACAGGATGACGCTCGATGGATTGATCACATCCTGGCCGGCGTATTTGGGGGCGGTGCCGTGGGTGGCTTCGAAGACCGCGTAGTCGTCGCCGATATTGCCGCCCGCCGCCATCCCCAGCCCGCCCACCTGGGCGGCGCAGGCGTCCGACAGGTAGTCGCCGTTGAGGTTGGGAGTAGCCAGCACGTCGTATTCATCGGGCCGCAGCAGCGCCTGCTGGAACATGGAGTCGGCGATGCGGTCTTTGACCAGGACTTTGCCCGGCGGGACGTTGGCGCCCACTTCCGCCTCCGTGACGCAGACATCCGAGAACTCCTCTTTGACCAGTTCATATCCCCAGTCGCGGAAGGCGCCCTCGGTGAACTTCATGATGTTTCCCTTGTGCACCAGCGTCACGCTGCGACGCCCGTTTTCGATGGCGTATTGAATGGCGCGCCGGATCAGCCTCTTGGAACCGAACACGCTCATCGGCTTGATCCCGATGCCGGAATCCAGGCGGATCTTCTTGCCCATCTCCCGGTTCAGGAACTCGATGACCTTGTGCGCCTCGGGCGTCCCTTCCCGCCACTCGATGCCGGCATAGACGTCCTCGGTGTTTTCGCGGAAAATCACCACGTTCAGCAGTTCGGGGTGCTTCATGGGCGAAGGCACACCCGGAAAGTAGCGGACCGGCCGCATGCACACGTAAAGATCGAGCAGCAGCCGCAAAGTCACGTTCAAACTGCGAATACCGCCGCCGATCGGAGTGGTCAACGGCCCCTTGATGGCAACATGGAATTGCCGGATGGCATCGAGCGTGCCTTGGGGCAGCCAATCGTTGAACTTCTGGTAGGCCTTCTCGCCGGCGAAAACCTCGTACCAGGCCACGCGGCGCCGGCCGCCGTATGCCTCGAGGACGGCTGCGTCGAACACCGTACGGGCAGCCCTCCAGATATCGGGCCCCACGCCATCGCCTTCAATGAAGGGGATGATGGGGTTATCGGGGACGCTGAGCTTGTTATCTCGAACCTGGATGGCCCCTCCATCCACGGGGATGGGAACCTCGTTGTAACTCTCCACACCACCTCCGGAGCCCTCGATTCGCGGCGGGGCGGCACCCGGCGCAATATCGCTCATCGGACCCCAAACTATGATTTCGCATCAACTATAGCAGTTCGGACCAGGGGGGAGCAATGTCCCAGTAGTCCCGCGGAATTGTTGTGCGTTCCGCACAATTCGGGAGTAAACTAACCGGAGGACAAAGTCATTGCGGTATTTCCACCCACGGAAAGGAGGGTGCCTCGATGCCGACCTACATTACGCTCATGAAGTTCACGGAACAGGGGGCCAAGGACCTGAAAGGCGCGCCCCGGCGAATCGAATCGGCCGCCAAAGCCTGGGAATTGATGGGCGGCAAGCTGCTCGGCGCGTACTTCGTCATGGGGGAATACGATTACATCGCCATCACGGAGAGCCCCACTGATGAAGCTGCCGTCGCCGCCAGCCTGGCGGTGTGTGCCCGCGAGCACGTCAAGACGACCACACTTCGGGCCTTCACCATCGAGCAGTTCGCCCAGTTGGTGGACAGGCTGCCTTGAACGCCTGGGGCAGCATTAAGGAAAAACGGGTACGCATAGGCCTTAACAAGTCCTTGTATTTGAATTATGATGAACTTGGCGTGCGTCACGCCGACGGGGTGGCGTTTGCGCTAAGGAGCTTTCTTCGGTGACGCGGCATCGGTGTTTACGGGGCCGCCCACACGGTATTGATTGGGGTTTAAGCCGCCCTCGTGGGCTTTCCACGACGAGCGGCGCCATTGTGCGGGAGAGCACATTGGTCGGATGGCGGCGGACGCCGCCGGTCCCCGCCGGAATGAGCGGGCGCGGCGTTCCGAACGTCGTGGTTTTTGGGAGAAGACTATGGGAAACGAAGCGTTAAGTATTCTCGATAAGCGCACTCAGACCACGTATGAAATCCCCATCGACAAGGGGACCATTCGGGCCATGGACTTGCGCAAGATCAAAACCGGGCCCGACGATTTCGGGCTCATGACCTACGATCCCGCTTTCATGAATACAGCCTCATGCCAAAGCGCGATCACCTTCATCGACGGCGACAAGGGTATCCTGCGTTACCGCGGCTACCCCATCGACCAACTGGCGGAGAAGTGCACTTTCCTTGAGGTGGCCTACCTGGTTCTGTTCGGGGACCTGCCCACCGAATCCCAACTGAAAGAGTGGGTGAACGGTATCACTCACCACACCATGATTCACGAGACCACCAAGCATTTCCTGGAGGGGTTCCGCTACGACGCCCATCCCATGGGGATGCTGGTGAGCACAGTAGCGGCCCTCTCCACGGTTTATCCCGAGGCCCGCAATGTCCACGACCCGCAAAACCGCAAGTTGCAGATCATGCGCCTGATCGGCAAGATGCCGACCATTGCGGCCTACACCTACCGGCACAGCTTGGGCTACCCCTACATCTATCCGGACAACGACCTTGGCTACGCCGAGAACTTCATGAACATGCTCTGGAGGATGATGGAACCCAAGTACCAGGCCAATCCCGTCCTGGCGCGCGCGCTCGACATCCTGTTCATCCTGCACGCCGATCACGAGCAGAATTGCAGCGCCAACGCCATGCGCGCGGTGGGCAGCTCTTTCGCCGATCCGTACCTCTCCACGGCTGCCGCGGCTGCCGCCCTATCCGGCCCCCTGCACGGCGGCGCTAACGAAGAAGTCCTCAAAATGCTGGATGTGATCGGCTCCAAGGACAAGGTTCCGGCCTATATCGAGAAGGTCAAGGCCGGCCAGTTCAAGCTGATGGGATTCGGACACCGGGTTTACAAGAACTACGATCCGCGCGCCAAAATCATCAAGTGGGCCGCGGACAACGTGTTCGAGGTCACCGGCAGGAATGCCAAGCTCGAGATCGCGCTGGAGCTGGAGCGCATCGCCCTGGAAGACGAATACTTCGTCAAGCGCAAGCTCTACCCCAACGTGGATTTCTACTCCGGCATCATCTACCAGGCNNGAGCAGAAGATCGCGCGCCCGCGCCAGATCTATACCGGCCACATCGTGAGGGATTTCGTCCCCATCGAGAAGCGGAGCGTTCCGGCAGCCTCCGCCACGGCGTAAGAATCAGCCGCCCTTGCGGGCCGCAAGTCTCGCAAGGGCGGCTTATTGCGCGCTCGTTCCGGTTCCGGTTAGTTCTTCACGTTGTGCAAGGTCTTTATCGGGGATGACCACGGCGGTCCAGGGCGCGTCACGCGCCACGATGCGGGCTGGCCATGTAACTGTTTGCGGGACGCCGATTTCAAGTGTCACCGTCTGTTCGGGCCTGTCCGGAGCGAGATTGTCGGCGCGTATGGCAATACTGTGGGTACCAGCTCCCGAAAGGATCGCGCGGACCGTTACCACACCGTTCGCATCGGTCTGCTGCGTCAATCGCATATTGAGGTTGCGCTCCGTCGTGAGATCCACGAAATAGCTGCCGCCCGGAAGAAGCGCCATTCTTCGTTGTTGCGAACCGGAGGAGATCTCATATTCGCCTTCGGGCACCGAGGCGCGGAACCTGCCAGTGGCATCGGGCGTGATCCAGGAGACTTTACCGGTGGAGAGATTACGAAAGCCGACAGCCTGGGTTGTTCCCTGCCCGGCGTTTCCTTCGACCACCGGCGATCCGGCAATATCGTTAAGAATCCAGATCCAGCGGCCAACCGGATGGACCCAGACCTCCTTCCAGTTATGGCAATTCTCCGCCGGCCAGTAAGGGGCGTCGGCGTCGCGGTGAGATTGGATTCCCACGGGCAGCGAACCGACAATGTCGCCCGACATGGCCGTATACTGCGGGGCATAATCATATCCCTCGCCCCACATCAGGCTCTGCACGAAAGGATTGCGTCCCACTACCCATTCGAGGTTCCGCTCCGCCAGAGACGCGAGGGAGAGGCTGCCGCGCAGATGGGCCGCGGTCGAGATCGCCTTGTTCTCGGCCAGCATCGTGCCGTTATTGCCGCGGAACTCAAACCAGACAGGGAAAAGCCGGACGAAATAACGATCGCCGACCTTTATGCCGTTGAGCACCTGGTTACGAAACGATTCGCGTGTCATGCCGCTCTGACCGCCGCGTTCGGGCACCTTCAAATACTCATCGTCGCGGAAAACCGAGTTCGCGAGCATTCCATAGGGTTCGGTGAATTGCGCCATTCGCTTCTGGAAGTACTCCGAATACAGGGTCACGGCGGCATACCATTTGATCCAGTCCGGGTGGTCCGGAAACAGATTGCACAATTGCGTCAAAGCGACCAGCGGCTCCGCCTCATGGCTGGGATGCTGATAGCGCAAAATCGCGGTTTTGTCCGGACCCGTGTAAAAGAATCCGGTCAGGGGGTGAGTAAATCCCGGCAGGAAACTCTTCTGTTGCGCGTCAACCACGATCTTCGAGAGTTCGAGCGCCTTATCCGCGTACCGGCGATTGCCGGTATCGCGCCAGAGTTCGAGCGCCGCGATGATCGCATGGCCGCTCAATTCCGTGCCCACCGGCCGCCGTCCGGATTGCTGGGGATTGTCCATGGCCGCGATCGCAAAACCCCAGTCCTCTTCCGCTTGCTTCAGCGCGTATCCGGCGCGGACGGGATCGGATTTCCGGATCACACGGAAAGCGATCGCCTCGGTGGCGGCGGCAGCCAGGTTGGATGCGGGATTGTTACTGGCTTGGGCGGTAACATCGTCGGTAGTCCCGAGAATGCCATCCGTCCAGCGATCCAGTTGCGAGAAGTTGGGCCGGAAACCGTCATGAAAGGTTACTTTCAGCAGCCAGTCGAGCCCCCAGTTTGCCTCTTCGATCAGGCGCGCAAGCAAAGCGGGGTCTTCGTGGCGCTGTTGCATGCGCTCGGCGAGGCTGTACATGGCATAAGCAGCCTCGGCTGTATTGCCGAGCGACTGCGAAAGGTCGCCTGCGTCGTGCCATCCTCCGTTGACGATCAGTTGCTTTTCTCCATGTTTCAGCGCCCAATCCCGATGGCAGACATCGTGTACTCCGGGCACCGCGAAGCCGCAGCGCTCCACATAGAAGAAATTGATGGTCTTCCGGAGACTCGATTTCCATACATCGCCGCCGATTGGGAAAGGCCTTGTGGTCCTTTCGCCAGCGCGAATTATGTAAGTTCCGGGATCCTGGACCTCGGAAAAATCCATCACCTGAAAGGAACCGATTTCCGAATGGACAACGCCGACGTTCTTTGAAAGTGCGGGAATACCGGTAGCTACGTCGATCAGTTCGAAGGTCTTCGCCCGCAGATCGCTGGCGATCGCGCTCTTCGGCGCGCCCGTCTGATATCCCGAATGGCTGAACGAGATTTCACCCGGCGCCACGTCCCAACCTTCGAAGTGGTCCGCCCGGACCTTTTCCAGTTCCAGCTTGTCGATATCGAGCGTCGCGATATCGGCGGCGCCGGGCTCCTTTCCCTGCATGCGGTACGAGAAGTCCACGCCGGTGACCTTGTCGCGCGCAAGATTGGCAATCTCCCAGACGACGTGGTTCCATTGGCGGTCCTGCAGGATCACATAGTTGACTCCCATCTTGCCGTACACGTCGGGAACCCGCTCCGCGCCTTCGTTGTGAAATGTGACGATCATCGAAATGTTGCGGAAACCCGGCAGGTCCGGGTAGACCCAAAAAGAGAGGCGGTTCCACGCGGACCAATCCTCACCCTGCACCACGCGGCGGGCGGTGGCAGTTCCGTAATAGCGGCCCGGCGCGGGTTTTTCGCCGGTCGTCGCGCAACGGAGCCGGAGGGATGCGCTGCCGCTGACGGCGCGCTCGTTGGTTATGGTCATCTCGCCGTTGGCCTGGTCCGTGTTGACCAACTGCCATGTGGACAGCGCCTCGGCGTCGTCGAGGAGCTTAGACTCCTCCACCGGCTTGTTGAGCCACCGGGTTTTGATAGAATCTTGATAGTTATTCGGGATTGGCATGCGTGGAGGCGCCTGGGCCAAGCCCGGGAAGGCCGCCATTGCCACTGGAAAGACGGCGATGGAAAGGACTGGAAGTCTCATAATCATACCGGTGAAGCCATATTGTATGGCAATCGGTGCATTGGCGGCACACGAAACCGTTAATTGCTGGCTAACAATAACGGAAACAGCGTGGTTACGTCAGATGTAACGATGTCCGCAACAAAGGGCGCAGCCATCATAGGAGTCTATGCTTTCGAGCGATAACGTGGCCCTTTCGGAAAAGCGCTCGGAGTTGGAGGCTGTTCTCCATTCCAGAGAGTTTCTTCGCTCGCCCGCCCTGGCAAAGCTTCTCGAGTATCTCTGCGACAAAACCTTCAGCGGGCAAACCCTGGAAATCAAGGAATTCAGCATTGCCACAGAAGTCTTTGGCAGGGACACGGACTTTGGCGAGAAGCGGGATTCCCTTGTCCGGGTGGAAGTGCATCGGCTTCGCAGGAAGCTGGAGAGTCTTTATGAGAGAGAGGGCGCGAACCATCCGGTGCGAATCGTGATCAGACCCGGGGCCTATCAACCCGACTTCGAACGGGTGTTCGACTCGCCCGGAGGGCCGGCGGGTCAGGCAAGAGCGCCGGAAGCAAGTCTGATGGAGATCCTGCCGGCGGCGCAACCGGCACCCGCGGAGCGGGAGCCTGACGTTTCGCGGCAGCCAGCGCCAGCCGCCGGCCCGCCGCACCGCCACGTCTTCCGCTCGAAAGGAAAAGCTGCCGTTGTTTTGGCGATACTGATCATTGCGGTACCGGCGGGAATCTGGTTAGGAAAAGGCGCACTCAAGCGAAATCCACGTGACGCATCGCCAAAGACGCGGCAGGCGGCGCTGTTGCCGGGCGCAACCGGAGAACGCCCTCACCCGGTCCGAATCCTGGCCGGTTCCAGAACGGAGCGTCTGACGGATCGCTTCGGCTCCGAATGGCATGGCGACCAGTATTTCACCGGGGGTTACCAGGATTCGCTGCGATTCGGTGACCAGGAAAGATCCGTGCAGCACCCATTCATTCTCGCCGCGCCCGACCAGACGCCATTCCGGAGTTTTCGCGCCGGGGCTTTTTCCTATCGAATTCCGCTTCCCGCGGGCAAGTACGAGTTGCGGCTCTATTTTTCGGAAGTGGTTTTCGGGATGACCGATTCAGGCGATGGAGCGGAGGACCGGCGTATCTTCGACGTAATCATGAACGGCCGCCCGTTGTTGGCGTACTTCGACATTTTCTCGGACGCCGGGGCAGCCAATACCGCCGACATCCGTGTGTTTGAGAATGTTTCTCCGGCGCCGGATGGATTTCTCACTCTCGATTTCCGGCCGCTCCGGGAGGCGGCCTGGCTCAATGCGATCGAGTTGATCCCCAACGAGAGCGCCCGCGCGCAGCCTTTAAGGATCGTGGCACAAAACGCCGACTATATCGACCGCAAGGGTCAAGTGTGGAGCAGCGACCGCTATTTCGTCGGGGGTAGGGACACCTCGGACGGGAAACTGCCTTCCGGCACCGACGATCCGGATCTGTTCACCCGGCAGCGCTATGGACATTTCTCGTACCGGCTGCCCGTCCCGCCGGGCAGGTACAGGTTGCGTCTGCTTTTCGCGGAGACCTTCTTCGGTCCGGATAATCGGGGTGAAGGCGGCGTCGGCAGCCGCGTCTTTAACGTGTATTGCGGGGGTACCGCAATCCTCCGCCAGTTTGACATCTTTAAAGAAGCTGGAGAAAACCACGCCCTCGAGAAGGTGTTCCACGGAATCGAGCCAAACGCGCAAGGCAGAGTCGATCTGACTTTCGAACCGGTGGTGAATTACGCTATCGTTCAGGCGATCGAATTAATCGATGAAGGCCGGTAGCCCTTTCTGTAGCGCGGTTACAACTTACGTAACCATCATGAATCTACTGGCTTTATCGACTGCGTAACCGCAGTAGCCAAAAGTTTAACCGTTTCCTCTGGATGCCGGGGGTCTGCTTATTATATGCTCCTTGGTGACAAAAGCTCTGTGAGGGCTCAGGGTCGTCCCGCCACAGGGAATTTCACAACAGAGGAAACATTGCGCGGTCTTCCACGCGCAGGAGAAACAATAATGATGACAATCGGATTCCGAATCGCGGCAGGCGTCATGCTGTTTTCCACATTAGGTCTCGCTCAATTGGATCGGGGCACCATCACCGGAACAGTCACCGATGCTTCCGGCGCTGTCGTGCCAGGCTCGAAAATCACAATCAAGAACCGAGCAACGAATGCAACGTACCAAACCGTCAGTACCGGAGCGGGCGATTACACCGCTGCCAATCTGCCGTCCGGCGCTTACGATCTGACCTTCGAGGCTACCGGTCTGCAACACTTGGTGCGATCAAATGTTGTTGTTTCGGTATCGGAGACGATCCGGATCGACGTCTCCCTTGAGGTCGGCGGATCCACGGAAACGATCACTGTGACCACCAATGCGACGCCGTTGCAGACGGACAGCGCCGTGGTTGGACAAGTGGTGCAGAACCGCCAAGTCAATGAATTGCCCCTGACCTTCGGCAGCGGCGGCCGCGACATCGAGAATTTTGCGATTCAGCTTGCTCCCGGAGTCGCCGGCAGCGCTTCGGGCACCGAAATCAACGGCACTCCCCAGTTTTCGAAAGAAGTCCTGGTGGATGGCGCAACCGCGACCGGATACCGGTCGGGGGACGCTTACCAGCAGAGTCCTTCGCCCGAGGCCGTGCAGGAATTCAAAACGGAGACCAGCGGCATGAGCGCGGAATACGGCCGCACCTCCGGTGGCTTGTTCAACTTCGTAATGAAATCCGGTACTAACCAGGTCCATGGCAGCGCGATGTTCGAGTTCCGGAACCAGGATCTGGATGCCAATACCTTTTTTGGCAATTTCAACCACACGCCCAGGTCTATCGACCGCCAGCTTGACGGAGGCGGATCGTTCGGGGGTCCGGTCTGGATTCCGAAAGTGTACAACGGGAAGAACAAGACCTTCTTCTATTTCGCGCTCGAACGCTTTTATACCGCGGGCAGCGCCTCGGGCGGCGGGAACGAAACCGTACCGCCTCCAAGCTGGCTGGCGGGTAACATGAGCGATTTGCTCACAACCCAGGTTGTTGGAACGGACGCACTGGGGAACCAGGTAGTGCGGGGCGCGATTTACGACCCGAACTCCTCTCAGACCGTGAACGGAACCATCGTCCGCACCATGTTCCCCGGTAACATCATTCCGACAAGCCGTATTTCCAAAGTTGCGCAGCAGGTGATCGCGCTGATGAAGCAATCCTACCCGGCCACCATTCCGGGACCGAACGGCGACTATTTGCTGGGGAACAATGCCTTCGGCGACTATAACGTCTGGCAGCGCTACACGCAGGGTTCGGTGAAGGCCGATCACAACATCTCCACCCGCAATCACCTCTCGGGCACCGTTGCCCGGACGACCCAGCCGCAATTCCAGGGTAATGCCTCGGGTACGCATGTTTGGACCCAATCGTCCGGTGACGGCGGCCCCTTTTCATCCGCGGTGGTCAAGCCGGTCAACACTACGCTGTACCGGATTGCCGAGGACTTCACGGCGACGCCGACGCTGCTGAATCACTTTGGAATCTATTTCAACCGCGTCACCAACTCGATTACCAACCAGCACGCCGGTCAGCCGAACCCGCTGAGCATCGCCGGTATCGCAACTACCAGCGTCCCTCAGATCGTCTGGAGCGGCGGCGACCGCTACAGCCTGACGAACCTCGGGCAGGACAAGGCGTCGGACTCCGTGCGCGCGATCACTTACGGAGCACAGGACACCCTGAGCTGGGTGAAGGGCAGACACATCCTGAAATTCGGCGTCGAACGCCGCGTCTATAAACTGAATTACATCCGTCAGTCCGACGACGGCACATTCACTTTCACCTCCAACCAAACCGGACTGCCGGGCCTGACGCAGTACACCGGGAACCCGTTTGCGAGCTTTCTGCTGGGCGCCGTGAATAATGGGAGCATCGGCATTACCCAGCCCACGCTCGCGACTTATCCCTCCGTTGGTGCGTTTGCCCAGGACGACTTCCGCGTGAACTCCAAACTGACGGTGAACTTGGGCCTGCGTTGGGACTATAACCCCACGCAGACCGAAGAGCACGACCGGCTGTTCAGTTTCAGTCCCACCACGACCGATCCGCAAACCGGACTACCCGGAGCGCTCATCTTCGCCGGACATTGTCCCATCTGCAACGGGTCGTCCGGGTTCGAATCTCAGCACTATCGCAATTTCGCGCCGCGGCTGGGTTTCGCCTGGCAGGTTCTGCCGAAGACGGTTATTCGCGCCGCCTATGGAGTCTTCTTCTCCGACCGCGCGCCCAACGATTACTACGGCGATCCCGGCGGCAATGTCAGCCTGAATGGCTGGGGATGGGGCGTTGCGAACGTGGTGAACTACGGGAATAACCTCGCCCCGGCGTTCAACTGGGATAACGGATATCCGGGCGTATACACTTATACGACGCCGAATCCGTCCCAGGCGGACGGCAAGAGCGGCGCTCTTTACTGGTACCCCAACGGCGGCCGCCTGGGTTACACCCAATCGTGGAATTTCAATATCCAGCGCGAATTACCCTTCCGCATGGTTCTCGACGCCGGATACGTCGGAACGAAAGGCACCGCCCTGGACGCCACCGGACCGGGCGTACAGAATCAGCTTCCCCCGAGCGCTCTCGCCCTCGGAAGCGTTCTGAACGGAACCGTCACCAGTCAGGCGGCGCTGCCGGCCGCGGCGGTGGCCATGGGGGCCCGCTATCCCTACGGGAATACAGGGCAATCGGTGGCGGTGTGGCAGACTCTGACTCCCTTTCCGCAACTCCTGAACGGAAGCACGGCCGGGGCGTGGGATGCTCCTCTCGGGTTCTCCACTTACAATGCCTTGCAGGTACAACTCAATAAGCAGTACTCCAGTGGCTTGAGCTGGGTCGCGAATTATACCTTTTCGAAATCGCTCTCGAATGTTACAAACCTGTATTTGGGCGGGTCGGGCGCGCCCATGATCGCGACGAACCTCCGTCTCCAGAAATCGATTTCATCGTACGATCAGCCGCAGGTAGTGAAAATCGGAGTCGGCTACGAATTGCCTTTCGGAAAGGGCAAGCCCGTCGGCAGCCACTGGAATCCGGTGGTCAACAGTATCATCGGTGGCTGGAAGCTGCAGTATATCGGCAACTACAGCAGCGGAACGCCTCTGGCTTTTGGGGCCAACAGTCCCGACTCTTCCACCAACCTTTCGACGAATCGCGCTCTTCTGACGAATCCTTCCGGAGTTGGTTTGGGGGTGCCTTTCAATTCCGCAAACTTCAACGCCGCGCTGATAGGCGTCAGCAACCCAAGCAATGTCTACCTGAACACGCAATACATCAAACAGCCGGCTGCATATACATTCGGCACCGCGGCGCCTGAAATAGCGCAGATTCGCGGCTTTTGGGGGCGCACTGAGAACATTGCCTTGCAGAAGAACTGGTCGTTGCGCGAGGGCGTGCGCTTCCAGTTCCGGGCGGAGGCTTACAATGCTTTTAACCGGCACACCTTCGGCGGAATCTCGACCAACCCGACCAGCGCCACCTTCGGGGATGTGACTTCGGCGAGTGGTAACAGGACCATGCAGTTGGGCGCCCGCATCGATTTTTGAGCGAAGACCGCGGACCGCAGGAATCCCGATGCGCACGCCCATGCGGCGCGCTACGATTTCGGTCGAACAGTATTGTGGAGAAGAATGCCATGCTGAAAGTTCTCATCATCCTCGTCACCCTGCTGCCGGCTGTTCCGCTGTGGGGTGCGTCGTTCTACACGGTCCGTCTGGACGATTCCAAGGCGGTATACCTGACGCCGGACACCTTTTCCGTGCACGGCGATGGCGTCGCCGACGACACGGATGCGATTCAGCAAGCGATCAATAAGGTTCAGGAGACAACCAACCGGGGAATCGTCTTCGTTCCCGAGGGCCGGTACCGGTTGACGAAGACGATCTACATCTGGCCCGGAATCCGGGTGATCGGATATGGCGCCACGCGGCCGGTGTTCGTCCTGGCCGAGAAGACTCCGGGTTACCAGGACCCGGATCAAGAGAACCTCATGATTTACTTCGCCGGCGGGCGGCCAGGCGCGGGACGCGGATTCGGCGGACCGGGGGCTCCCGGCTCCCGGAGCGGGCGAGGGCCGCAGGGCAGCCAGACCCAGGGAGGCCGCGGGGGCCAGGGCGGGCGGGGCGGCGCAAACGGACAGCCGCCCGACGCCGGCGCTGGCACGTTTTACTCGGCGTTGAGCAACATCGATCTCGAGATCAAGGACGGCAATGCCGGCGCGGTCGGGGTCCGGGCTCACTACGCGCAGCACTGCTTCCTCGCTCACATGGACCTGCGCATCGGTTCGGGCCTTGCGGGCATACACGAAGGCGGAAATGTGGTCGAGGACGTGCATTTCCAGGGGGGCCGGTACGGCATCTGGACGCGCACGCCTTCGCCCGGCTGGCAGTTCACGGTGGTGGATGCCACCTTCGAGGGCCAGCGGGAGGCTGCGATTCAGGAGCGCGCGGCCGGCCTCACGCTCATCCGCCCGCAGTTTAGGAACGTTCCTACGGCAATCGCCATCGATCCCGGCTTTCCCGACGAACTCTGGGTAAAGAACGCGCGTATGGAAAACATCTCGGGTCCGGCCGTAATCGTCAGCCTGGAAAAAAGCGCGAAAACCGAGATCAACATGGAAAACGTGGTCTGCCAAGGCGTGCCCGTCTTCGCTTCCTTCCGCGAGAGCGGTAAGAAAGTCGCAGCCCCGGGGAGCATTTATGAAGTGAAGGTCTTCTCGCACGGGCTGAACTACTCCGACATCGGCGCAACGCCGCAGACCAAAGGACCTGTTTGAATTTACCTCTTTGACGGCCATGCCGGCCCCGGTGAAATCGGACCTCCCCGATTTACCGGCGCGCGACACGTGGGTCGACATTCGTACGCTGGGCGCCAAGGGCGATGGTTCCACGGACGACACCGCGGTGTTCCAAAAGGCCATCGCGGGGAATCGCGCGATCTACCTGCCTTCGGGCCGGTACGTCGTGACGGACACCATCACGCTCAAGCCGGACACCGCGCTGATCGGACTGAACCCCAGCACTACGCAAATCGATCTGCTCGATGGGACCCCTGCGTTTCAGGGTGTGGGCGCTCCCAAGCCATTGATCGAAACGCCCAAGGGCGGCACCAACATCATGATCGGCATCGGCCTCTACACCAACGGCATCAATCCGCGGGCTGTGGCCGCCAAGTGGATGGCCGGCAAAGACTCGATGATGAACGATGTCCGTTTCCTGGGCGGACACGGCACGGACAAACTCGACGGCAGCCGGGACAATCCTTACAACAACACCCACACGGCCGATCCCGACCTGAACCGCCGTTGGGACGGGCAGTATCCGAGCCTGTGGGTGACCGATGGCGGCGGCGGGACCTTCCTGGACATCTGGACGCCCAGCACGTTCGCCCAGGCGGGCATGTTGATCTCGAACACTTCCACCGAGGGGCGCATCTACGAGATGTCGAGCGAGCACCACGTCCGCCACGAAATCCAGTTGCGCAACGCCTCCAACTGGCAGATCTACGCTCTCCAGACCGAGGAGGAGCGCGGCGAGGGCGGGTTCGCGCCACCCCTCGAGATCGACGGCTCCAGCAACATCACGCTGGCGAACTTCCACATCTATCGCGTGATCTCCAGCTTCCAGCCGTTCCCCTGGGCCATCAAGATTTCGAACTCCAAGAACATTCGCTTCCGTAACGTCCACTGCTACAGCAACAGCAAGGTGTCTTTCGACGCCGCGGTTTACGACCAGACGCACAACGTCGAAATCCGCCAACGCGAGTTCGCCTGGCTGACGGTTTCCGGAATTGCGCCCCAGGCTCGGCCGAAACCGGCTTCCCCGGTGCTTGCCGCCGCCGCGAAGGTTGAAAAGCTCGCGGGCGGGTTTTACAACGTCTCTGGTGGAGCAGTCGATCCCACGGGCGATTTTTACTTCGTGGATGCGCACTGGCAGCGCATCTACCGCTGGTCGGCGGCCACCCGTCAACTCTCGACGGTTTCCGACAACCCGCTCGACCCGATCAACCTGGCCTTCGACAGAGCGGGCAACCTGATGGTGACGTCGTACAGCGGCAACGGGACAGTCTACGCGTTCAAGCCCGGCTCTCCCGACGGCGAGATCGCGCTTCTGAAGCCGGAGCCATCCGCGCCACGGCCCGGGATGACTCCGGTGCTGGCAGTCGGCGACTGGCATCTGCAGATGAATCCCCAGACCGGAGTTCCCGCCGCGAGGCCCTATCAGTATATTTCTCCGGATGGCACCACGTTCATTTCGGCCGGCCAGGATTTCGTTAGTGGTGCGGTCAGTTGGGGCATCAAGAGCGCCGACCTGCTTCGGGGCTTCGGCTTGGCGCCGGCGGCTCCGGGAAAGCTCTTCTACATGACCGACGAGGCTGAAGTGAGGACTTGGTCCGCCACAGTTGGCCCGGATGGCAGCCTCTCCGGCGTGAAACTCTTCGCCGAGCAGGGCGGTGAAGGTGTCACGGTGGACGAACGGGGCAATGTATACATCGCCGCCGGCCAGATCTATGTGTACAATCCAGCCGGCCAGCTCATCGATACCATCCAGGTTCCGGAGCGCCCGCTGCAAGTGGTGTTTGGCGGAAAGGACCGGCAGACCCTTTTTATCCCGGCGCGCAGTTCGCTGTACTCGGTCCGCACCCGAATCAAGGGGCAGTAAGCCGAGAGGCTGCCCGGGAACTCTCCCAGGAGACCGCTGCGCCGGAAGAACTAGCCGGCTTCGGCCGCGGCGGGCATTCTGATCGTGAACGTGCTCCCCTTGCCCACCTGGCTCTCCACGGAAATAGTGCCGCGGTGCGTGGTCACAATCCCGTAAGCGATCGATAAGCCGAGACCCGTGCCTCGGCCGCTGACCTTAGTGGTGAAGAAGGGATCGAAGATGCGATCGATCTGTTCGGGAAGTATACCGTGGCCCGTGTCCGAAATCGCCACCTCGACGCATTTTTCGGGTCTGAGGTGACGCGTTACGACGGTGATGGTGCCTCGTTCATCCATGGCCTGGACCGCATTCATGAGGATGTTGATAAACACCTGCTGGAACTGCGATCCGTCCGCCATAACGCGAGGCAGCTCCGGAGCCAGATTTTGGACCAGGTTGATGTTGAAAAACAGCGCTTGTTTGGTTACCAGAGACAGCGTGTCCTCGAGGACCTTGTTGAGGTCCACCAGTTCCGTGTTGCTCTTCGACTGCCGCGAGAATTCGAGCAGGCCCTTCACAATGTCGCGGCATCGCTCGGTCTGCCGGATGACCTCCTCGAGGTTTTCCCGGTTGGGATCGTTATCCCGCATGTCTTCGACGGTGAGGGCCGTCAGCGCCAGGATGCCGCCCAGCGGATTATTGACTTCATGCGCCACGCCGGCCGCCAGCATACCGAGCGAAGCCAGCCTCTCCGATTGCGCCACCCTGGCCTGCATCGCCACCAGCTCCTCGGTGCGCTGCCTCACCTTTTCCTCGAGCGTGCGGCCCCATTCCTCGAGGTCGCCCCGCATTTGCCGGAGGCTCTGGAGCATGGCGTTGAAGGATTCCGCCAGTAAGGCGATCTCGGTGGGGGAATCCGAGTGGACCTCCTGGTCGAACCGGCCCGCGATGATGTTGTGCGTAGCGGCCACCATCTCGCCGATGGGGCGAGTGATGTTGCGAATCATGTAATAAGTGATGCCGATGATCAGGAGAAAGCCGCTGGTGGCAATGCCGAAGAAGGAGAGAATCACGCGGTTTCGGATGGCCGTGTAGGTGTTCTCCAGAATTCCGACGGAGAGCATGCCGACGACGTTCCCGGCATAGTCGCGAATCGGATCGTACTCGCTGATGAGCCAGTCCTTCACGACAAGCGCCCGCCCGCGCCAGGTCTCTCCTCGTTTCAGAACCGCCTCGCTGACGTCAGGCGATGCTCGTGTGCCGACTGCCCGGCGGCCGGCCGCGGTTCGGACGCTGGTCGAGATTCGAAGATCGTTCTGGAATATGGTGACGGCGCCGCCATCCACATCCAGGAGCCGGTCGCCGCGAAAAAGCAGCGCCCAGACGCGGTCCACAAGACCGAAGTTCCCGGTCAGAAGGACGCCTCCGTATAGGGCGCCCATCGTCTCGCCGCTAGCGGCCTCTACGGGAGCGGCCGCCATGAGCGTCATGCCGGCGGTGAGAATCTCGGTGCCCGCGGCAACTTTCCCGGAAAGCGCCGCTTTGACAATGCCGGTGGAAGATGCGTCGTCCATGGCGTGGCCGGGCTCGGACACCCGCAGCACCACGCCTCCGCGCGCATCCGTGAGGGTAAGGAAATCGAAGCCTGCGTCCTGGCGAATCCGGTCCAGGTAGGCGGCCAGCGAACGCCGGTCGCCGGTAGCCAGGTACTGTTGGACGGTGGTGCCGGACGCCACGAATTCGACCGAGAGCTTCAGCGCCTGAAGCTGCTGTTCGTAGACCGTCCGCGCGGTGGCGAAATCGTGATCCACCGCCCGGCGCGCCTGCGTCATGATGGTGGAGCTGACGATCCACGAGCCCACCAGCGACGTGGCCAATCCTCCGATGCCCAGGATCACCAGGTAGCTCCAGATCAGCCGCGCCTTGAGCGACAGTCTGCGGGAACCGAAGCTAAAGCGCATGGCGTTCGGCGCTTTCACGCCGCCTTTCCAAGGCGCTGGCGGATCTGCTCCAGCAACTGAACCAGGTCCACCGGCTTCGAGAAGAACAGGTCATGCGCCATCCAGCCGCCGCTCTGCGGGATTTCGAAATCCGGAAGGTGCGTGCAAAACGAGCTGATCACAAAGATCGGGACATTCTTCAGCTCCGCGTCGCGGCGCATTTCCTGAATGGTGAAGAACCCTTCGGTCCTCTCGTTCATCATGATGTCCATCAGGATCAGGTCTGGCCGCTCCAATTTCGCCAGCTTCACGCCTTCCTTTCCGTCATGCGCCTTGAAAACGGTGAAGCGGTTCGCCTCGAGGAAACATGCGACGGCCTCGGCAAAGTCCCGGTCGTCGTCCACTATCAGTATTCGTTTGTCTTCCATCGTCATTCCCAACTCCCCATTTTCGTGTCTTCCGCCGGTGCGCACCATGCCGGCAAGCGCACCCGAAAAGTCGAGCCGATTCCGGCCTGGCTCTCGACCTCGATACTCCCACCCATTTCCGACACGATCTTCTTCGAAATATGCAGTCCCAGGCCCGTGCCCTCCGTCCTTTTGACGCCTTCCCCCTTGATGCGGAAGAACTCGTCGAAAAGAAACGGCCGGTACTGTTCCGGGATACCAACGCCCGTATCGGCGACGGCAATCACCACCTCACCGCCCGAGAGGCAGCCGGAAACCGTGGCCTTTCCACCAGGCTTGTTGTACTTGATAGCATTCGTGATCAGGTTGTCGAACAGGACGTTCACGCAGTTCCGGTCGCCGCATACGCACAACGCCTCTTCCGGCCAAACAACGTCGAGCGAAACCTGCTCGGCCGCCGCCATCTCCTCGTAGCTCGCCAGGATGCCTGAGACGATGGGTTTCAGGTCTACCTCGACCCTCTCCTTAATGAGCGTGCCCCCCTCGACTCTTGCCAGGGTGAGCCAGTCCGTAATCAGGCTCTGCAGTTCCTCGGTCCGCTTCAGGCAGCGGTCAAGCCATTCCTGTCTCCGGGCTGGCTCGTCTTTCGTCTGGTCGAGGTGCTTGAGCACGTCTAGGTACTGGTGGACTGCAACCAGTGGCGTCCGCAGTTGATGCGACACGAAGGTGACAAAACGCCGCTTGAGGAGCGCGCGTTCCACTTCACCGCGCTGCGACTCGAGCGCCAGCCGGCGCCGGTCCAGCCCGCGGTTGATAATCATCCGCAGCTCATCCGGCGAAAACGGCTTGGGCAGGAAATCGTATGCGCCGGATTTCATCGCCTCCACCGCGGTGTCGATAGTGGCGTAACCCGTAATGACCACCATGATGATCTGGGGGTCGATTTCATGGACCCGGGCAATGACCTCCAGGCCGCTGATCCCCGGCATCTTGAGGTCCACCACCACCAGGCCCGGTTTGAGCTCCGTAACACCTTCGAGGCCCCGGGCGCCATTTTCGAAGACCTCTACGCGGAGACCCATCTTCGACAGGATCTTGCTGCATGAGAGCCGCATCGCGTAGTCGTCGTCGATCACGACGATCATGTCCGGCGCCGCCGCTTCACTCACGGCACCCTCCCCGCACCCCCCACGGCCTTCTCCAGAAGCTCGAGGAACCGGGGAATGTCGAGCGGCTTGGTGAAATATCCGTCGGGCCGGATCATCTCGACCTCGGCCGACATGGGAAAACGCTCATCGGGGCTTTCCTCGATCGAAGAAACCACAAAAATCGGGACGTGGCGATGTTCCGCATACTCGTCCCGATACTTGAGCGCGTGGGTCACGCCGTATCCCTCCACCGAGGTCTCCATCATGACGTCGAGGAGGATGACGTCCGGTTTGTGCTCGAGCACCTGCCTCAAGCCCTCGTGTCCGGAGCCGGCTTCGAATACCTCGTAGCCGCGAGTCTCGAGAAGAGATCTCACCGAGACCCGAAAATCTTGGTCGTCGTCGATCAGGAGCACTTTGGCGGACATACCAGCCTCCTTGGTGGGGCATGCTTTAGCTTGCCCTGCTTGATTATAGGATAAGTAACTCCGAAACTGAAGCGCCCCCGCGGTCGATGCACTCTGAGACAATAGCCTGTCGATGCCCCACACCCTCATCATCGGCTACGGCAATCCGCTCCGCGGCGACGACGGCTTTGGCTGGCGCGCCGCTGTGCGGTTGCGGAACCTCATCCACGATGCCGGCATCGAAATCCTGGCCGTCCACCAGCTCACCCCCGAGCTGATGGAACCGGTCAGCCGCGCCCGCCGCGTGATTTTCATCGATGCGGCGGTGGGGGAAGATCCCGGCAAGATGACTGTGGCTGCCCTGGGGACCACCGGCGGCCCGGCCCCGGTATTCACGCACTTTGCGACTCCCGCCGCCCTGTTGGAGGGCGCCCGATCGCTCTACGGCGCGCGTCCCGAGGCGCTGCTGGTTACCGTGGCGGGTCTGGATTTCGAGATAGGCGAGGAACTTTCGGAACCTGTGCGGCTCGTGCTGGAATCGCTGGTAGGAACGAAAATCCGGGAGCTAATAGCCGCCCCTCCGCTGTAATGACGTCTTTGTCTGCGAGCCGCGACCGTTAGGGAGCGGATGCGCCATCAGTTATGGCGTTCGGTCTGTGGGGCGGACCCCTGGTCCGCGGCCGACGCCCTCGTCGGCCTCCCCCCTCCGTTAAGCGCGGGCCTTGCCACTGCCAACCTTGCGCAACTCCAGCACCAGGCGCAAGGCTTCGTTCACTGCTCTCTCGCTGCGAAAGGCCTTCCGGATATCCGGCTCCAGTAGAACCAGATTTGTGCCTGCCTGGTAGCGTTTCGCGTACTTGCCCCGCACCCCTGTCTTGAGCAACTGCCGAAGATCGTACTCCGGGCGCAACTCGTCCTTCATCTTATCGCTGTGTTTCCTCATAGACTCGTCCTTCGTTCCGGGTCGGTTCCCGAGCGCTGATGATTCGAATCCTCGCGTGGCGTTCTGCATGAGCGACCATCAGAAGTCGGCCCCGATTTGATAACCCGACGGTGATGTATCGGTGTTCGTCGCCGGAGTGGTCGGGGTCGGAAGCTGTAGTCCCGAGAAAATCGCCTAGCACGGTGGCGGCCTCGGTGAAAGAAACCTTATGCTTACGGAGATTGTCGGCCGCCTTGCCGGGGTCCCACTCGAACTCCATACGCCCAGTGTAGCCGGTTGAAAGCCGATTTCGCAGTTCTCTCAGATCGCCAGCCGACGCCTGTGGAAGACGCTTCGAACTGGCAGTGCCGGCGTACCTGGTTGTGCGCGGAACGGGAAAACCGTTGTCGCCAGGCTGTCAAGCATCAGTGACAATGAATAGAGGAATGCCATGGCGAGCTTGAGCGATTTTGAGAAACTGTTGCCGGCCTTGTCGCGTGGGGAGAAGGCGCAGATCCTCAAGTGGATGGTTCGGGACCTGGATGACGATTTTCCAGGTATCGACTCGCGGCCGGATGTGTGCGGCGGCGATCCTTGTATCGTTCGAACCCGGATTCCGGTTTGGCTTCTCGATCAAGCCCGCCGCCTGGGCGCCAGCGAGCAGGCCTTGCTGGCTGCCTACCCGTCTCTGCGCGCCGAGGATCTGGTAAACGCTTGGGCCTACGCGCGCTCTCATGCCGAGGAAATCGCGTCTCAGATTCGCGAAAACGAGACCGCATAGCGAATGGCCCGTTTCTATACGAACGAAAATGTTCTGGTACGGGTCGTCGCGGAACTGCGGCGTTGACGTTTCAGATACGTCTTTCAAAACTGGGGCGTTCGGGAACGCTCGAAACCCACCTGAAAGAAATACATGTCCACGAGCTTCATGAGTGGATACCGCATTCCGCAGGCCCTTCCGTGTCAAGCTGATAGCCGTTCACAGGTCTACTGGTCGTCCGGTAGATGGATTACGACCGAAGTCCAGATTGAGGCCCCGCAACGGCACAAAGAGTTCGACGATGTCTTTCGCGGGCGGCGCGTCAGGTAGCGACGTGGTTGGCGGAGAAGACTGGAGTGCCTGAAGGATCACATCTTCAACGTTTCTGAACGCGCCGCTCCGCAGACGCTGATTGATTAACTCCTCAACTTCGGGCCTTGTGATCCGTATGGTCATGGGCGCCTCCTCCCCTTATCTTGACGCCTATGACTCGGGGGTCCGCCCCACAGTTTCGCACCCGCTTCGTAACACTCAGCCGATGCTATCCAGCACCTCGCCGCCCGGTCCCTTCAGCCTAATCTCCAGCGCCAGCGTGCCGTCGGCATGCGTCGAGCAGCTCAGGCACGGGTCGTAGGCGCGCACTACCGCCGAGACCCGGTTGAGCATGCCTTCCTTCATCTGGTTGCCGTCGATGAAGTGGCGCGCCACCTGCCCCACGCTGTGGTTGATGGCCAGGTTGTTGTGGCCCGTGGCGACAATCAGGTTGGCCCATTTGATGGCGCCGCTCTCATCGACTTTGTAGTGGTGGATCAGGACGCCGCGCGGGGCTTCGATCATGCCCACGCCCTCCAGCCGGTTCACAGCGGCGTGCGCGCGCACGTGCGTGTCGAGGATGGCCGGGTCGGCCAGCAAGCGCTCGATCTTCTCCAGACCGTGCAGCAACTCGATCAGCCGCGCATAGTGGTAGTGGAACGAACTGTGCACCACCGGGCCGAATCGCTGGCGGTATTCGGCCAGTTCGCGGTCGGCTACCGGCGTTCCCGTCTGCTCGGCCACGTTCAGGCGCGCCAGCGGGCCGACACGGTAAATGCCCGCGGGATATCCCTGGGGCTTGAAGTAGGGCGCCTTCAGATACGAATCGCGCAGCGCCGCTTCTCCGATGTACTGGGCGTAATCGGCCGCGGGGATGTCCGCCGCAATGGTGCCGCCGCCGGCATCCTTGAATTTCAGTTGGCCGTCGTACCACTCCAGGCCGCCGGCGCGGTTCACCAACCCCGCGCACATGGTCGGGTCGGTGCCGAAGTTCTCGATCTCCTCGGTGAAGCGGTCGAGCACGGTCTTGTAAAAGGCGATGGTGCGTTCCGCGATGGCGCGCGCCTCGGGCAGGCCGGCGAGAATGCGGTCGCGCACCTCCGGGGCCAACGGCGCGTTCACACCGCCTGGGACTATCCAGGAGTTGTGGATGCGCTCCTTGGCCAGGCCTTCGATGATCTCCTGGCCGAAGCGGCGGAGCGCCACGCCGGCTTTGGCCATCTCCGGGCTTTCTTCGATCAGGCCGAAGATGTTGCGGTGCGCCGGGTCGGAATCGAAACCCAGCAGCAGGTCGGGCGCCGAAAGATGGAAAAAGCTGAGGGCGTGCGACTGCACGAATTGCGCGCAGTGGATCAGCTCGCGCAGCTTCACGCCGGCCGGCGGCGGCTCCACGGCCATGATGGCGTCGCACGCTTTGGCGGAGGCCAGCAGGTGGCTTACTGGGCAGATGCCGCAGATGCGCGCGGTGATCGACGGCATCTCGTAAAACGGCCGTCCTTCGGTGAATTTCTCGAATCCGCGGACCTGGGTGACGTGGAAGTGCGTGTCCGCGACGCGGCCCTGGTCATCGAGGTAGATGTCGATCTTGGCGTGCCCCTCGATGCGCGTGACGTGATCGATCGTGATCTTCTTCATAGGCCACCCTTACCCAAACTTCACCTTCGAACTCAGATCCGGCACGCGGCCGTCCAGCAACTCGCCCAGCACGAAGACAATGGCCTGGGCGGACGGCGGGCAGCCGGGCACGTGCAGATCCACCTTCACCACTTCGTGCACCGGGATGGCATGGCGCAGCAGCGCCGGAACGCCCTCGGTGGGAATCCC
>PMYB01000224.1 GCA_003170915.1 Bryobacterales bacterium | reverse complement strand
GCGCCGGCTTCTCCCGCTCAGCGCCGCGCGGGCTACGCGTGTTGGTTACGCGTCGCGAACCCCCTTTCGGACCGCGCTGCACTGTAGGCGAAGAAAAGACGAATATGGCCAAACGTCCCGATTTCTCTCTGGACTCGCCACTATCCCCCGCAGCCTTGGCAGAATTGCGCCAACGGTACGCCATGCTCAGCCCGTCGGGCCTGCAACAAGTCTACGCTGATGCCTGGGAGCGTTGCAGGCTCGAGAGAAACGGGCGCCCGCCGCGGGCCGAACAGATCCAGGTGTTTGTGACGGCGTGGAAAGCGTTGAGGAAGGCAAAATAGGGTTGCCGCCTTCTCCCGCTGCGAGCCTGCGCGGCTAAGAACCGAACACGCTGTCGAGGCCGAGCGGCCAGGCGGCACGCCGCGTCCGCCGGACTCCCGTGCACGTGCCTAGGGCCTCGCCGGCGCCACTCGTGCTCTCCTCCGCCGCCCGCACCCGCGGCTCGCTGGCCAGGTCGCGATTTGCAGTCTAATGGGTATCATGCGTGGTCACTATATGATGTGGCGCGGTCTCGCGCCTCTCCTGCTACTGGCTCCTCTGTGCGCCACGGAACCGCCCGTGCGGCTCGCTATCGCCGGTCTGAATCACGGGCACGTTTCCGGATTCCTGCGAACCGCATTGCTCCGCACCGCCGACGTGCATCTCGTGGGCGTATGGGATCCCGATTCCGCGCTGCTGGCGCGCTACGCCAAGGACAACAAGCTGGCCACCGGCATGCTCTACACCGATCTGGCCGGGATGCTGGACGCGGTGAAGCCCGAGGCCGTCGCCACCTTCACCGATACCTACGCCCATGCGGCCGTCGTGGAGGCGTGCGCGCCGCGCCACATCACGGTGATGATGGAGAAGCCGCTGGCGGTGAACGTGAAGCAGGCGCACGCCATCGAGCAGTCGGCGGCCAAGTATGGAGTCAGCGTGTTCGTGAACTACGAGACCACCTGGTATCGCAGCCACGGCGCCATATGGGACCTGATCCACGAGCAGAAGGCGGCGGGCGAGATCCGCAAGATGGTGGCGATGGACGGGCACGAGGGACCCAAGGAGATCCACGTGCAGCCGGAGTTTCTGGCTTGGCTCACCGATCCGGTGAAGAACGGCGCCGGCGCGCTATTCGATTTCGGCTGCTATGGCGCCAACCTGATGACGTGGATGCTGGACAACCAGCGCCCGCTGAAGGTGACGGCGCTGGCGCAGACCAACAAGCCCGCGATCTATGCGCGCGTGGACGACGAGGCCACGGTGCTGCTGGAGTATCCCAAGGCGCAGGGGATCATCCAGGGGTCGTGGAACTGGCCGTACAGCCGCAAGGATTTCGAGGTGTACGGGGAAAAGGGATACGCCATCGCGACCGGCGGCAACGGTCTGCGCGTGCGGCTGGACGGAGCAAACGCCGAAGAAACGCGCACGCCCACGGAGCGCAAGCCGGAAGAACGTGACTCCATTTCGTACCTGGTGGCGGTGGCGCGCGGCAAATTCAAACCGTACGGTTTGAACTCGCTGGAGAACAACGTGGTGGTGGTGGAGATTCTGGACGCGGCGCGGGAATCGATCCGCAAGGGCCGCACGGTGACGCTGACCAGATGACGGAAAACCTCCGCCGGGCCTGGACCGAAATTGTCACCGCCTCGTGGGCGTACGCTCCGAACGCGCAGTCGGGGCCGGGTGCGCGCGGCCCGGCGGTCGCGCCGTGTCCGCCGGACTCCCGTGCGCGTGCACGGGGGCTTCGTCGCCGCTGCTCGTGCTCTTCGCCGCCCGCGCTCGCGTCTCGCCGGCCCTGCGCCCGTGCGGCGGCTACGCGCGCTGCCGCGGCTTCGAGAATGCCGCACCGCGCCTTCTTTTCCCCGCGTTCCGTGTCCCCGCCGCGCGGCTACGATCCGAACACGCAGTCGCGGGCCGGGCGCGCGAGCGGCCGGGCGGCCACGCCGAGCCTACCAGGCTCCCGTGCATGGGCACTTCGCCGGCGCTGCTCGCGCTCTTCGCCGCCGCCCGCGCTCGCGTCTCGCCGGCCCGGCGCACGTGCGGCGGCTGCGAGCGCTGGAGTGGTTTCGGAAGTGGCGCTGGCACGGAACCAACGCGGCGCTCCGGCATCGCTGCCAACGAAGGCAGCGCCGCCCGTCAAGCGGCGGTTTCGAGTCGAGCCGCGCGCGCCGGCTTCTCCCTCTCGGCGCCGCGCGGGCGTGCGCGCCGAACGCGTAGTCGGGGCCGAGCTTCGCGCGGCCGCGCGGTCACGGCCCGTCCGCCAGACTCCCGTGCACGTGCACCGGGCTTCGCCGACGCCGCTCGTGATCTTCGCCGCTGCCCGCGAAGCGGCGTTTCGGATCGAGCGTCGCGCGCCGGCTCCTCCCGCTCAGCGCCGCGCGGGCGTGCGCGCCGAACACGCAGCCGCGGCCCGGCGCGAACGGTTAGCGGGCTACTTGGGCACCTTGGTGGATTGCGACGCTACGGCCCTCCACTTGCCGTTCTGCTTCACAAAGACATCCGTCCAAACATACTTGCCACTGGTATCTTTGCCGTTTTCCATGCTCTTTTCGGTGTCGCTTCCGGTTACGACAGCGGTGTTACCGAAAATACGAACGGTCATGGGGCCCATTTCAATGCTGTCCAGCGAATTGCCGGGCGTCTTCATGTCCGCCAGGGCCTTGGCCTTGTCCGTCCGCTTGCCGTCCCAGTCAAGTGCCACCCAACTATCGGCGAGAATGTCCCCCAGCTTTTCCGCGTTCTTGGTCTTCGACGCATCCACCCAATCGTTTTCGATCTGTTTGAACTCATCCCTGGCAGCATTGGCCGAAGCCGCCGGTTTTCTTGCATCCGCGGCCTTGGTTTGAGCTTGTGCGAGCAGCGTTCCGACGCTGAGCGCCATCATCAACAGAGTTACCGTCAATCGCTTCATGTAGATTGTCCTTTTTGGTGAGTGTGGACTGAAGGTATTCCAGTTTGCCCCTCAGGTGCATCCAGTATACACCAGGACGGAAAGCTGTTGCGGATATCTTTGACGCGGATGTCAAGCCTCATTTAAAATGT
>PMYB01000031.1 GCA_003170915.1 Bryobacterales bacterium | reverse complement strand
GATACCTGGTTCAGCTCCGCCCTCTGGCCGTTTTCCACGCTGGGCTGGCCCGATCAGACCGACGATCTCACCACCTTCTACCCCACTTCGCTGTTGATCACCGGCTTCGACATCCTGTTCTTCTGGGTCGCCCGCATGATCATGATGGGCATGGAATTCATGGACGAGGTGCCCTTCCGCCAGGTCTACATACATGGCCTGGTGCGCGACGCCGAACGGCAGAAGATGTCCAAGACGCGCGGCAACACCATCGACCCGCTGTTGATCACCGACCAGTACGGCACCGACGCCGTGCGCATGGCCCTGCTGCAGGGCGCCTCCCCCGGCGCCGATATCGTTCTCACCGAAGAGCGCATGGAAAGCTCGCGCGCCTTCGCCAACAAAATCTGGAACGCGGCGCGGTTTCTCTTTCTCAACATGGAGCGCTCCGTCGTCCAGCCCTGGGTCCCCGACAACCTCGAGCAGTTCCGGCCGCTGGCGGACGCCGGCACCATGGAAGTGCGCATCGAAGACCGTTGGATCTTCAGCCGCCTGAACACTTGCGGCGAGCAGGCCAGCCGCGCCATCGAGCAGTGCCGCTACCACGAGGCCGCGCAGGTGTTGTGGCAATTCTTCTGGCACGAGTTCTGCGACTGGTACCTCGAACTCAAGAAGCTCCACTTCCGGGAAAACTCCGGCCTCACCGCCGGCTGGCGCAACACGCTGGCGGCCTTCGAGACGGCTTTGCGGCTGCTGCATCCGGCCATGCCGTTCCTTACCGAAGAGCTGTGGCAGCGTTTGGCCACCGATCGGACCATCCGGCCCGCCTCGATCGCCCTCACCCCCTATCCGCGGTACAACCCGGACACCACCGATTTCAAGGCCGAGCGCGAGATCGGCATACTTCAGGAAATCGTCACCATGGCCCGCACCCTGCGCACCGAGAGCAAGCTCGATCCCAAGCAACAACTCGTAGGCGTGCTGTACTCACGCAGCTCGGCTCTGGAGGTGGCCACGCGCCACGCCGGGGCCATTCAGAAGCTCGCTAACGTGGTGCTGGAATTCCAGTCCGATGCCGCTCCGGCCCCCGGAGACGCCCCCGGCGTCATGCACTCCACCGCTGAATTCGACCTGGTGCTTCACGTGCCCAAGTCTCAGGAGGACGCGCAGCGCAAACGTCTCGCCAAAGAGCGCGAGCAGCTCGCCAAAAACATCGCCAACTCCAAACGCCAGTTGAGCGATGACACCTTCCTCGGCAAGGCGCCGCCCCACGTGATTGAAAGCATCCGCCAAAAGCTGGCGGATTACGAAGCGCAGTTGTGCAAGATCGACGCCGCGTTATGACCGAAGTGGTGCGCCTCGCTCTCGAAGAAGACATCGGCTCCGGCGATGTCACCAGCCAGGCGTGCGTGCCCGAGTCCCAAAAGGCGCGCGGCCGCTTCCTCGCGCGCGAGCCGCTCATCATTGCCGGTCTGGGCCTGCTGGGGGAGATTTACGACTTGCGCGGTGGCGTCGACGAACTCAACATCTTCAAGAGCGATGGCGACCCGTGCGCCCAAGGCGAAGAGATCGCGGCGGTGAGCGGACGCGCCCGCACCCTGCTCGAATGCGAGCGCGTGGCGCTGAATTTTCTTCAGCGGCTCAGTGGTGTGGCTACCGCGGCGCGCCGTTTTGCCGACGCCGTGGCGGGCACCAAATGCCAGGTGCTCGACACGCGTAAGACCACGCCCGGCCTGCGCCGCCTGGAAAAGTCGGCCGCTGCCGCCGGCGGCGTCGCCAATCACCGCGTGGGACTCTTCGACGCCGTCCTGATCAAGAACAACCACATCGCCGCGGCGGGCGGCGTCCGCAACGCCATCGAGCGCGCGCGCGCCAGCGGCCTGCCCATCGAAGTCGAAATCCATACCCGCGAAGAGCTGCGTGAGGCGCTGGAGGCGAGCGCCGGCTGGCTGCTGCTCGATAATCTGACCCCCGAAGAGGCGGCGCGGTGGATCCGCGAGATCGGCGGCCGCGCCCAGGTCGAGCTTTCCGGCGGCATCACTCTCGACAACGTCCGCGCCTACGCGGAAACCGGCGCGGACTTCGTTTCCTCCGGCGCCATCACCCACTCCGCCCGCGCCATGGACATCAGCTTCCGCCTCGAGGTGGCCTGATGGATATCGAGCGTCTGAGGCGCGAATTTCCCGCGCGGCGCATCCATCATTACCCGGCCGTCGATTCCACCATGCGCGCCGCCGTTGGCCTCGGGCTCGGCTCCGTGGTGCTGGCTGACGAGCAGACGGCGGGCCAGGGCCGCCACGGCCGCTCGTGGCATTCCGAAGCGGCCAGCGGCATCTACTGCTCCATTGTGCTCAAGCCGGCGCCCGCCCTCACGCTGGCGCTCGGTCTGGCTACCGCGGAAGCCATCGCGCGCTCCACCGGGATGGTGTGCGATCTGCGCTGGCCCAACGACGTGATGCTCGCGGGCAAGAAGGTGGCTGGCATTCTGGTGCAAGTGGCCGAGGGGAACGCCATCGCCGGCATTGGCATCAATGTGAACCAAACCTCGTTCCCTCCGCACTTGGCGTCCGAAGCCACCTCTCTGCGCCTCCACACAGGCGCCCCGGTCTCGCTCACCGGCATCGTTCTGACCCTGCTGCCCGCCATAGACACCTTCGTGGCACTGGATAACGACACCATCCTGCGGCTGTTCACGCGCGCTTCGAGCTACGCCGCCGGCCGGCGCGTGACCGTCAAGCAGCCCGATGGCATCATCGAGGGAACTACCGCGGGCCTGGACCCCGCCGGCTTCCTGATGGTGCACAAAGACGACGGAACGGATACTCTGATTCTTGCGGGAGGCGTACGTGCTGCTGGCTCTTGACGCAGGCAACAGTAACATCACCATCGGAGCTTTCGACGGCCGCAAGCTGGTCTGCCAGTGGCGGCTGCGCACCGTCCAGGAGCAGACCGCCGACGAATGGGGCATCCTGCTGCACAACCTGTTCGGACCGGCCGGGCTGGACATCGAAGCCGTCGACGGCATGATCATCTCAAGCGTGGTGCCGCCCATCGATTCCACCCTGGCCTTCATGGCGGACCGCTATTTTCACACGCAAGCCATGTTCGTGGGGCCGCGCACCGATCTCGGTTTGACCATTCGCTACGACAACCCCTATGAAGTCGGCGCCGACCGCCTGGTCAACGGCGTCGCCGGTTTCTACAAGTACGGCGGCCCGTGCGTGATCGTCGATCTCGGCACCACCATCAACTTCGACGTGATTTCGAAAGACGCCGAGTATCTCGGCGGCGCCATCGCCGTCGGCATCGGCATTTCGGTTGACGCGCTGTTCAGCAAGACCGCGCGCCTGCCGCTGGTCGATTTCCGGCCGCCCAAGGATGTCGTGGGCACCAACACCGTGGCCAGCATGCGTTCCGGCCTGTACTACGGCGCCATAGGAATGATCGATGGAATCCTCGAGCGTATCATCGAAAAGATGGGGCCGGACACCAAAACGGTGGCCACTGGCGGCCAGGCGCGCCTGATCGTCGCCGGCTCGCGCTACCTCAAGACGGTTGACGAGCACCTCACGCTGGAGGGCCTGCAAATGATCTGGGAACGGAACCACCCACAGTGAGCGACGAAGACTGGGTCTACAACTACTTCAACTACTTCACTGAAATCGAGGAGCACTTTCAGCGCGCGCGCGCCACGGGCCTGTTTCTGCTTTCGCCGCTCGACTGGGCGCTCATCGAAACCTGGAAAAACGCCGGCGTGCCGCTGGAAGCCGTGATGCGCGGCATCGATGCGGCCTTCGATAAATGGCGCGCCCGCAAGGTGAAGACCCAAATGGTGAACAGCCTGGCCTTCTGCGCGCAGGCCGTGCTCACCGAAGCGCAGATCATGGCCGGAACCGCGCAGCCCCGGCCGCGCCGCGAGGTCGCGCCGCCGTTCGACCAAGAGGAACTGTGCAAGTACCTGTGTGAGAATTCGGCTGCCGTTCGCGACGTTGAAGGTTATTCGGAGATCGCCGGCGCGCTGGAGCGCCTCGCCGAGGAATCGAACCAGCACTACGCCGACCTGGAAGCGCTGGAGCAGCGCCTGACGGTTCTCGAGGAGAAAATGATCGCCATCGCGCGCACGCGCCAGAGTGAAGAGGACCTGCTAGCCGCGCGCCGCGAGATGGACCGCCAGTTGCGCCCCTATCGCGGCAAGATGACCGCCGACCAGTTATCCATGCTGGAAAAGCAATACCTGGAGCGCAGCCTGCTGGAAAGAGCCGGGCTGCCGCGGCTGAGCCTCTTCTACATGCGGTGAAGGCCGAAGTTCCGATGATGCCGTAAGATTGAAGGGGACCAAATGCCGAAGAAACCAGAACGCGGTCTCATTCCCCTCGAGATCATCGAGCGCCGCATCTACCTCATCCGCGGCCAGAAGGTCATGGTCGATTTCGACTTGGCCGCGTTGTACCAAGTGCCCACCAGAGCCCTCAATCAGGCAGTCCGCCGAAACCTGGCCCGCTTCCCGAATGATTTTATGTTTCAGCTCACTGCGAGGGAGCTTGCGTATTGGAAGTCACAAATTGTGACTTCCAATCCTGCCGCCAAAATGGGTTTACGCAAGTCTCCTTTGGTGTTCACCGAGCATGGCGTCGCGATGCTCTCCTCGGTGTTGCAGAGCGACCGCGCGGTACAAGTGAATATCGCCATCGTGCGGACGTTCGCGCGACTCTGGCAGATTCTCGCGACGCACAAAGAGCTCGGTGAGCGCCTGGCGGCCATGGAGAAGAAATACGACCAGCAGTTCAAAGTCGTGTTCGATATTTTGGAGCAACTTATGGAGCCGCCGCCAGAGCCGGCGAAGCGCCCCATAGGATTCGTTGGGCCGGGGAAGAAGGTGCTGGTGAAACCCAAGCGGGTTGTCGACCCCGACGACGTGCTCACTCCCGCCGAGGCGAAACGCCTGCGCCAAAGTCTCAAACAGACACGCCAAGGGAAGACGCGGCCATGGGCCGACATAAAACATGAATTGGGTCCGTAGGAAAATCTCAGGGGCAGGCTGCGAAACCCCCGAAATTCGCCCGTGACCCACGGTCGGCGGCGAAGCTGTTCTCCTTTCAAAATCACAATTTGTGACCTTGAAAGCGCGGCCAGAACATCAAGTACTGGCCGCAAGTGTTCACGCAGCACGGGGCGGTGATGCTGGCCGACGTCCTTCGGAGCCCCGTCGGCGGATTCGCCCGCACCTTAGGCGAAATGCTCAAGTGGCGGCGGCGGGATGCAGAACCTCGATGCCGGCGTAGCGGGAGAATCCGGTCCGGTCGAAGGTGAGAATGGTGCTGAGGCCGTGCACGTGCATGGCGGCGACCAGCCGGGCACCGTGCGCGGGCTTCCCGGAAACCCGATATTGAATGACCAGGCTCTCCCAAACCGGGTGAATTGCCGGAGTATCGGGCAATAGGGGAAACATGCTCTTCAGACGCATCAGTTCGTCCGCCGCCTCCGCAGTGGACAACCCCAGGCCGTTCTTGGCAACCGGCCGTGTCGCCACAACCCATAGCTCGACGAGGTTTTGAGGAACGATGTGCAGGTCGCGGCCCCGCGCGGTTAGGGCTTTGATCGCGACGCGTGCCGTTTCGCGCTGCGGATGCGACGGCTGCAAGGTCCGAAGCAAAGTGCTGGTATCGATAAGCACGCGGTTAGGTCAGGTCCGGGTAGATGCTTTCCCGACTCATGGCTTCGTCCGAGAGAACGGGGGTATTGGGGTCGTGGCTGTTAACCCAGGCATCGAATTGCCGCGCCCACTCCTCAGGGTTGGTTTTCTGCAAGTGCGCGATGGAAACGGGCTGCACTTGCTGGTCGGCAACGTCTAGCATCCACTGCTCAAGACTCAAGCCGCGGGCCTGCGCCTGGGCCTTGAAGGCGGCTTCCTTTTCCGGCGGCAGATTGAGTGTGACAGTCATAATTGCAGCCCTACATCTTCAGGTTAACGCAATCGGTCTATTTCAGGGGAGCGGGTGGTCATCGAACTCCCACGTGCGGAAGCGGTGCCGGTGCTCCGCCATATCCACGCGCCGGCCGCGAAAGCGCACGCCCTCCAGCTCGAGGCGCGTGCGCTGTTCCAGGCCGGCTTCGTACTTCAGCTTGATGGCGCCGCCCGCGCCTACCACGCGCTGCCACGGCAACGAATTCCCCGCTTTGCGCAGCAACTGCGCCACCTGCCGGTGAAACAGAGGGTACCCGGCGGCGGCCGCCACCTGGCCGTAAGTGGCAACCTTGCCGCGTGGGATCTGCCGCACGGCCTTGCGGATGGCCACGTCCCGCTGCTCGCTTTTGGGCGCGCGAATCAACCGGCGCGCCACTTCCCGGTGCGTCAGTTTTCGCATGGCGAGGCGCGCAGCAGTTCCTTCTCGACCGTGAGCGCATAGCAGCCGGGCGTTTTCAGGTCTTCGAGCGACAGCCCGTTCCAGTAAAGGGTGGCGGGCGTCCATGCCGGCGGCACCGTCACGCGCATTTCCGTCACGGTGCGGCTGATAATCTGGATTTCCTTGTCCGCGGGCGAATACTGAGCCTGCACGCGCGCGGTGACCGCCGAATCGCGCTTCGGGAGAATGACGCGGGTTTCCACGCGGATGCGCTCCTTGCCCCGCTGGACCAGCGCCACCACGGACTTCTCCTCCACAATCTGTTCCATGGTTTCGGCGAACTGGCGCGCGTCCTGGATGGGCTTGCCGTCCAGCGCCACGATGCGGTCCGCCATCTTGAGCGGGCCGCTGTACTTTTCGGGAAGATGCGACACCAGCACGCCGGGGCCGGGGTCGGTGGCGGTGTAACCGAAGGCCCCCAGGTCGAGCATCGCGCCGGAGCCGCCCGCCACACGCGTGGATGGAAGCACGTCGTTGCGCTCGCTGGCGTCGAACTTCGCCATCCGGATCCAATAGCAGCGCGCGAACGTGGGCGAGTTGGTTTCGCAATCGATGGAAGCGGGGAACTCGTCGCGCTGGTGCCCGGCCAGCCATTCGAAGACGTCGCCGTTGGTGGCGCCCTTCGCCAGGCGCCACTCCAGATTGAGCCCCGCGGATTTCAGCTTCTCCGCGAGCGCCTGGTCGCCGGCCTCGCCGATCCATAGCACCGGCGCATTCGTGAAATTGGCGGTGAACAAGCGGTTGGTGTCGACGGCCGGTTTGGGCGAGCCGCCCAGGGCGATGCCGGCGGCCCACAGATCGGGAACGCGGGAGATGGCATAGAACACCACCGCCACCGCGCTGCCGCGGCCCGCCAGATACACGCGCGCTGGATCGACGCCCGAGTTCCGGATGGCCGCCTCTACCGCCGAGACCAGCGCCTGCACGCGCACATCGATATTGGCATTGGCGGCGTCCGCGGCGGGCGCGATCACCTGCCAGCCGAGGTCCTTCGTCCAGGTCCGCCACTGCGCGGCGTCCGCGCCGTCCACCAGCGCGATGGCGGGCGACTTTGCCGGGGTGGCCTGCGCAGCCGCGGCCCCGCCGGCGAGGAGGCTAATTATGCCGCAGGCGAGAACGGATTTTCTTGGCCAGTTTCTCGATTTCATCGGTCTTCCTGAGCGTGGAGATGGAGAGAATGTAGCGGTCGTTCTTTTCCAGCTCCTGCTTCAGTTGTTCCGCCAGGTCGGCCAACTGGGCTGCGTCCTTCAGGTTCTGTTCGTGCTCGGCCTTGAGAATCTCATCGCGCTGGACCTTCCCGTTGGGCAGGCGGACGTCGCTTTCGTCTTCAGTCGGGGATTGCGAGCCCCCCCCGCCGCGTTGCGCCAACGCAAAGCAGGAGACGGCCGCGAATGACAGCACCAGCGCACAGCGCCGCAACCAAGGTTTCATGGGAGAACCTGCTGTTATGATAGCCCGGCTGTGGCGCAGACTCTCAGTCTGCCGCGTCCCCACTCTTGGGGACGCTTGGCTTGCGGGCCAGAACAACGTCTCCGCACGAGTGCGGAGACGGCAGCCTGAGAGGCTGCGCCACGCTGATATCATGAAACACATGAAGAGGACGGGAGTTTTCGCGGCACTGGCGCTGGCCGGCGCCATGTCCGCCCAGGTGGCCACGCAGGCCAATTCCCAGTACCAGACGGAACAGGGCCGGAAGACCATGGCGGCCGGCTTGGGCAGCCCGAACCGCGACGAGTTGGAGAAGCCTCGCGAGCTGGTGAGGGCGATGGCGCTTCAAAAGGGCATGACGGTGGCGGACGTGGGGACCGGCATCGGCTACATGCTGCCGTTTCTGAGCCGCGCTGTGGGAACCGACGGTCGCGTGATCGCGGAAGATATCTTCGACGACTTCCTGGCGTCCGCCAAACAGCGGGCGCAGAACCAGAACCTGGGCAACGTGACGTTCGTCAAGGGTACGGAGACCGATCCGAGCCTGCCGGAAGGCGCGGCCGACGAGGTGCTGGCGCTCGACGTATACCACCACTTCGATTACCCCGAGAAGATGCTGGCGGGCATTCACAAAGCGCTCAAGCCAGGTGGCAAACTGGTGGTAGTGGAATATTACAAGCGTCCGGAGGCCATGCCGGACGGGCGCGCCATGACCCACATACGCCTGGACATGCCGGACGTCATCAAGGAGATTGAAGCCAACCACTTCCACCTCCTCTCCGAAATGGAACACATCAAGGACAGCCAGTACATTCTGGTCTTGGAAAAGAGATAGGAACCGCATGAAAAAGTTTCTCCGATATGCCAGGCTCGCGGCGCTGCCGCTGGCGCTTCTGTTGCCGCTCGGCGCGCAGGATGCCACCAAGGACCAGGGCATCACGCGCCAGCAGGCCGACCAGATTCTGAACGAGTTGCGCCAGATCCGCCAGTTGCTCGAAAGGCAGCAGGCTCAGGCGCCGCGGCCTCAAGAGGAACAGGCCACCAGGGCCAAGCTGAACCTGGCGGGCTTCGCCATGCTCGGCTCGAAGGAAGCGCCGCTGACCATCGTCGAGTTCACCGATTACCAGTGCCCCTTCTGCCAGCGGTTCCACGTCACCGCCTTCCCCGAGCTGAAGAAGAATTACATCGACACCGGCAAGGTGCGGTTCTACAGCCGGGACATGCCGCTCGATTTCCACCCCAACGCCATGCGCGCCGCCGAGGCCGCCCGGTGCGCCAGCGACCAGGGCCAGTTCTGGCAACTGCGCGACGTGATGGGCGCGAATCCCAACAAGCTCGACCTGGACAGCCTGGTGGCCGACGCGGCGTACCTGAAGATGGACGTGAATGCATTCCGCGCCTGCGTGGAAAGCGAGAAGTACAAGAACGCCGTGCAGACCGACGTCCTGGAAGCCATGAAGATCGGCGCCAGCGGGACGCCCACCTTCGTGGTCGGCAAGAGCACGCCCGACGGAGTGGATGGCGACCTGGTGGTGGGCGCCCAGCCATACCCGATGTTCGACCAGAAACTGAAAGAACTGGGCTCCGCGAAGTAGGGGCCTGACCACTCTGTCCCAAGGCGCCGCCTTTGTGCCGCGCGGACAGAGCGGTCAGGCCCCGGGTCCGCGCTCAACCATATACCATAAGCCTGAGAAGGGCCAATTTCATGACAAGAAGCGCAATTTTGATCCTATGCATCGCGCTGGCGGCTATCGCTCAGAGCCAGCCGGCGGTGGAACCGGGTTTGCTGTTCTATCTTTCCGGCGACCACGGGCTTCAGGCCGACTACGCGGCGGGCGGCAACCCCGCGCCGAATTTCTGGAATGACGAGGTCAAGGTGCTCCCCGGTGGTCCCAAGGGACCATATTTCCAGTGCGGAGATCTTGAAAACCTCTCCTACTGGGCTGCCGGCAACATCTATGCGCAGCGCGGCACGCTCTCGTTCTACTGGCGCTCGCGCGACGTGGTCGGGCCGACGCCGTTTCCGGTCTTTCGCGTCGGTTACGGCGACCACTCCAGTTGGGACATGGTGTGGCTGCGCATCGACTACAACGGCAAGCCCGGGTTCGACGCCTTTGTTACCGACATCAACCTCGGACGCACGCGCGTCTCCTACGCCATGCCGGCATTTCCCAAACCCGAGGAATGGGTGCACCTGGCGCTGGCGTGGGACGAAAACCGCGGCATTCGTTTCTACGTGAACGGCAAGGTCGTGGCGGAGGCGGCGGCCACCGGCATGTTCAACGCCACCCTGGACCAGTTCGGGCCGCACTCCCGCGCCATCAACCCCGTGCAGGTGCAGAGCGCGTACAACTTCGACCGTGGCGGCGATATCGACGAAATCCGCATCTACGACCGCATGCTTTCCGACGACAACATCGCCGCTCTCGCGCACAACCAGACCCCCCGCGATATTCCCGCGCTGGTGCGAAACCTGTCGTCCACAGACTGGCGGCGGGAGTGGTGGTTCCGCTATGGCTGGAACCGCCCCGGCGATGTTCCCCCTCCGCTCGCGGAACGCTACACCACGGTCCGCAAAGTGGAAATTCACGACGCTTACGATCTGAAGCGGTGGTGGTGGAGGGCCACCGACGGCATCCGCGAGACCACCTGGCCGGGCGTATACAATCGCTCCCGGCTGCCCGGCCGCAACGACTATTTCCAACTCCCAGATTGGGATTGCTACTCGCTTTCCGGCAAAGCCATCACCTTCTTCATGCCCGAGGAACCCTGGAACCACCTGGAAATCGCGGGCGGCGCCTGGGGGAATATGACCCTCCTGCGCCACGACATGGAGAAGCAGGCGAGCGTCGAAAAAAGCCTCTTCGAGCGGCCCAAAGGTCAGGAGAAAACATTCCACCGGTTCGATGAACCCATCACCGGCCAGAAGATCCGCTTCACCAACGTCGAGCAGGAGACGCCCATTGGGGAGCTTGCGGCCTATTACGTGCACCCTGGCAACGAGCCCGCTGGCATCGCGCAACTGAGATACCGGCTGACCGCCGCCGCGGAGCCGGACAACCCCAGTTTGAAGCCGCCCACCGAATTCATCGATGGCCGCTACCCGCCCGACGAGCGCATGACCATGGTGGCCCTCCCCGCCGCCGCTCCCCGGACGCCGCGAAAGACGGCCCAGGCCGGCCTGCCCCTGGTGCACATCTTGATCCCCGCGGATTTTCGCGAGGTGCCCAACAATCACGCTTTCTCTTACGGCTGGGAGAACATGCACGCCGGCCTCGACGGAATCGCCATCGATCTTCCCGCGCTGCGCGTCCAACCCACCCACGGCGAGTATTTCCCCCTGAACATCCAGGTGAAGGACCCGCTCTGGCCCATGCGCGATATGCTGGACTTCACCTTCTCCGTCAAGCCGGGGGAACCGCACACTCTCTGGCTCGACACCCGCGACCGGATTCTGCCCAACAACAAGAGCATCTGGCTGACCATCGCCGGCGCGGGCGCCGATTTCACCCCGGCGTTGCTCGAAGGCGCAGAGGTGCGGCTCATTTTCAAGCCCTGGAAAGACGCCGCCCGCGAACACGAACTCGACCGCTTCACGCAGGTGCGCGACAACTACTCCAACATGGTCGAGGAGCATGTCAATGTCAAACGCCTGAACAATTTCGCGCGGTTCGACGCGGACCTGACCGACCTGTTGCGCGTCAACCCCGATCATATCCCCGGCTTGTACTACTGGTACGACACCAATAAGGAACAGGCCAAGCCGCCCTTCATGCAGCCCGTTCCTCCCGCCGGCGTGCCCCTGTGGGCTTTCCGCCAGGTGAAAGATCTGGATTACCTGAAGCGCTTCGTCAACTGGTACATCGACAACCGGCAAATCGAAGACGGCGAACTGGGCGGCGGACTCTCCGACGATGGCGACCTCACCAACACCTGGCCCGGAACCGCGCTCATGGGCGTCAATCCCGAGAAGATTCAGAATTCCCTCCTCAGGGAACTGGATGCCTTTTACAACCAGCACATGTTCACCAATGGCCTCTCCACCATCCAGGCCGACGAGCTGCACAGTTACGAGGAAGGCATCTCCACGCTGGGAGAAGCGCTCATCCTGAACTTCGGCAGCCCCAAGCAGCTCGAGCGCGCCATGGAGACTTCGCGCAAGCTCGAGTGGCTTACCGGAGTCAACCAGGCTGGGCATCGCCATATCAAGACCAACTATTTCAATGGGCTCAAGATGGCGGAAGAGGACGTCTGGGGATGGCAGAAGGCCTATTCTTTCCTGGTCTTTCAACCGGGAGCGCTGCTCGTGCAGTTCAACGGCGCGCCTCCCACCCGCAAGCTGATTCTGGACCTCGCCGACGGCCTCCTGGCCCATCGCAAACCCAACGCGAACGGCGGATACTCCACCCACAACGTCATCAATTTCCGCACCGATGAGGATAAGGTGAGCCCGCTGAGCATCGACTGGTACGTCTTCTGGGCGGCCTACAAATGGACCGGCGACTCCAAGTACCTCCAGCCGCTTCGGGACGAGGGGCCGGCCATCCTGGCGAGCCTCACCGCCGACGGTCTCGACCTGCTCAAGGTGAAGGACACATGGGGTACGCGGGTCTTCGCTTCCACCGCGCAGCGCTCCGCCCAGGCCGGCCTCCATTTCGCCTGGCAAATGACCGGCGACCTGCACTACCTCGAGCAGCTTTACGGCGACCAGATCGAAGCCGCGGCGTTACGGGAGTACCTCAACACCGAGGGCAGCCTGTGGATCGACCGCGTCGAAGTGGGCAATGCCGAGTTACAGCGCGCGCGGCTGGGTGGAATCGGGCTCGTCCGCAACTTGCCATATCCGGGACACGTGCTGAGCTGGAAGTTCCAGGCGCCGGCCACCGACCAGAGCGTCGCCGTGGCGGTTTCCGAAGGGACGCCCGATCATATCAAACTGATCGCCTACAACCTCGACCAAACGCCCGTGAAGGCGCTCATGACCGGCTGGGAAATCGAACCCGGCAAGTGGGAGATGACGCAGAACTCGACCACCCGCACCATCGATTTCGAGCGCGGCCGGGACGTCGAGGTCACCTTCGCGCCGCGCGCCACCACCACCATCGAGCTGAAACTGGTTACCAAAGGCGTGCCCTACTGGTCGCGGCCGGACCTCGGCATCGACCCCGAGGACGTCCGCGTCGAAGGCAGCCGCATGACGGTCAAGGTGCACAGCCTGGGCGCGGTGGATGCACCGGCCTCGAAGCTAGTTCTGCGCGACCGCGCAGGCCGCGTGGTTGCGACAGCCAGCGTGCCGCCAATGAAAGCGCCGTCCGACCTGATGCCCAAGACCGCCGATGCGGCCCTCGATCTCCCCGCCAACGCCGATTGGCATGGAGGCGCCGTCACCGTGGAAATGACCGGCAGCGATCCCGAAATCACTCTGCGCAACAACCGCGTGGAACTCGGAAATCCGTCAAGGAACTGAACCCAGCACAGAAGGGTGACAATTCACTTGACACACCCGCCAAGGGCTACGATAATTCACATATGTGGCTGAAAGAAAAAGAATTCCGCATCCGACTTGGTGGTCAGATATTCGTTAACGTTCCGGTTCTGATTCAATTCAACGGAGAATCACTGTTCACCGTCAGGCGGCACGAAGAGACTGGCGAAATTGGCATTGACTGCGACGTGTATGATCAGGCTGGGGGCAAGATCGCGTCTATTCGTCGAAATAACATGTACCCAGGAGACCTCGCAACCTACGAAGTCGAGCGGTCCGAAGATCGTATAACACTGAGGGATGTGAAAACCAGGACGGTACTGGCGCAGGTCAGGAAACATGGAGAGGCCCTTCCGTTAGAGCTCGATGTATCCGTGCGCACCTATCTTCCGGATGGGCGACTTCTTGATGCTGGTCCAGAATTGTGCACCATCCCAGGCTTGTTTATGGTGGGCAATACCATCGAAAACGGCCCAGTTGGTATTGCGATCTCTGTTCCCAACCTGGTGTGTGGGAAGGAGTTTGCAAACGAGGAGATTCGTATAGATGGAAAGACATTCGTTGGCTGTCGATTCCGGGCGTGCACAATGGTGTTCTCAGCAACCGCTCCGTTTGGTCTGAGCGGGAATGACTTTGACCAAACAGGCTGGAGATTCGATGGTGCCGCCGCCGCTACACTCGTTGCTATGAAGGCGATGTATGACGGCGGATTCAAAATCGTAATAGATGACACAATCAAGACCATCCGCGGAGAACTCCCAAAGCGGCTAGCCTGATTGCCTCCGATGCGAGAGCCCCGACACGCCAAGAAATACGCCGAGGCTAGGGACATCTGCCAGACGCGAGTCGCGGATGATGGAGGTGTCGTCGATGATGTATAGGCAAAAGCGCCAGCCCCGGCCACTTACTTGCTTTGCCCCGCCCCCGGCTTCGCCACCTCGACGCCGAACACGTAAGTCGCGCCGAACATATTCGAGCGGAATACCACCCACTTCCGATCGGGCGTGAAGCTGACGTTGGGCTCCAGCCGGTACTGGTGCTTCGACATCTTGACCAGCTTCTCGGAGTGAAATACGCCCGCGTTGATGAGGCTCTTGTCGTCGATGCCCTGGTTGCGGAACAGCTCGGGGCGGAAGAGATAAATCCATGCGCCGTCCGGAGCGCGTGCCACCTGTCCGGGGTTGCCGCCATCGCCGCAGAACAACTTCCCGTCGCGCGTCACGTTGAAGTGAATGGACCACTCGTTGCGCAGCAGGTGGTACCACGTCCTCTGGCCCGTCTCGACGTTATAACCCGCCAGCCAGAAGACCTCGCTGCGGGGAGTCTGCAGGTCGTACCACATCGTCTTGCCATCGGCGTTCCAGAACTCGTGCCCGAAGATCTCCATCGCCATGGTGCGGGTGTGGACCTTGGTAATGCCACTCCCGTCCGTGCGGATGGTCCAGAGTCGATCCACCTTGTGCCACGGACCTTCGTGGCAGAACATCAGCAGCGTCGGGTCGGTAGGTGAAAACTCCAGGTGATTGAGCCAGTCGGTGCTCTTGAGGATGGTCTTCACCTCGCCGGTCTTCACATCGATCGTGAATAGGCCCATGGGCAGGTGGGCCGCCAGGCGCTCTTCCATCATCTGGCCCTTGTTGACCGGCTGATCGAGCTGCTGCACCTGCGGCCCCGGCGGGCGGTTGGCGTTGTAGTCCTGGCCTTCCCCTTCGATGTAGGTTCCCCCCAGCAGCGTCTCATCGGCATTGACCGTGATCACCGAGCCGCGGCGCGGCAGCTTGGCGATTTCGCGCGTGGCGCCCGTGTCGACGTCGGTCGAGGAAACCGCGTCGCCCGAGACGTAGTAGACGTTCTGGGTCTTGCGTCCGGCCACGATCACGCGCACCGTGCCCTTCACCACCGGCTTGGTGGCGTACGTCTGGAGATCCAGAACCGAGATCCCCTCCGGCGTGGTGTAGATCATCTTCTTGCCATCCGCCGTGTACCCGTTCTGGTTGAAGTACAGGCTGGCGCTTCCCGGTTCGTTCGTCAGGCGGACAACGCGGTGGCCGGTATCGGCGTCGATCCAGCTTCGCGGCGGCTCGTCGGCGCCCGCCGCCGGAAGCGCCGCGGCGCAGAGAATCAACCACACGGACAGTCGATGCATAAGTAAGATTCCTTTCCTTGGCTTCCCACTCATTGTCGCAAATCGACACTGGGGTACACGCTGGGGACTGCGACAACTGTGGGTTTGTGAGAAACTGTTCTGATGCCAGCTCAATCCGTGCTCGGTTCAACGAAGATCATGGCCTTTGTCGCCACCCACTCCCCTGCCAAAGCCAAGGCGTTCTATCGCGACACGCTCGGCCTGCACCTGATCGGCGAGGATGGTTTCGCCCTGGCATTCGACGCGCATGGCATCATGCTGCGAGTGACCATTGTCGAAAAAGTTGCAGTCGCGCCGTACACTGTGCTCGGATGGCAGGTCGGGAACATCGTCGCTACCGCCAAGGCGCTCCAAAAAGCTGGCGTGAAATTCGAGCGGTACCAAGGCATGGCTCAAGACGAGCTCGGTGTGTGGAGCGCGCCGAGCGGCGCCAAAGTGGCTTGGTTCAAGGACCCGGACGGCAACACGCTCAGCATTACAGAAGTGCCGGTCAGCCCAGGCAATTAGTGGCCGTGAAAGCAGGCGGACTACAGGGCTACCAGACCGTCGCCACCGGGTACTCGCACACGGTTTCGTCGTTGCTGACCAGAACCCAGCCTTCACTTGCCGCTTGCGCGAGCATCACCCGATCGAACGGGTCCTTGTGGATCGTCGGAAGCCGGCCGACTTGGTACACATGAGCCGCCTTTATGGGAAGCACCTCCGCTTCAATGCTCTTCAACCCGGCTTCCAACCAGCGCGGCGGATCCTCAAGTTGAAGCAACCCCTTCTGGGCTTTCACCACCACTTCCCAAAGCGAGGCCACACTCACAAACAGTGGATGCTTGCGGCTTTCGATCAGTCTGCGGACAGCCGGGCTCAACTTTTCCGGGCTGGCGACGGCCCATAGGAAAGGGGCGGTGTCCAGCAGGTAGGTCACCACTCCTTGCCTTCCAAAAACCGATCTGCCTGCTCGTTCGTCATGGGCGCGTCCCACCCCTCGGGCAGCGAGATGGTCCCGGCCAGCGCTCCGAGAGTCCGGCGTCCGGCTTTCCGCCGGTGCCGCACCAGGTCGGCAACGGGCTCGCCGCCCCGCATGATGGTCACCTCTTCACCCTGTTCAACCAGCGCCAGCAGCCGCGACAGGTTCGACTTCGCCTCGTGGACATTAAAGTGTGGCATGTCTCGATCTTAGCCAAGAAGGCTAGCTAAGCGCAAGGTGGGGCAGGCCATCGTTGTTTGTGGCCTGCCAACCTCCGGTGCTTTGGCAAAGCCTGACAGACGACAAGAAGCGATCGTCTGTCCTACCCTACTGCCAGCCCGCCAGTTCTCTAGCGACTGCGAGGTATTCCCGAATGGCGTCCTGAATGTTCGCCAACGCTTCCTCTTCCGTCGCGCCTTGCGACCAGCCCCCGGGGAGACCGGGGCAAGAGACGCTGTACCCCTCTTCGGTTGGCATCGAAGCAACTGGGTGCTTCATAGTTACTGCACCGTCACCGTGACGCCGTTCTGGCTGATGTTGCCGCCGATCGACACTGTGATCGACAGGTTGCCCGACGGCGCGTTTGACGGAACCTGCACGTTGAGCTGCATCACCCCCGCCACCTGTCCCGGCGCCTCCCCGGCGTACACATAGAGAGCCGGCTGGCCGTTGATCCGCGCCTGGATCGGCAGCGGCGGCGCAGGCGTCACCTGCGGAGGCGGCAAGCTCGCGGAGGTAATGGCGCCCGTAACGCTCGGCGGGTTGGTCTGCCCCTCGCCCGTCAGGAACATCTGTACGATGCTGCCCTTGGCCGCCGCATTGCCCGGCCCATTCAGGCTGTTGTCCTGGTTCAGGATGGCCCCCGTCCCGCTCCCCGACGCGTTCTGCGTGAACAGCCCCGGGGCTGTCGCCGCCGTCGTCAACGCGTACACGTTGGAACTCTGCCTCGCGTACTGGATCCACACCGAGGGGTTCGGGACGGCTGCGATCTCATACGGCGCCACCGCCGACACCTGTGTGCTGCCGGCGTAGATCATGGGAGCCGGAATGCCATTGAACTGCACCTGCACGCCGCCGATGGTCGTCGCCAGCTTTCCGGTGGACGGGTCCGTGGTCGCGCCCGCCGCAGTGGCCGGTCCGATGCCCGTGCCAAAGATGGTCACCAACTCGCCCGGGGAAACCGAGCCGACTACGTAGCTGGCCGCGTTCACCACGGCCTTGATGGCAGGTGGCGTCCCAGTCGCGACCGCCGCCTGCGTGATCGTGACGGACACGCCCGCAATCGAAATGGTTGCACTGCGGAGCGCGCCGAAGTTGGGGGCGACTGCAAGGACAATCGAAGTCGAGCTATACATCCGCGTATAATTAAA
>PMYB01000229.1 GCA_003170915.1 Bryobacterales bacterium | reverse complement strand
GAGCAGTGCATGGGCAGCACGCCCTCCAGCGGAAGCAGGAAATTGAGCACCGTGAAGATGGTCTTTTTGATCTCCCCGCCATAACTGGTGCCGCCGATGATGGCCAGCCGCTGGGAGAAGTTAATGAGGATGAACGTCTCGGTGCGGGTACCGTCGATGATGGGGGAGGCCTGGAACGAGGGGGCGCAGATCACGGTGAACTCGGGCGCGTGCCGCTTGAGTTCGTCGACACTCTTGATCTTCATGAACATGTTGCGGGCGAACAGGCTGTGCCAGGCCTTCTCGGTGACGATGCGGATGGGCAGGCGGTAATCCGGATCGGCGCCGGCATAGCAATCCTGCACGAACACGTCGCGGCCTTGCAGGAACCCCTGCATCCGCGTGAGCAGCGGGCTGAACTTATCGGTGCTGAACGGCCGGTTGTACTCGCCCCACCAGACATGGTTTTCGGTGGAATGCTCCTTGACGATGAACTTGTCGGCCGCGGCGCGCGCGGTGTGCTTACCGGTGCTGACTACCACCGGACCGAGATGGGAGATGCGGGCTTCGCCGCGGAATACGATCTCTTCATAGAGCGCCGCGCTGGGCAGGTTCCAGTAGGCGCGGTGAAGATTCGTGAGGCCGTGGTTTTGCAGGCCGTAATTGGCGGCCAGTTCGCCGGCCTCGGGCTGCGCGGGTGATGGAAGATCGAGATAGGGGTTCATCGCCAGTCCCTCGTCAGTTTTCGGTCGCCCAGGTAAAGCTCGTTGGGCGCGTTCGGGTCGAGCACCCACTTGATGCGCTCGACGCCTTCGGTGATTTCCTTGACGGTGCCGCAGAAACTCATGCGGAGGTGGCCCTCCATGCCGAAGTCGCGTCCGGGGACGGTGACCACCCGGACCTTATCGAGCAGCAAGTGGCAGAGTTTTTGCGAGTCCTTCTCGTAGGCGCTGAAATCGGGAAAGCAATAGAAAGTGCCGCCGGGCTTCACCACCTTGACGCCGGAGAACGCGTCCAGGCGTCGCATCATCACGTTGCGATTGTTCTCGAGCGTCAGGCGCAGGCTCTCGACGGACGACTGCACGCCGTTGAGAGCGCCCACCGCCGCCCATTGCGAAGGCGCGGCCGGCCCCGAGGTCTCCTGCGACTGGATGTTGGTCATGGCCCGGACCACCTGTTTGCCGCCGACGGCCCAGCCGATGCGAAAACCCGTCATGGCGTACATCTTCGAGACGCAGTTGATCACCACGAGCTTGGAGCTGTCGAGGCTGAGAGCGTGGCTGAAGTTGTAGACGTTGGTGGGCTTGCGGTTCTCGAAGATCAGCCGGTTGTAGGTGTCGTCCATGATCAGATACAGGTCGCGCTTTTCGCACAACTCCACCACGCCGGCGATGAATTCGTCGGAGTACACGGCGCCCGAAGGGTTGTTGGGGCTGTTGATGATGATGGCTTTGGTGTTGGTGCCCACGTTCTCGGCGATCTCTTCGACACTCGGCTCGAAGCCGCCATTGCGCGCCGCCACCGGCACGGGCACGCCGCCCGCGAGTTTCACCATCTCCGGATAGCTGACCCAATACGGCACGGGGAAAATGACTTCCTCTTTGGGATCGAGGATGGCGTGCAGCAGCACCATGATGGACTGTTTGGCGCCGCTCGAGGCGATCACGTTCTCCGCCGCCGCCACGCGGCCGTAGTGCTCTTCGGTGTAGCGGATGATGGCCTTCTTGAGCGCTGGAATACCGTCCGCCGGAGTGTATTTCACGTCGCCCGTGCTGAGAAGAGCCGCACAGCTTACGATGGCGTCGATGGGCGCTTTGCTTTTCGGCTCGCCGCCTCCGAGGTGGATAACGGGTTCGCCCTTGTCCCGGAGCAAGGCCGCGGTTTCATTCAGCTTGAGGGTGGGCGACTCGGATATGGATTTTGCAAGTTGGCTTAAACTCATGCCTGATTACGTCCTTCAAATATAGTGATCCCCAATTAATTCTGCGCGAGGGATTAAGGCTAGTATACAGGATGTCACGGTCACAAACCAACTGAATCGGCTGGCAGTTACAATGATGGAGCTATGAACCGACAGCCCCACATCGTCGTGGTTGGAAGCGCGAACGTCGACCTGACCACGTTTACCGACCACTTTCCGCGTCCGGGCGAGACCATTTTCGGGCGTGAATTCCATCTCGGCTTCGGAGGGAAAGGCGCCAACCAGGCCGTCGCGGCGCGGCTGTGCGGCGCGCGCGTGTCGATGGTGGCGCGGGTGGGGGACGACCTGTTCGGGCCGGCCACCATCGAAAACTTCACCGCGCGCGGCATCGATGCCAGCCACGTCTGGATCACGCCCGGCGTGTCGAGCGGCGTGGCCCCCATCTTCGTCGATAGTTCCGGCCAGAACCGCATCCTGGTGGTGAAGGGCGCCAACGACCGCCTTTCGCCCAGCGACGTGGAGGGCGCGTCCGATCTGCTCCGCGGCGCCGATTGCATAGTGCTCCAGCTCGAGATTCCCATCGAGACCGTATATCACACGCTGCGCTTCGCTCGCGCCCATGGCATCCGCGCGATTCTGAACCCGGCCCCCGGCCAGGCGCTCGACCTCGCCGAAGTGTCCAACGCCGATTACGTCATTCCCAACGAAACCGAGGCGGAAGCGCTCAGCGGAATGCCGGTGCGAACCTTGGACGACGCTCGGAACTGCGCTTCCAAGCTGCTGGCCGGCGGTCTGCGGCGCGTCATCGTGACGCTGGGCGCCAACGGTGCGCTGTGCGCGGGAGCCGATGGTGTCCGGCACATTCCGCCATTTGCGGTGGAACCCGTGGACACCACCGGGGCGGGAGACGCTTTCATCGGAAGCCTGGCGTGCTTTCTGGCGAGCGGCTGCGCGGAGGCCGAAGCCATCGCCCGCGCCAATCTTTACGCGGCGCTCTCCACCCTGGCCGTGGGCACGCAGAAGTCCTTCGTCGCGCTGGAGCGGTTCGAGGCGGAATGGCGTGCAGTGACCTACCCGCCCTCGCCGCCAGGCGGAGGTTTTCCGGCGCCCGCCGAACCGAAGAGCCGTTGAAAGAACGCTTTGGTTTCGTCCATCACCATCTCATCCAGGAGAGCCGTCTCCTTGACCGCGTCGATTTGACCGGGAAGAGTGGCGGCAATGCGGTTGCGTTCTGTTTCGAGGCGTTCCGCGGCGATTAGCATGTCGGACCACGCGGCGCCCCACTGAAAGTTCTGTGAAAAGCCGCCCACGATGGCCAAACCGGCCGCCAGGAGAGGTGTCAGTATGTCGAAACCGGTTTCGACCCACGTACCCCTGACGAAATACGCCGACGAGAGTGACGCCAGCAGTGTCACCAGCGCGCCGAGCACCACCGTGAGATATCTTGCGGTCTTGTACGCGCGCTTGTTGTTTTGACTCGCCTTCGAGTAGTACTTGATGCGCTCTTGATAGCGGTCCAGCATACGTTTCAGAGCGTCGGCAGCCTCAGCCGGTGGCCCAGTGCCCATATTTGCCTCCCGCCGATAGTGTAGCGTGGGGCTGGCGGGTTTGGAGCTTAAGTCGTTGATTCCATTGAGGCAAGGCGTTGTGATCGGCTTTTGTGAGAGAATACGCCAAAAGGAAATGAAACACTTGCTACGTCCACACTTCACAGTTTGCTTGCTGTTAGCGGCCTCCTACGCGTTGGCGCAGAGAGGGCCGGCCACTGAACCGCCAGCCGCCCGGGCGGCTGAGGGGCCTGCGACTCCCATTCCGCCGGAGACCAATTCCGTCACCGACCATGAACTGTCGCTCGACGGCAAGACGATTCACTACAGCGCCACGGCGGGGACCCTACTGATCGACGGCGACGACGCCAAGCCGTACGGCACCGTCTTTTATGTCGCGTACACCGTGGTTGGCGTCGGCGATCTTCGCACCAGGCCGGTGACGTTCCTTTATAACGGCGGTCCGGGCTCGGCGAGCATGTGGCTGCACATGGGTTCGGTGGGGCCGGTGCGGGTTATGACGGCCAGCCCGGAGGCTACGGGCTCCGCTCCTTACCAGGTGACGCCAAACCAGTACAGCCTGCTCGATAAGACCGATCTGGTGTTTGTGGACGCCGTGGGCACCGGGTTTTCGAGGCCGGTGGGAACCGCGACCATCAAAAACTTCGCCGGCACCGACCAGGACGTACAGGCGTTCGAGAAGTTCATTCATCGCTACGTCACCGTGAACCACCGGTGGAACTCGCCCAAGTTCCTGTTCGGCGAATCTTACGGCACCACGCGTTCGGCGGCGCTGGCGGATGCGCTCGAGACCAGCGGGATGCCGTTGAATGGCGTCATTCTCATGTCGACGATTCTCAACTACTTCACCATGGCTCCGGGCGGCGACGCGGTTTTCATCGGGAACCTGCCCTCCTATGCGGCCATCGCCTGGCACTTCGGGAAGATTGCGCATAAGCCCGCGGACGAGAAGGCGTTTCTGAACGAAGTCCGGGCCTTCGCGCGGGGTCCTTATGCGGAAGCCCTGGCGCAGGGACACAACCTGCCGCAGGCGCAGGCGGACTCCATCGCCCAAAAGCTGGCCGGATACACCGGGCTAACGGCGCAGTACATCAAGGAAGCCAATCTGCGGATCAGTCCGACGCGTTTCCGCAAGGAGCTGATGCGCGACCAGCGGCTCATTATCGGACGGTATGATGCGCGGTTCGAAGGAACGGATCTGGACGCCGCCGGCGAGACTCCCGGCTATGATCCCTCGAGCACCGGCATCACGGGCGCGTTTGTGTCGGCATTCCACGATTATCTGGACCGCGAGTTGAAGTACACGTCGAAGGATAGTTACTTGCCCAGCGGACTGAACATCAACCAGACGTGGGATCACACCCACCGCCCGCCGGGGGGCGGCGGCGGAGGCGGACGAGGGCAGGTGCAGCCGATGCGGGATGCCTACGTGGCGGGTGACCTGGCGGATGCCATGCGCAAGAATCCGCGGCTGAAGGTGTTTTCGGCCAATGGCCTGTTCGATCTGGCAACTCCGTTCTTCATCACCGAGTACGATTTGGCGCACATGGGGCTGGAGCCGAAGCTGCGCGGAAACATCGAGTTCGGATATTACCCGTCGGGGCACATGATTTACCTGAACGTGGATGCGCTCAAGCAATTGAAGAGCGACCTGGCCGGGTTCTATTCGCGGGCGGTCGAGGGCGGGAATTGAAAGGCGGCATGCGGATCAGCGGTGGAGATCCCTTCTCAGGTCCATCCAAATCTTGAAATAGAGCCATTCAGCAGGGGGATCGGCCTCCTGGATGTGGTCGGGCAGCAGAACCAGGTCTCCGGTCGATAGGAGGATCTCCCGCACTTTCGGGTTCTGCGCCAGCTTGGCCCGCATCGCTTTGAGGATGAGACGATAGTGATCGCTTTTCCTCTTCGACCGGTACTCGATGCGCCGGCCTTCGAAGGTCACCCAGTCAATCCCCATTTTCCGCATGTTCTCTTCGGCGAGCGTCCCAGCATCCTTGGCCTCGAATCCAGTCATCTGTGCGACCTCTTGGCGCGAGTGCGGCCATGTTATTCCTGGGGCTTTGGCGCGCGGGTCGCCGGGCCCTTCGGGGTAGAGCATCATCTGCCAGAATCCCTCCACGCTGGCATAACGCTTGCCACGAAGCGTGAACGGCGTGGCGGCGAAGTTGGACAGGATTCCGAGCTCGTTCCTCTTGGAAAGAATCACCTCGCCGGGCTTGGCTGCTTGGGGGAGCACTTCCCAAGCCGGCTTTTGTTCCTCCGGAACGGGCGTCCACCAATGCGTGGGATACCGTCCGCCTGGCTGGGCTACGGCAATCGCGACGGCCAGAGCGCCCGACACGGCGGCGGCAACGGCCCGCAACGAGATTTTTCGGATTCTGCCCGGTATTTGCAACATGGCGCTGCTCCCTGGAGTATAAGTGACTGAGGGACATCCACGATGAAGATTTCACGACGAGCCTTTCACACGGCGATGCTTTCCACGCCGGCATTGGCCCAGGCGGCCGCTCAAGCCGGTCCGGGAAACCCGTCGAGATTGGTTCTGCCGGCTTGGAACAGCCCGTCCGCGGCGGGTGACCCCTTTGCATTTCCGGGCGCACCGTCGCCGCGCTCGCGGTGGAACGTGCCGGGCCCTCCACGGAAGTACTTTTCGGAATGGCTGCCCGCTCTGTTCGAACGAACGCTGGCGATTGACGAGTGGAAGGGAGAGAAGAGCCGGTTGCACTGGATCTTCACCGGCCCGATGGGCGGATTCACCGTGGAAGTTGGAGCGGGCAGAGTTCGTCTGGTCGAGCGCTACTTCGACTCGCCCGGGCTCAGCAAGGTTCCGCCCGTCGAGGAGAGACCCGCGCGGCATCCGGAAGGACTCTGGGAGGAATCGAGCGTGGAGTATACCGGTGAACTTCGCGCAATTGCCGTGGTGCTCGATCACCGGCTGTCGGTTCGAGTGGCGCTCAACGGCAAGGAAGCGCTCGTCGCGCATTGCACCCTGGACGTCAACCGGCACCAATTGGCGTATTCGGGAGAGGACGGCAGCGTTCGGGGGCGACAGTTGCCGCCGGCAATCGAGTCCGCCACGGTGCGCGTAGATCCTTCCGCCCGCTTCCAGGAGATGCTGGGTTTTGGCGGGACTACCACTCCCCCCGCTTACGCCGAGCTCAGCCAGGAAGGCAAGCGTGTCTGGTGGCGCAAACTGGCGGAGTACAACCTTCTGCTGCACCGCGAATACCCCACCGGCGCTCTCTTGAACCCGGAAATGACCAATTGGGACCGGCCCGCGGACGCCTCCCCGCACTACTATGGCGACAACTTCCCGAATTGCGAGACCAGCGACTTCGATTACATGCGCCGGGTGCGGCGCCTGGGCGGAAAAACGATCTTCGAATTCTGGGAATTGCCGGTGTGGGCCAGGCGGCGCGACAGCGCCGGAAAGATCACCGAGCTTCCCGACTTGGATGCGTATGCCAAGGCCATGATTCGTTATTGCCAGGTTTCGCGCGAGAAGACCGGCTCCGCGCCGGAGATCGTGGGCATTCAGAACGAGGTGCAACAGCCGCCCGAGGTCTGGCAGCAGATGACGCTGGCTCTGCGCAAGGCGCTGGATGAAGCCGGGTTCGGCGCTGTGAAGATCCACATGCACAATCCGCCGTATCTGGCCGGCGGCATTGCCGCGGTCAAAGCGTTTCGCGAAAAGGACGCGGTGTGGAAAGCCATCGATTACGCCACGTCGAACATGTACGATTACCAGAATTTCTTTTACGATCCCGACGGCTTCGACGCGCTCCTTCGCGAGATGAAGCAGGCCATCGGCGGCAAACCGTTTCTGGCGGGCGAGCTTTGTGTCAACAATGCAGCTTTTCAGACCCGCACTTACCGCACGGCCTTCGCCATGGGCCAGCTCTATCACAAGCTGCTGACCACGCTGGACACCTGCGGCATCATGTACTGCTGGACTCTGCTCAACGTGGTCCAGCCCTCCTACGGGTGGACTCGCACGCTGATGGCGCCCGACGCCGAACATGGCTTTGTGCCGGCCGCGACCAGCCATCAATTACGGGTGTATGGGGCATATTCCCGGCGAATCCGCGCTGGCATGACGCGCGTGCAGGCGGCCAGCTCGAACCAGCAGCTTCAGGCGACTGCATTCAGCGAAAACGGAGGCGCCCGAACGCTGGTGATGCTGAACCGGTCCACGGCTGCTCAAAGAGTCTCCGTGACGTGGCCCGGAGAGCCGTTCCGGTATATGGAAGTTGTGAGCCCGCAGCAGGAGAATGCCGTGGCACCAATGGCGCGCGGCGAGGTGACCGTACCGCCGGGCGCGATTGTTACTTTAACGAACGTCGAGCTTGGCCAGGTTCGCGAGGATTTCCTGTGATAGTGTCTAGTCATGCGTGAACTCACCCTGATGCTGGTCCTGGCCGCGGCGGCAGCGGCGCAAACGGTGACCTTGGCCAACCGTCAGATCGAGCTGACCATCGCCGAACGAGGCGCGACGCTGGTAAACCTGGTACTGCTGGACGACGCCGAAAAACTCAGCCCGCTCTGGAACCCGGCTGTGCCGACGGGGAGGGCCAGCGACGGCGCGGCCGGCCATTTCATCTGCGTGGATGGCTTCGGCCCGGGCTCCGCGGAAGAGCGTGCCGCGGGGCTGCCCGGTCACGGCGAAGCGCACCTGCAACTGTGGCAAATCGACCGGCCGGCAAAAGACGGGACCACCGGCGTCATCACCTTCCATACGCATCTGCCGCTGGTGCAGGAGAACTTGACGCGCACGTTGCGGCTGGTGGATGGCGAAAACGTGATCTACGTGGAAAGCGCACTGGAAAGCGAGGTGGGCTTCGACCGCCCCATCGCTTGGGCCGAGCACACCACGGTCGGGTCGCCGTTTCTTCAATCCGGTGTCACGCTATCGAGCATTTCCGGGAGTCGCGCGCAGAACCGCCCATACCAGGGGACGGGAGGCAACGGCATGAATCGCCGGCTGGCCTCGGGCCAGAACTTCACCTGGCCGCTGGCGCCGGGACTCGACGGCAAATTGATCGACCTGACCGCGCCACCGCCGGATGCCCACTACATGGACCATGCCGCCATCCTGGTGGACCCCGCGCTCACGCTGGGCTGGATCGCCACCGTGAACACTGCCAAACACCTGGTCATCGGCTACATTTTCAAGCGGGAAGAGTTCCCATGGGTGCAGAACTGGGGAAGCTATCCGGCAACCGGCAACTTCGCCCGCGGCCTGGAGTTGAGCACGCAACCCTACGATGAGCCACGCCGCGAGGCAGTCGCCAAGAACGGGATGTTCGGCGCGCCGACGTTCCGCTGGTTGCCGGCGAAATCCACCATCCACTCCAGCTTTCTGCTTTTCTACGCGCACACGCCGGACGGTTTCGGCAAGGTCGAGAGCGTACGGCTCGATCACGGGCAGATTGTGATTGAAGACGGCGCGCACAAGCGCATCACGTTGGCTGCTTCCCTGCCGCTGTAATGCGGGCGGACTCTGTGGCCGGCTTCTGCTGTGAACGGCGTGTCACGGGGTGCGCCGGGTTAAACCGGCATGTTGTAGCGAATGAAAGAGTCGCACAAGAAAGGAGAAGCGAATCCATCTTGGCCCCTAATCTTGCGGTCAACATCGCGAGGTGCTGAACGAAGCGTAGGTCGGGGGTA